>JAODBJ010000021.1 GCA_025463905.1 Actinomycetes bacterium
ACGTACCCCGAGGAGATCCTGGTCGCGTGGCTTGCGGGCCGGATCGGCCGACCGGTGCGCTGGGTCGAGACGCGCACCGAGTCGATGATGGCGCTGGGCCATGGCCGCGCCCAGGTGCAGTACGCGACGCTCGGTGGCACGAGCGACGGACAGTTGCTCGCGTACCAGCTTCGCATCGTGCAGGATTCCGGCGCGTACGCAGAGGAGGGCGCGATGCTGCCGTTCCTCACCCGCATGATGGCGCCCGGTGTGTACGCGCTCGAAAAGGTCGACGTCGAAATTACGTCCGTGCTCACGAACACCACGCCGGTCGGCGCGTACCGCGGTGCCGGGCGACCCGAAGCGACTGCGGCAATCGAGCGCATGGTCGACCGGTTCGCGGCCGAGATCGAAATGGAGCCCGCCGAGCTCCGACGCCGCAACTTCCTCGCGCCCGACGTGTTTCCGTACACCACGCCGACACGCGCGACCTACGACAGCGGCGACTACGAAGGCGCGCTCGATCGCGTGTTGGCCGCCGCGGGATACGACGACCTGCGCGCCGAGCAGGCGCGCCGGCGCGAACAGGGTGATGGCACGCTGCTCGGCATCGGTCTGTCGTCGTACGTCGAGATCACGAACGGTGGAGGCGAGGGGGAGTACGGCAGTGTCGAAGTGCTTGCCGATGGGCGGGCGATCGTGCGAACCGGCACGTCGCCGCACGGCCAGGGGCACGCGACCGTGTTCGCGATGCTCGCATCGGACGTCACGGGTATCCCGATGGACCGCATCGAGGTGCGGCACGGCGACACCGACGACGTGCCGCGAGGCAACGGCACCGGCGGCTCGCGATCACTGCAGGCCGGTGGTTCGGCAGTGCAAGGTGCAGCCGAGGAGTTGGTGCGCCTCGCGCGCGATCTCGCGGCCGACTTGCTCGAGGCGAACCCCGACGACATCGTGCTCGACCGCGACCAGGGCCACTTCAACGTCGTCGGCACCCCGGCGGTGTCGCGTTCGTGGGCCGATGTCGGCGCCGAATTCGTGCGCCGCCCCGGCAACGCCACACTCCAGGCCGCGTACGACTTCGAGCCGCCGGCGGGAACGTTCCCGTTCGGCTCGCACGTTGCGGTGGTCGAGGTCGACCGCGATACCGGCGCGGTCACACTCGTTCGGCTGATCGCATGCGACGACGCCGGCCGCATCATGAATCCACTGGTGGTCGACGGGCAGGTGCACGGCGGTGTCGCGCAGGGAGCGGCGCAGGCACTCTGGGAAGAGGTGCGCTTCGACGACGACGGCAACCCGCTGACCGCGAACTTCATGGACTACGCGTTCCCGTCGGCGGCTGAGTTCCCGAGCTTCGAGCGGGTCGAGATGGAGACGCTGACACCCTTGAACCCGTTGGGTTCGAAGGGCATCGGAGAGGCCGGCACCATCGGCGCTACGCCGGCAGTGCAGAACGCCGTCATCGACGCGCTCGCACATCTCGGCGTTCGCCACATCGACATGCCGTGTACCGCCGAGCGCGTCTGGCGCGCGATCAACCACGCCTCATGAGCGAGCGCAGCGAGCGGGGCCCGAGCGGCCCGCCGTCGGGCCGTCCCGCCTGGGGCGGCCTGGAGCGAAACCGTGAGTGATGAACTCGACTTCGCGGGCAAGGTTGCGATCGTCACGGGTGGGTGTCGTGGCATCGGGCGCGGGATTGCGTCGCGCTTTTTGGAGGCCGGCGCCGACGTCGTCGTGTGCTGCCGGCACGAACCCGACACGTTGCCCACGGCGGGGGAGCGCGCGGCTGCGTTCATCGCGGCCGACGTTCGCGACGCCGACGAGATCGACGCGGTGGTGCAGTTCACCCTCGAGCGGTTCGGCCGTATCGACGTGTTGGTGAACAACGCGGGCGGGTCGCCGCCGGCCGACACCGCCACCGCCTCACCGAAGTTCTCCCGGGCAATCATCGAGTTGAACCTCGTGGCGCCGCTGTTGTTTGCGCAGAAGGTGCACGCAGTGATGCGCGACCAAGACGACGGCGGCACGATCGTGAACATCGCGAGCGTCAGTGGGGTGCGGCCCTCGCCCACCACCGCGGCGTACGGCGCCGCGAAGGCCGGTCTGCTCAATCTCACCGAGACCCTCGCGGTGGAGTTCGCGCCGAAGGTGCGGGTGAACGCAGTCACAGTGGGCTTGGTGGTCACCGAACAGGCTCACCTGTTCTACGGCGACGACGAAGGCATCGCCGCCGTCGGTGCGACGGTCCCACTCGGCCGGATGGCGCAGCCGAGCGACGTGGCGGACGTCTGCCTGTTCCTCGCATCGCCACTCGCTCGCTACGTGAGCGGCGCGAACGTACTCGTGCACGGAGGCGGCGAACGTCCCGCCTACCAAAACGCCGCCAAGAACACCGAGCGTGCGTCGCTAGACAACAAATAGTGTTGCGTAGCGACGCACGCTAATCACGGGTGTTGGCTGCTTACCGAGATGACTTCGCCGGTCATGTACGACGAGTAGTCGCTCGCGAGGAAGACGATCACGTTTGCGATTTCCCACGGTTCGGCGGCGCGCCCGAACGCTTCGCGCGTCGTGAGCTCGGCGAGCAGTTCGTCGGTGGTGACTTTCGCGAGGAACGGGTGCATCGCGAGTGACGGCGCGACGGCGTTGATGCGCACACCGGACTGCGCGGCTTCGAGCGCGGCGCAGCGCGTCAGCGCCATCACGCCCGCTTTCGCCGCTGCGTAGTGCGACTGTCCTTCCTGCGCACGCCAGCCGACAACCGAGGCGTTGTTCACGATGACACCGTGACTGCGCGGCATCATGTGCTGCAAAGCGGCGCGCATCATGCGCATTGTGCCGTTCAGCGTGACGTCGAGCACGGGGAACCATTGCTCGTCGGTCATTTCGGCGAGGTTCGCGGTGCCTCCGAGGCCGGCGTTGTTCACTAACACGTCGACACCACCGAGTGCGTCGATCGTGCGCGTGAAGAGTTGTTGCACGTCGTCTTCGACGGCCACATTCGCGAGGAACGCCGGCGGACGTTCGCCGGTTACCTCGGCCAACCCGTCGGCCGCTTCGCCGAGGCGGCGTTCGTGGATGTCGCTGATGGCGACCCGGGCGCCTTCTTCCGCGCAGCGTTTCGCGGTCGCGAAACCGATGCCGGTACCTGCCGCGGCGGTGACGAGCACTGTTTTGCCCGCGAGCAGCCCGCGAGCGGGGGGGTAAGGGGGTGTCGCGGTCATGCGCTCGTCACCTCGGCTCTCGAGGCAGGCCGAGTGCCTGCTCGCCAATCACATTGCGTTGCACTTGGTTCGAACCGCCATAGATGGTGTCGGCCCGCGTGTAGAGGAACAGCCGGGTAAGACGGTCGTTGCCGCCGGCGATCCCGGCGATCCCGGCGATCCCATCGGAGCCCAACACGTCGATAGCGAGTTCGCCGAGCGCGCGATGGAACGGCGCCCACAACAGTTTGTGGATCGACGTTTCGCGAGTGAGCGTGCCGTGTTCCATCATCGGGAGCGTACGGAGCGCGTGGTACCGCATGACGCGCAACGTGATCCATGCCTGTGCGAGTCGCTGGCGGAACACGGGGTCGCAGTGCAAGCCGTTGCGTCGCGCGAGGTCGGTGATCTCTCGGAGGTCGTTCTCGAACGTGAGTTGTTGCCCCAACGTCGACGCGCCGCGCTCGAAGGCGAGCGTGCCCATCGCGACCCGCCAACCGTCGTTCACGTCGCCGACCACGTTGTCGATTGGCGTGCGGGCACCGTCGAAGAACGTTTCGTTGAACTCGCTGTGCCCGGTGATCTGCACAATCGGGCGCACGTCGATGCCGGGCTGATCCATCGGCACGAGCAGGTACGAGATGCCCTTGTGCTTCGGTGCGTCACGGTCGGTGCGGCACAGCACGAAGATCCATTGCGCCCACGTTGCGAGCGACGTCCACGTTTTCTGCCCGGTGATCACCCACTCGTCGCCGTCACGTTCGGCGCGCGTTTGCACGTTGGCGAGATCGGAGCCGGCGTCCGGTTCCGAGTAGCCCTGGCACCAGATCGTGTTGCCCGACAGGATGCCCGGGAGGAACTGGTGCTTCTGCGCGTCGGAACCGAAGTGCACGATCGTGGGGCCGAGGAGCCCTTCACCGACGATGCCGACCCGGCCGGGGCCTCCGGCACGCGCGTACTCCTCGTAGAAGATCACCTGCTCCACGAGCGTCGCACCCCGGCCGCCGTACTCGGCCGGCCAGCCGAGCCCGATCCAGTTGTGGCGACCGAGCTCTTGCTCCCATGCGAGCCGTTCGTCGAACAGTTCGTGTTCGTCGCCGGGCCCGCCGCGACCGCGTACGAGGGCGAAGGGCCCGTCGAGACGGTCGGTGAGCCACTTGCGCGCGTCGGCGCGGAAGCGTTCTTGATCGGGCGTGAAGTGCAGATCCACGGGCGCCGGACCCTACCAATGCGCGCGGCTACTACGTTTACCGCCGCCATCGGCAGAAAGCGGGCGAGCACGCATGGACGCAAAGGGAACGGCGGTCGTCACGGGTGCGAGCCGCGGTATCGGCCGCGCGGTGGCGATCGAATTGGCGCGGCGCGGCTTCGACGTGATTGCCACCATGCGCGACCCCGACGCCGGAGCTGCGCTTGCCGAAGAATCTTCGGGCGCGACGGGTTCGCTGCGCGTCGAGCGCCTCGACGTGACCGACCCGTCGACAATCAATCTTCCCGACGGGTTGCGCGTGCTCGTGAACAACGCGGGCGTCGAAGACGACAACCTGCCGATCGAAGTGATGCCGATCGAAATCTGGCGGCGGTTGTTCGAAACCAACGTGTTCGGTTTGGTCGCGGTGACGCAGCAGGCGATCCCGAAGCTGCGGGCGAACGGTGGCGGCGTCATCTGCAACATCACGTCGTCGTCGATCCTCGCGCCGGTGCCGTTCCTCGCCGCCTACCGCGCCAGTAAGGCGGCGGTGATGGCACTCGGCGAGTCGTTGGTGGCCGAGGTCGCGCCGTTCGGCATCCGAGTGGTCGAGATCATGCCCGGCCCGATTGCCACCGACATGCTCGCGACGTCGGAACGCCCGTCGGCCGCGATCGAGCACGAGCAGTACCGGGCCATGGCGGAGCACATGTGGGAGAGCCGCAAGGGGATCCGCGACCTGCACACGCCCACCGCCGACGCCGCGCGCGACATCGCCGACGCGATCCTCGACGACGACGGCCCGTTGCGCTACGGCTGCGACCCGCTGAGCAACGGCTTGCTCGACGCGTGGCGCGCCGCGGAGTCCGACGAAATGTTCCTGCGTTCGATGTTGCAGGGTTTTACGACGTGATCCGCCAACCGTGATCACGGGCATCGCACACAGCGCGATCTGCGTCCCTGATGTCGATGCGGCGGTCACCTGGTACCGCGATGTGCTCGGCCTCGAGGTGCTCTCACCGCCCTACCGGATGGAGGGTGAGGCGATCGAGCGCGACATGGGTGAGCTGTTGCCGTCTCCGGTGGCCGTGAAAGCGGCCATCGTCGGGTTCGGCGCCGGCGACGATCGCGTCCTCGAAGTGATCGAATACCCGAACGCCGAAGGTGACGACATGCGGGCCGCTCGTTCGATCGCCGACCACGGGCTCACCCATGTTGGACTCGTCTGCGACGACATCGACGCGACGCGCGCGCACCTCGAGGCAAACGGCGCGCACTTCCTCGTGGGCGGCGTCGCGGATGTCGCGCGGCTGCGCACGACGTGGTTTCGCGACCCGTTCGGCGTCGTGTTCATCCTGCTGGAAAAGCAGCACCCCGACCGGCCGTACTTCCGCCAGTACTGACGTCGCGTCGAAGAGGCACCCCGGACTCACTCGAGGGCGCCGTCGGCTTCCAATGCCGCGATGTCGTCGGCCGACAAACCGAGCAGCTCGGCGAGCACCCACGCGTTGTCTTGTCCGAGGGTCGGGCCGGCGCGGTCATATCCGCTGGGCGCACCCGACAGCCGGAAGCCGTTGCGTTCGTAGAGCCCCTCGCCCATGAACGGATGCGTATTGGTGACGAAGTGTTCGCGGTGTGCGAGTTGAGGATCGTCGTGCAGGTCGCCGAAGTCGGCCACCGGAACTGCTTCGATCCCATCGGCCTGCAACGTATTCGCGACGTCCGCTCGTGAACGCGCCGCGGTCCACGCCGCGACCATCGCCTCGACCTCGTCGACGCGGGCCTCGCGACCGGCCAACGTCGCGAGCCCGGGGTCGTCGATGTCGATCCGTTGCGCGAGGCCGGCCCAGTCGTCGTCGTCCCAGCACGCAATCGCGACCCAACGATCGTTGAGCCCGACCTCATCCGCGCAGGGAAATGCCCCGTGCGGAACCGCGCCGGCGTGACGGTTTCCGTCTCGCACGCGCACAACGTCGTTGACTTCGTAGTCGAGCAGCCAGGGCGCGAGGGCGTGCATCGCGGTTTCCACCTGCGACACGTCGAAGTACACGCCCTTGCCGGTGCGGCGCCGGTAGTGCAGCCCAGCCGCGAGTGCGGCGGCGACGTAGCGCGGCGCAAGTGAGTCGGTGATCGTGCCATGCGGGCCCACGGGTTCGCGGTCGGGCCAACCGGTGAGCGCGTTGTAGCCGCCCAACGCGGAGCCTTGGCCGCCGAAGCCGGGGTAGTCCTTGTGCGGGCCGGTCTGGCCGTTCAAGCACGCGCTGATCATCACGAGGTCCGGCTTGATCTGCGTGAGCGCGTCGTAGTCGAGGCCGAAGCCCTTCATCGCCCGCGGCGCGAAGTTCTCGCAGATCGCGTCGGCCCACTCCATGACGAGTCGGCGGACCAACTCGACGGCGCGCGGGTCCTTCAGGTTGAGCGTCACATTGCGCTTGCCGACGTTGAGGCCGTCGTACATCGGCGCGCCTTCGAGGCCGTGCGGGTTGTCGGGCCCGAGCGAGTACACCCGCAGGAAGTCGGGGCGGCTGCGTGACTCGACCCGCAGCACCGTCGCGCCGTGTTCCACGAAGTAACGCGTCGCGATCGGCCCCGCGGCTCCCGATCCGAACTCCAGGATTCGGACCCCTTTCCAGGCCCCTCCTTCGCCGTCCGCGTTGGCGCCCATCGGCCGCTCCGGCGCGGTCTCAGCGGCAAACTCCGGATGGCGGATCGATGCGAAGTGGTGGGGAAAGCGGGCGATGCCGGCAAGGGGAGCGAAGAATCCGCGCGACGCGAGTTGCTCCGACGCGTAGATCTCGGGCGGCGTGTTTGCCGGTGCCAGCATCATGTTCGTCTCGCACGCAATCTCGTAGAGCTCGCGCATCGTGTGCCGCGAGAAGTACTCGGCGACTGGCGCTTCGATCGCGGCGAGTTCGTCGTCGGTCGCGGTGTTCGGGCTGAACTCGCTCCAATCGCGTTCCGTCAGCGCCGCCGCGCCGGGAACGTCGTCGCCGGCGACGAGGTTCGTGAGCAACGACAGGCTTGGCACGCGTGCCTTTCCGCCGCGCAGACCGAACGACACGTAGCCGTCTTTCGTCGGCCAGATCTCACGGGTGCGCCCGATGTTGGCCCCGCGGCGCGAACCGCGAAAGCCGCTCTTCGGGAAGCGTGCAGGCCCGGTCATGTTGGCCACGAGCACCACTTCTTGCATCGATACGTCGACGTGTTGCGCGCCTCCGGCCCAGAGCGCGCTGAGCGCGGCGAACGCCGCTTCGGGTCCGGTGTGTGCGTACGCCGTCGGTTCGGTGCAACGCACCGGCGCGCGGTCGGGGTCGCCGGTGCAGAACATGTTGGCGCTCGCCGCCATCACGCCCAGGTCCGACGCCCGCCACTGTGCCCGCGGCCCCGTCGCGCCGAACGGCGTGATGGTGACCCACACCGCCTGCGGCGCGCGGCCCGGGTCGACGTGGTGCACGCCTGTCGCGCCCGGCGTGTCGAACACCACGTCGGCGTATCGCAGGGCCTGGTCGAACGCGGGGTCGTCGGCCGCGAGTTCCTGCACTTGCGACCGAGCGGTCCACGCCTGCCCCACAGTGCCGGCGAGGCTGTCGCTCCCCGGCGGCACGACCCGGATCACGGCCGCGCCGAGATCACCGAGGACCCGGGCGGCTCGCGCCGCCGGATCGTCACCGAGGTCGAGGATCACGAGGCCCTCGAGTAGTGAGTTACTCACCAACGCCCTCCCGGGTAAGCTGACACGCACGTCAGATTACGGCCAACGCTTCGCGTCCCGGGAGGCCGCATGTCGAAGTACCACATCGTCGACGCCGACTGCCACATCCTCGAACCACCCGACATCTGGGACAACTGGCTCGCGTCGAAGTATGGGGACAAAGCGCCGAAGCTGGTGAAAGACATGGCCGGCGGCGACGCGTGGCTCACCGCGGTAGGCGGCGACCCCGACCCCATCGGCCTCGTGTCCACGCCGGGTATGGCGTGGGACAACTTCCGTTGGTACGGCGTCACCTACGAAGAGGCGCGCACCGGCTGTTACAACGGTGCCGAGCGCCTGAAAGACATGGACATCGACGGCGTGGACGCCGAGATCCTGTTCCCGCCGCAGCGCACCATGAGCCACTTCCTCGGCGACGACGACGACGACTTCGTGCTCGCCGGTGTGGAGGCCTACAACAACTTCCTCTTCGAGGAGTTCTGCGCGCCCGATCCGACCCGGCTCATCGGGCTCGCGCAGATTCCGTCGCTCGGTATCGACGTCGCGGTCGACTCGCTGCGCAAGGCGAAAGCGCGCGGGGCGAAGGGCGTCCTGATCTCGAACTGGCCGTCGGGGGAGAGCAACCTGTCGCGCGACGACGACCCGTTCTGGGCCGCGGCCGTCGACGAAGGTCTCCCCGTATCGATCCACATCAACATCATCAGCCGCAAGCAGCGCAGTGGGTCGCGCAAAGCGGCTGCGAAGTCGGGCAACGCGCTCTACGACATGACGAGCGAGCAGACGCGCGCCAAAGCCATCGGTGGCATGAGCCATGTGTTCTCGATGGCGGCCGGGAACATCACCTCGATGCTCTTCACCGGCGTGTTCGACCGCTTCCCCGAACTGCAAGTGGCGTGGATCGAAACGGGTGTGGGTTGGCTGCCGCACTTCATCGAATGCCTCGACGACCGCTACTGGCGCAACCGCAACTGGGGTGATCTGCCGATCAAGCAACCGCCGTCGTACTACTGGTACCAGAACAACGCGGCGAGCTTCATCACCGACCGCAGTGGCGTCGAGTTACGCCACCGCGTTGGCGTCGAGAACATGATGTGGTCGTCCGACTACCCGCACCACGGCAACGACTGGCCGTACTCGCGCAAGTCGATCGAAGACACCATGGGCAACATTCCCGCCGAGGAGCGCGAGAAGATCACCGGCGCGAACGCCGTGCGCATCTGGAACCTCGACCAGTCTGAATAACGCTCGGCGCGTTACGGCGCGTTACGGCGCGATGTGCACCGCTACGTCGTTCGGCGCGGGCGTACTCGCGGCCGCCGACACCGTGACCAGTGCCTGCGCGCTTGCCTTCTGGGCGGAGAAACTGACGTCGGTACCCACGGCGGTGACCTCGCCGACGTCGAAGCCCTTGTCTTTCAACGCCTGCTGGTACGCGGTGGCGATCGCGGGGAACGTACGCCCGTCGTCCACATAGAGCGTGGCGGTGCCGGGTTCGTAGTTGTCGATCTTCCACCCGGTGGGTACCGGGAAGTCCTTCAGCGCCGCCGGCATCGCGCCGTTGCCCGTTGAACCCGAGCCCGTGGTGCCCGCCGATGCGGTGCTCGGCGTGGTCGGCGTCGCTTGTTTGGCAGTGCTGCTCCCGCCCCCGCAAGAAACCAACGCGGCGAACGCGGCGACAGTGACGCCGAAGAGCGGGACATTGCGCATGCTTGTGTGTCTCCTAGTTGGGCGACCCGAGACATCGAGTGCCACGGAGGGCGAGAACGTACACGGCGCGTCGCAGGTTCGTAGGCTTATGCCGTGGCGAACAACGTGGTGCACTTTGCCATCCACGCCGACGACATCGCGCGGGCGCAGCGCTTCTACGAAGCGGTGTTCGGATGGCGCTTCGAGGCTTGGGGTCCACCGGGCTTCTTCCGCATTCATACTGGAACACCCGACGATCCCGGCATCGAGGGCGCGCTCCACGAACGACTCGAACCGCTTCACGGCACCGGTATGCGCGGTTTCGAGTGCACGGTGAGCGTCGACGACGTCGCGGAGGTGAGGGAACGCGTGCTCGCGAACGGCGGCACGATCGTGTACGACGAGGTCGAGATCCCCACGGTCGGAACGTTGGTGCAATTCCTCGACACCGAGGGCAACGTCTGCGGCGCGATGAAGTACGTGTCGAGCTAGACCGCCGGAAGCTCGCCGGTGGGCGGGTCGTCGAACGGCACGCCTCCGACGCCCACCTGGTCGGCCGCGGCTTGGGCGATCGCGTCGAGGGTGAGGCGTTGCACCGTGCGCTGGTGGACGTAGTTGAGGACGCGTTCGATCGCGGGGATCAGCTCATGGGTGTGTTCGGTGAGTTCGCGCTGCATCTCGAACAACGCTCCGGGTTCCCACTCGCGGGTCTCGCCGGCGAGAACGGCGTGCACGCTCGCCTGCAGAACCCGGAAGTGGTGCACGTAGATGCCGGCCAACTCGAGGAGCACCTCGCGGGTCATCCCGACCCGTTCGAGGTCGTTCACCGCCCGCAGCATGGCGACGTCGCTCTCGTCGTAGGCGTCGCGGCCGAACTCCGCCGGATCGGGGAGCAAGCCGATCTCACGCAGCGCTTCGACGAGCGCGGTTTCGGTTCCGGCCCGTTCGATCAGGTCGTCGAGCGTGAGGCCGGGACTGGGACCGCCGAACAGTTCGGCGAGACCGGGCCGATCGGAGTCGAGGATGGCCCGGATGGCCGCGAGCGAGAACCGTTGTTCCTGCAGCTCACGGATACGAGCCAACCGCTCTAAGTGAAGCTTGCCGTACAGCTTGTGGCGGCCGGAGCGCTCAGGGAGCGGGAGGAGCCGCTCGCGGGCGTAGTAGCGGATGGTGTCGACCGTGACGCCGGCCCGTTGGGCCAGGTCGTCGATGCGCCAACAGGGTTCGGCTGCCAACAATCCACCTTTTTTGCCGTTGCACCCACTACAATGAGAGTAGATACTTTCAGTGTCTATACTCTTGTGCAAGACACTCTGGATCGGCACTCCGGTGTTGGTACTGAGAAAAACGTAGCACCGCTTAGAGAAGAGAGACGGCGATGCGAGATGCAACCCCCACATGGTCCCGGAGAGGGCGAGACGAAGGCTTCTCCCGGCACGACACCAACGACTCCTCGGAACGCGAAGCCATCCGCTGGCTCGCTTCGCAACTGCGGTGGGAACGAACTCTCAACCGTTTGCGTTGTGACGATGGGGCGCAGGACGCACAAGCCGCCTGAACCCCGTCTCCAAACACCCCGGCCGGGCCCCCCGCCGGTCGAGGGTTCGCCGGCCCCGGTTTCCCCCCAAGCCGGGGTCGGCTCGCGTCAGGCGCGCGTCGCGCGCACCCAGCGGGGAAGCACGACGTCGTCGACGGCGTGGAACACCACCCGCACGGGCTCGCCGACCTCGATCGTGTGCGGGTCGATCTCGTTGATCGGCCCGTCGTCGGTCGCAACGAGGTTGCCGACGAAGCGAATCGTCGGGTCGTCGTCGAGCTCGACCACGATCACGTTGTAAGGCGCGAGCGGTGAATACGCCGGCAGCAACGGCGGGTGCGGAACGACGAACGACCACACTCGACCTCGCCCCGACGTGCGCTCCCAAGTGATCTCGGTCGAGCGGCAATGCGGGCACATCGGCCGCGGCGGATGCCGCCATCTCCCGCACGCAGCGCACGCCTGCACGAGCAGTTCGCCGCGCGCGGTGCCGGCCCAAAACTCGGCTGCTGTCGGCTCTGAGAGATCAGGAAGTAAGAAACCTTGCTCCTCGGTCGCGCTCACTCGGCGGCCCAAGTGACGAGCGCGTGCCCAACGGTACGTTCGCCGCTCCTGCGAGTTCGCTCGCTCCGCTCGTTCACCGCGCCTCGATTCGTCTCTGCCACAGCCTCACGCGGGCTCCTTGGTGAAGAGGACGGCGCTGGTCGGGACGCCTTCGCCGCTCGTGACGAGCGACACGTCGGCGCCCTCCACCTGACACGGAGAGGTGCCGCGGATCTGGCGCACGCCTTCGAGCACGAGATTGAAGCCGTGGACGTAGGCCTCGCTCATCCCGCCGCCCGACGTGTTCACGGGTAGCCCGCCGTTCGGCCATTCGATGTTGCCGTTGTCGGTGAAGGGTCCGGCCTCGCCGCGTTCACAGAACCCGTATCCCTCGAGCGACAGCAGGATCAGTGGGCTGAACGCGTCGTACAGCTGCGCAACCTTCACGTCGCCCGGCGTCACGTCGGCGTTCGCCCAGAGCTTCTCCGCGGTTGCCCACGCGGGGCCGCGCAACGGGTCGTCGTTGAAGTAGTTGATCATCGTCTGATGCTGAGCGGGGAGCCCTTGCGCAAACGCGTGAACAAACGCCGGCGCCTGCTGGCAATCTCTCGCCCGTTCCGCCGACGTGATCACGATCGCGAGCGCGCCGTCGGTTTCGAGGCAGTTGTCGAACAGGCACAACGGTTCGCTGATCCAGCGCGCGTTGAGATACTCGTCGCGCGTCAACGGTCGCTCGTACATCGTGGCCGCGGGGTTTTGGTTCGCGTGCTTGCGGAACGCGAGCGCGACGTTCGCGAGGTGATCGCGCGTCCCGCCGTATTCGTGCATGTACCGCCGGGTGAGCATCGCGACTTCGTCGACGGGCCGCAGCAGGCCGAACGGGCGGCTCCACATCCAGTGGTCGCTGAGGCGCGCTTCGGCTTGCGCCCAGGGGCGGCTCGCTTTCGACGCGCGCTTGCGGGCCCGCCACGCGACCGCGACGTTGCACTGACCGGTCGCGACGGCCATGGCGGCGTGCCCCACCGCGCCACAACCTGCGCCCCCGCCGTAACCCACTTGCGAGAAGTAGGTGATGTCGCCGAGCCCGACATTGCGCGCGACGTCGACTTCGCGATTCAGCTCCATCGTGTACGACGACAGCCCGTCGACTTCCGACGGCGCGATCCCGGCGTCGTCGAGCGCGGCTGAGATCGCCTGACACGCAAGCGACAGTTCGGTGGCCGGAAGACCTTTCCCGAAGGCGGTTTGGCCGATCCCGACGACTGCGGTCTTGTCTTTGATGAACGACATCGAGTGCGACCTACCAGCCGGTGAACTCGGTGGGGCGCCGCTCCCGGAACGAGTTCATGCCTTCGCTGCCGTCGTGGGTGCCGGTGTTGAGTTCCACGAGCATTGCTTCTTCTTCGAGCAGCCCTCGGCGGTCGAGTTCGGATGCATCGTGGAGCAGCTTCTTCGACCAGCCGATCGCTTTGGTCGGGCCTTGCGCGAGGCGCTCGGCCCATTCCTTCGTCGCCGCCATGAGCTGGTCGGCCGGCACGACCTTGTTCGCGATGCCGAGCTTCTCCATGTCGGCGGCTGACAGGTCGTCACCGAAGAAGATGAGCTCCTTCGCCTTGTGCATCCCGACGATGCGCGGCAACAAGTACGCGACGCCGCCATCGGGTACGAGGCCGCGCCGCACGAACACCTGGATGAGTCGCGCGTTCTCGGCCGCGATCACCAGGTCGGCCGCGAGCGTGAACATCGACCCGCCACCGGCAGCGGTGCCGTTCAACGCCACGATCACCGGTTTCTCGCAGTCTTGTATCGCCTGCATGAGCGTTTGGAAACCGCGTCGCATCATGTCGATGCCGGTACCGACGACGCGTTCCGGGACGCCATCGGGCTGCGGCGGCGCGGGCGGGCGGATCGTGAGGTCGGCGCCGGTGCAGAAGTGTTTCTCGCCCGCAGCGGTGAGCACGATGGCGCGTACCGCGAGATCGGAATGTGCGTCGCGGAACCAGCGGATCAGCCGGTCGCGCACGTAGTAGGGGATTGCGTTGCCCGCCGCCGCGCGGTTGATGGTCAACCAGAGCACGCCGTTGTCGAGCCGCGAGAGCAGCTCTTCGTCGGCGCGTGCCTCGACGTCGATCTCTTCGGTCACTATCGCTTCACCACCAGGGCATCGAGGGCGACCGCACCACGCGGCCGCACCACCAACGGGTTCACATCCAGTTCGCGCACGTCGCCGGCGAGATCCATCGCCAGGCGCTGCACCTTCATGATGGTGTCTATCAGCGCGTCTATGTCGGAAGGCTTCGCACCCCGCACGCCTTCGAGCAGCCGGAAGCCCTTCAGCTCGTGCACCATCCGCTCGGCTTCGTCGCGGTCGAAGGGTGGGACGCGCGACACGACATCGCCGAGCACCTCTACGAATACGCCGCCCAGTCCCACTGTCACCACCGGGCCGAAGAGGTCGTCGTGCGACACGCCGACGAGGGTCTCGACCCCGCCGGTGACCATCTCGGACACGAGTACACCTTCGATGCGCGCCTGCCGGTTGGCCCGGCGCGCCTTCGCCAGGAGGTCCTCGTACGTTGCGCGTACTTCCTTCGCGCTCGCCACGCCGACCCGCACGAGCCCCGCGTCGCTCTTGTGCAGCAGGTCGGGTGACGAAACCTTCATCACCACCGGCAAGCCGAGTTGTTGCGCCGCCCGGACCGCGCCCGCGGCAGAATCGCACAGCACGTCGTTCGACGTCTTGATGCCATACGCCTTCAGCACCTGCTTGCTCTGCCACTCGCTGAGGGCGTCGCCCGGAGCAAGGTCGGCGAGCAGCGCGCGTGCCTTCTTCGCCGCGGGCAGAGCGGATATGGGCGCGGTGTCGAACGGCGACGTGTGACGGGCGCGGAACCCGTGCCAGTCGAGATACGCGCGTACCGCGGTGACGCAGTTGGCGAAGGTGCGGAACACTGGCAGTTTCGAGTGGAGGAGCGTGTCGCGGTACGCGGGTTCGGTGCCTACCGGGGAGCCCCACACGACGAAGATCGGTTTGTCGGTGGTCTCGGACACCGCAATGAGATCGCGCACGAGCGGCGCGCTCATCGTCTCGAGCGCGCCGGTGATCGGACAGATGACGATGTGCACCTTCGGATCGGCGACGATCGCGTCGAGGATCTGGCGGCCGGCAGGGGTCATCACCGGGGGCCCGCCACAGTCGACCGGGTTCGACACCCGCAAGTACGCGGGGATCAAGCCGTCGTGCAACGTGCGTTGTGTCTTCGCGCTGAGTTGCGGGAGGCGCAAACCGGCCGCGGCGGCCATGTCGGCCATGTGCGCGCCGGTACCGCCTGAGATCGCGTACACGCACACACCGTCGCCCTTGGGGGGCTTCGTGCGCGCGAACGCGGCGGAAACCTCGAGCAATTCGTCGAGGCCATCCACCCGCGTTACGCCGAACTGGCGGAAGACGGCAGACGTGACGGCGTCGGAGCCGGTGAGATGACCCGTGTGCGACTGCGCCATCGACGCGCCTTCTTCGGTGCGCCCGACCTTCACGATCACGATCGGTTTGCCGAGCTTCGCCGCGTGGTCGGCGGCGAGCATCAAGGTGCGGCCGTCCTTGAACCCTTCGATGTAGGCGGCGACGACGCCAACCTCGGGTTGCTCGGCGAAGTAGCGGCAGAAGTCGGCGAATTCGAGGTCGACCTCGTTGCCGGTTGGCGCCCAGTGCGACAAGCGGATGCCGATCTCTTGGCCTTGGAACACGGGGCGGCCCTGATGGCCCGACTGCGTGATGAGCGCGATCGCGGGGCCGGTGAGCGTGTCGTCGAAGTCTTCGAAGGCGTTGAGGTTCGTATTCGGCCCGAGGAGGCGCACGTCGTTCGCGCGCACGAGCGTGTCGAGTCGCGCCTCGAGCGCCGCGCCGGCGTCGCCGGTCTCGGAGAAGCCCGCCGCGAAGATCACCGCGAACTTGGCCCCGCGCTTCACCACCTCTTCGTAGGTGTCGACGGCCTTGCCCGTGAGGACGATCGCGAGATCGATCTCCACATCGGCCGGGATGTCGGCCAGCGATGCGTAGCAGGGGAGCCCGAACACGGTCTCGTACTGCGGATGTACGGGCAGCATGCGAGCGCCGTTTTTCTCGCTCCACGCCTTGAACTTGCGGGTCATCGCGCCGTTCGGTTTGCGGGCCGATTCCGACGCGCCGATCACCGCGATCGTGCGCGGGTGCAAGAAGGTGTCGAGGTCGACGTCGCGAAGGCGCAGCGGCCGGCCGGACACGTCGAGGTCGGGTCGCGCGGCGGGCATCGGCAGCTCCTGTACGGGGCGGGTGGGCGAGCCAGTATGACGTGTGCGTCAGTTTTGTGGCGACTCGATAGCGTGCGGGCCGATGGCGGCCTCACTGCGCACGGTGGCGATCGCCGGGATGTCGCTCGCGGGCCTTCGGGCCGCCGAGACGCTGCGTCGCGAAGGATTCGACGGGCGGATCGTTGCGATCGGCGACGAGCCGCATCTGCCGTACGACCGGCCGCCGCTTTCGAAGGAGCTGCTGGCGGGGGAGGCGGAACCCGACGACATCGTGCTGCGCAAGCAGGGTGTCGACGACCTGGACCTCGACTGGCGACTCGACGCGCGCGCCGTGGCGCTCGACGTCGCCGCGCGCGAGCTGGAACTGCACGACGGGGAGCGCGTCGCGTTCGACGGGTTGGTGATCGCCACGGGCGCAACGCCCCGGCGACTACCCGGCCAACCGGATCTGGCCGGCGTGTTCACATTGCGCACCCTCGACGACGCGTTGGCGATCCGGGAGCTGCTGGAGGGGAGGCCGCGCGTCGTGGTGATCGGCGCCGGCTTCATCGGTTCGGAGATCGCCGCCACGTGCCGCAAGCGCGGCCTCGACGTCACCGTGTTGGAGGCGCTTCCGCAACCCATGGTGCGGGGCCTCGGTCCCGTGCTCGGCGAGGCATGTGCGCGACTACATCGCGAGCACGGTGTTGACCTGCGTCTCGGCGTCGCCGTCGAGGGCATCGAAGGCGACGGTCGGGTCGAACGCGTGCGCCTCGGCGACGGCACCCACATCGATGCCGACGTCGTCGTCGTGGGTGTCGGCGTGGTGCCGGTCACCGACTGGCTCGAACGGTCGGGCCTCACGATCGACAACGGCGTCGTGTGCGACGAATCGTGCCTCGCCGCGCCAGGGATCGTCGCGGCCGGCGATGTCGCGCGCTGGCCGAACCCGTTGTTCGACGGCGAGTTGATGCGCCTCGAACATTGGACGAACGCGACCGAACAAGCCGTCCACGTCGCGCACCGGCTGCTCGAAGAGGATCCGGGCACGCCGTTCGCGCCGGTCCCGTTCGTGTGGAGCGACCAGTACGACGTGAAGATCCAAACGGTGGGCCGCGTCGGCGCCGAACTGGAATTGCACATCGCGCACGGGTCGCTCGACGAGTTCCAGTTCGTCGGGCTCTTCGGTCGCGCCGGTCGGCTCGTCGGCGCGCTCGGCTTCAACCGGCCGCGGCAGGTGATGCAGTACCGGCGAATGATCGCCGAGCGCGCTTCGTGGGACGACGCGCTAGCCAAAGCGGCCTCGGGATGAGTTCGCGCGAGCAGCGCGCCGATTCGGTGTTGACGCCGCGGTTCCTCCTTGTGGTGGCGTCGGGCTCGCTCTACTTCCTCGCCCTGTCGATGCTGTTGCCGGTGTTGCCGCGCTACGTCGAAAACGAATTGGGCGGCGGCAGCATCGCGGTGGGTGTCGCGTCTGGCTCTCTCTTCCTCGGCGCGATCGTGCTGCGGCCGTTCACGGGTCGGATCGGCGACCGGATCGGCCGACGCGTGTTGATCGTGGCCGGCGCGGCGATCGTCGCCGTCTCCACCCTGTTGTACGGCGTTGTGCACTCGTTCGCGTGGTTGGTAGGCGCGCGGCTGTTGACGGGCCTCGGTGAAGCGGCGTTCTTCGTGGGCGCGGCGACGATGATCACCGACCTCGCGCCGCCCGAACGGCGGGGCGAGGCGGTCAGCTACTGGTCGGTGGCCGTGTACGGCGGGCTCGCATTCGGTCCGGTGATCGGCGAGGCGGTGATGGGGCACGATCGGTTCTTGCTGGCGTGGGTCGTCGCCGCGGTGCTCACGACCGGCGCGTCCTTGCTCGGACTGTTGACGCGCGACGTACCGCGCACGGGCACGCCGGCGCGCGAGGAACATCTCGTGCATCGAGCCGCGGTCGCGCCGGGCACCGTGCTCGCGCTGTCGCTCATCGGTCTGGCCGGCTTCAACTCGTTCGTACCGCTCTACACAGACGAGTTGCACCACAGCCCCGCCGGAGTGTTCCTCTGTTACGGAGTCTTCGTGCTCGTGGTGCGGATCTTCGCCGCCCGCCTCCCCGACACGATGGGCCCGGTACGTGCCGGGTCGCTCGCTACCGCGTTCAGCGCGGCCGGTCTCACGATCATGACCGCGTGGCGCGGCATACCCGGCTTGTTCGCCGGCACGGTGGTGTTCGCAGCGGGGATGTCGCTTCTCTACCCGTCGCTCCTGCTGCTTTCGTTGGAAGGCGTGCCCGACAACGAACGCGCGTCGGTCGTCGGCACGTTCAGCAGCTTCTTCGACCTGTCGCAGGCGATCGGTGGGCTCGTGTGCGGCGGTGCGGTCGCGCTGGCCGGCAACCGTGGTGCGTTCGGCACCGGCGCGGTGCTCGCGATGGTCGCGTTCGTGTTGCTGCGCAGCGGCATCGACCCGCGTACGCGTGTGCGCGCAGCGCCGGCGCTCGACGCCGCCCGCGCCGAGTTCACCGATCCCGGCTTCACCGCGGGCACCTGACTCCAACGCCCGTCGCACGCCCTCGCCAGGTTGTTGCACTTATGCGCCCGTACGGGGGTAGAAGTCCCACAACTTGGCGTTGGGGTTTGCGGGCTGCTCGGTAGCGTGCACACCCGTGCCGTCACTGCTCGTCACCAACGATTTCCCGCCGAAGGTCGGTGGAATCCAGTCGTACCTCTATGAGTTGTGGCGCCGCCTGCCACCCGATGAGACGACGGTGCTCACCACCTCGTACACCGGCACCGCCGCGTGGGACGCCGACGAGTCGTTCCGGATCGAGCGTGCGCGGGAGCGCGTGCTGTTGCCGGGGCCGGCGATCGTGCGACGCGTCGATGCACTCGCGCGCGAAGTCCGTGCCGACGTCGTGTTCCTCGATCCGATGTTGCCGATCGGCGCGATCGGACCGTTCCTCAAGAGCGGCGCGCCCTACGTCGTGATCGGTCATGGCGCGGAGGTCTCGATCTGGGGACGCGTACCACCGCAACATTTCGCCGCACGCCAGGTGTTGCGCCGCGCCGCGGGTGTCGTCGCCGCGGGTACCTACCCGGCGCAGGAGATGCGGCGCGTCGCCGGGAAGCGGCTTCCGACCCTCGTCGTGCCTCCCGGAGTGGATGTCGACCGTTTCCGGCCGGCGATGAACGACGCGGAGCGCGCGGAGACGAGAAAGCGGTTCGGGCTCGACGCGAACCGTCCGCTCGTACTCGGGTTGTCGCGCCTCGTGCCGCGCAAGGGTTTCGACGTGCTGATCGACGCAGTGGCGCGTCTCGACGTCGACGTTCAACTCGCGGTCGGTGGCGCCGGCCGCGACCGTGAACGCCTCGAACGCCGAGCCCGTGAACGGAAGATTTCGGATCGGGTGCGGTTCCTCGGTCGGGTCGACGACGCCGACCTGTCGCCCCTCTACGCGGCCGCGGATGTGTTCGCAATGCTGTGCCGCGCGGACCGCTGGGGTGGGCTCGAAGCCGAGGGATTCGGCGTGGTATTCCTCGAAGCCGCGGGGTGCGGTGTGCCGTCGATCGCTGGTCGCGGCGGGGGGTCGCACGAGGCCGTCGCCGACGGTGAGACCGGCTTCGTGGTGCCGCCGCGCGATGTCGACGCCGTGCGCGGCGCCCTGACCGAACTGCTCGAAGACCCCGCCCGGCGAGCCGCGATGGGGGAGGCGGCCCGGCGGCGAGCCGTGGACGCCTTCCGCTACGAGCACATCGTCGAGCGCTTGCTGCCGCTCACCCGCGGCGACCTCTCGGTGTTGGCGCCCTTCTCCCCATAGGCTCCGCGCGTGGAAGGGCGCAAGATCATCCTCGCCTCGTGGGTGACAATCGCGATCTTCGCGGCGTTCGTCATTCCCGACGCCGCCGGCCTCCATGCGTTCGACGGCGTCGCGGTGGGTATCAGCCTCACGCTGTTCCTCGTGTCGCTGCCCATCTGGCTGTACGCGTGGATCGTTGCCATCGCGCGCACGACCCGCGGCGACGACGTCAGCGTCATCGCCCTGTTCTTCCTCGTGGGGTCAGCCCCGAAGGACGTACGCCGCCAACTGCTCGGCGCGCTGGCCGTGTCGATCCTGATCGCGGCGGGAACGGCGTACGCCAACCCGTTCTCCGTGCTCGTCCCTATGCTCCCGCTTGGTTTCGCGGGGCTTTGGGGTGCGCGCCACGGCGTGTATCCGTCTCGGCCCGCGCCGGCGAACACAACAGGAGGGCGGCGATGACCGAAACCGCCAGCGAACGGATACGCGTGGAAGCGGCGGCCGATCGTTGTTTCGACGTCGCCGTCGACTTCGAGTCGTATCCCGAATGGGCGAAAGACGTGAAGAGCGCCGAGGTGCTCGAGTTCGACGAAGAAGGGCGAGGCACGAAGGTGGAGTTCCGCGCCGCCGCGCTCGGTCGCAGCGTGCGGTACACCTTGGCGTACGACTACTCGGAAGCGCCCGCGGCGTTCTCGTGGCACTTCGTCGAGGGCGACATGCTCAAGCGTCTCGACGGCAGGTACCGGTTCGAACCCGAGGGCGACGACTCCACCCGAGTGCACTACGACCTCGCGGTGGAGATAGGTATCCCCCTACCGGGTTTACTCAAACGGCGCGCCTCGGGGCTCATCATGGGCAACGCCTTACGTGAGTTGAAGAAGCAAGTCGAGCGGGTGGCATAACCTCCCCGGCCCATGCGCATCCTCCTGTTCACCGGTAAGGGAGGTGTCGGCAAGACCACGGTTGCTGCCGCCACTGCGATCCGCGCGTCGGAATCCGGACTGCGCACGATCGTGGTGTCGACCGATCCCGCGCACTCGCTCGCCGACGCGTTCGACGTAAGCCTCGGCGATCGTCCGACGCCGATTTCGGCGAACCTGTGGGGCCAGCAACTCAACGCGCGGACACGCTTCGAAGAGGCGTGGGCCGACGTGCGTTCCTATGTCGTCGACGTGCTCGACTGGGCCGGCGCCGACGCAATGGAGGCGGAAGAGCTCGCCGTGATTCCCGGGCTCGACGAAGTCTTCGCGCTCGCGGATATCAAGGCGTTCGCCGAGTCGGGCGACTTCGACGTGGTTGTGGTCGACTGCGCGCCGACCGCGGAGACGATCCGGCTCCTCTCCCTTCCCGACGTGCTCGGCTGGTACATGGACCGCGTGTTCGAAACCCAGCGGCGGTTGACCAAGTTGACGCGACCGCTCGTCGCCCGCATGACGAACCTCCCACTCGCCGGCGACGCGGTGTTCGGCGCCATCCGGCGTTTCTACGACCGGCTCGACGGTGTGCGCGACCTCCTCTGCGACGGCAACATCACGAGCGCGCGCCTGGTCGTGAACCCCGAACGCATGGTGGTGGCCGAAGCGCGCCGCACGTACACGTACCTCGCGCTGTTCGGGTACCACGTCGACGCGGTGATCGCGAACCGCATGCTTCCCGACGCGGTCGACGATCCGTGGTTCAACCGCTGGAAGCAGTCGCAGTCGGCGCACCTCGAAGTGATCAAGGATGCCTTCGCACCGCTCCCCGTGCTCGCGGCCGAGCTAGCCGGCCACGAACTCGGTGGTTGCGATCAGCTGTCGGCGTTTGCCGCGAATTTGTACGAGGGGCGCGACGTCGTAGCCCGCATGGCCGACGTCGAACCGTTGCGGGTCAACGCGGTGGGGGATTCCCTCGTGCTCTCGGTCCACTTGCCGTTCACCGAACGCTCCGAGGTGCAACTCGGTCGCGCCGACGGCGAACTGTTCCTTACCGTCGGTCCGCACCGACGTGCGTTCGTGCTCCCCGACAGCCTGGTGCGGCGCGAAGTGGGCGGTGCCCGCCTCGAGGGCGACCGCCTCGAAGTGGAATTCGTGTGAGCGAACACAGCAACGCGCGCGACGAGGCTCGTTTCGATCACAGCGGTGGCGCGCCGCTTTGGAGCCTGCTGGGTGATCAAATGCAGTCCGTGCCACCCGAAGCGATGGAGCATCTGTTGAACGCGGCGCACGAGCTGATCGCGGCCGCGCGCGTGGTTCTCGACGCGGCCGACCAGGTGGTGGAGTCGCAACGCGAGTCGCTGCGTCACGGCCACGCGGCTCGCGAACCTCGTCTTCGTCGCATCGACATCGACTGACGCGTCGATGAGCATCACCATCGGGCTCGACATCGGTGGCACGAAAGTGCTCGGGGTCGCCGTCGACGAGAACGGCACGGTGCTCGCCGACAAGATGCTGCCGAGTGAGCACGAGTTCGACGCGCTCGTGGCGGGTTGCATCGAGGCGATCGACGCCTTGGGCTACCCCGGCGTGCCCATAGGTGTCGGCGCGGCAGGTCTTGTAGACCTCGAAGGGCGTCTCGACTATGCACCGAATATCCCGGGTGTTACACGCGCGCCGCTCCAGGCAACGCTCGCCGCGAAGACGGGCCGGAAGGTGGTCGTCGACAACGACGCGAACCTGGCCGCGCTGGGCGAGGCGACCTACGGCGCCGCGATCGGCGCACGCGACGCGCTGATGGTGACGCTCGGCACGGGAATCGGCGGCGGGATAATCCTCAACGGCGGGGTGCTGCGCGGCGCGCATGGTTTCGCCGCCGAGATCGGCCACTTCACCGTTGACCGAAACGGCCCCGTGTGTGCATGCGGTGAGCTCGGTCACTGGGAGGCGATCGCGTCGGGCAACGCGCTCGGGCGTATGGCGCGAGAGCTCATCGCCTCCGGACGCGGCGCGGCGATCCTGGCCGCCGCAAAGGGCGACGCGCACGCTGTCACCGGCCGGGCGGTGGGGACGGCGGCGCGCGCCGGAGATGCCGATGCCCTCGAGTTGCTCGATCAGTTCGCCGACAACGTCGCGCTCGGGCTTGCGGGGCTCGCCAACATCCTCGACCCTGAGCGCATCGTGATCGCGGGTGGTGTGATCGCGCTCGGTCCGTTGTTGTTCGATCCAGTGCGCGTCGCGTTCGCGCGACACATCGAGGGAGTCGAGTACCGGCCCGAGGTTCCGATCGTTCCTGCGAAGCTCGGCTTGCGTGCCGGCGGCATCGGCGCGGCCGTGCTCGCGCGCACGCTCCTCACGTGAGCACCGATCCCGAGCGGTCGACCGCGGCAGTGAAGCTCGGTCTCACGCTCCCGTCGTTCGTCGACGATCCCGAGATACCGATCGCGGTCGCGCGCACGGCGGAGGCGGCGGGCATCGACGCGGTCTTCGTCTTCGATCACATCTATCGCGATGGGCCGACGGGTCGCCGTCCTGCGCTCGAATGTTTCTCGTTGCTTGGCGCCATCGCCGTGGAGACGCAGACGATCCAGGTCGGCACCCTCGTCGCGCGCTCCACGCTGCGACCCGCCGCCACGCTGGCGCACTGCTTCGACACCGTGCAGCGGGTGTCGAGCGGCCGCTTGATCGCAGGCATCGGTGCGGGCGACCACCTCAGCCGGGAAGAGAACGAGTCGTACGGGATCAACTTCGGCACCATGGCGGACCGCGTCGATGCCCTCCACGCGGCCGTGCGCGCGTCGCATGGTCACGGTTACCCGGTGTGGGTCGGTGGGCACGTGCCGCAGGTGCGCGAGTTGGTCGCGCTCGCCGACGGTTGGAACCGCTGGGGTGGCGACGCGGACCGCTTCCGACGTGAATCGGCGATCGTGCGGGACATCGCACCGCGCGCCACGCTCACGTGGGGCGGCCTCGTGTCGTTCGACCCGAACCTCCAACGCGACGGCGTCATCGCGGGAAAGCCGGCGGAGGTGGCAGCGAGTCTGCGCGGCTACGTCGACGCGGGTGCCGAATGGCTCGTGCTCGGGCCGTTCGACGCTGCGAACGCGTCGAACGCGACCATCATCGGAGAGGAGTTGCGTCCGCTTCTCTGAGCACGAGGTGCGCGGCCCGTTCGAGGTCGTTTGCCATCTGCACCGCCGTCGACATCCCGTTCACCCAATGTGACAGGGCGGTGAACCACACCGCGCCGAGCACCCGCACGATGTCGTCGACGTTGTCGCCGCCGCCGTCGGCGATCGCACTGGTGATGATGGCGCGCAACGTCGTGTCGACGTCGCGCTTCATCGCTGCGGTCGCTGCGTCGGGCGCCCACATTGCGGTCATCATCGCGGCGATCACACGCGGTTCACGTTCGAGCGCACGGCACGCGCGCCGCAACGCGTCACTCACTCGATCGGCAGCGGTGGCACCGCGCGGCGGGCGAGATTGAAGGCGGTCGCGCAGCGTCTCGGCTTGTTCTCCGAGCGCCGCGAGCAGGAGTTGATCCTTCGAGGAGTAATGACGGTAGAGCGTGCCGAGCGCGACTTCGGCTCGCGCCGCGACGTCGCGCATTTGGACCGCCTCATAGCCCCCTTCGGCGGCCAGCCCGGTGGCAGCCGCGAGCAACCGTCGCCGCCGCTCGGCGGTTTCGGCCGCTCGAGTGCCCGGCCGGCGTGCGGTGCGCCCATTCGCCACGCCGCGGACAGTACTCAAAGGTAGAACGTGTTGCACCTTTGCCGCGGGCGTTCGTATCCTGCGCGGCATGCGCACACGTCTTGCGGAAGACCTCGGCCTCGAGTTTCCCATCTTCGCGTTCAGCCACTGCCGTGATGCGGTGGCCGCGGTGAGCCGCGCCGGGGGAATGGGCGTGCTCGGCGCGCTCTACTACACACCCGACGAGCTCGAGATCGAGTTGAAATGGATCGAGGAGCACGTCGACGGTCGTCCGTACGGCGTCGACCTGGTGATGCCGGCCAAAATCGATCTCCCCGAAGGCGTCGAGGCCTCCAACCTCGAAGCGACACTCGAAGGGATGATCACGCCGGCGCACCGTGAGTTCGTCGAGAAGGTGCTCGCCGAGTACGACGTGCCGCCGTTGCCCGACGAGGAACGCGGTCATCACCTGCTCGGTTGGACGCCGACCACCGGCCGGCCGCAGCTCGAGATCACGCTCCAACATTCGCCCGCCTTGCTGGTGAACGCGCTGGGTCCGCCGCCGCCCGACGTCGTCGACATCGCGCACGAACACGGGATGAAGGTGGCTGCGCTCGCCAGCACGGTTGGGCATGCGCAGAAGCACGTGGCGAACGGCGTCGACATCGTGGTCGCGCAGGGCACCGAGGCGGGCGGCCACACCGGCGAGATCTCGTCGATGGTGCTGTGGCCCGAAGTGATCGAAGCGATCTCTCCCACACCGGTTCTCGCCGCGGGCGGCATTGCGAAGGGGAGCCAGATCGCGGCCGCGCTCGCAATGGGCGCACAAGGCGCGTGGACCGGTTCGATCTGGCTCACCGTCGCGGAAAGCGACTCGACGCCGCTGATCATCGAGAAGCTCCTGCAAGCGACGTCGCGCGACACCGTGCGTTCCCGCGCACTCACCGGCAAGCCGGCGCGCCAGTTGCGTACCGAATGGACCGACGCGTGGGACCGCTCGGACTCGCCGGGCACCCTGCCGATGCCACTGCAGTTCATGCTCGTGTCCGACGCGATGCGTCGCATCGCGCGCGCGCAGCGCCGGGAGCTCACGGGGTTCCCGGTCGGCCAGGTCGTCGGCATGATGAACCAGATACGCCCGGCGCGCGACGTCGTGCTGCAACTCGTCGACGAATACATCGAGGCCGTCGAGCGCCTCGAAAAACTCCAGGCCTAGCGACGCGCTATTCGAGCGTCGCGTAGTTGGTGGAGCGGTCGTCGGTGCGGTTCCCGGCGACTGCTTCGACACACGCGCGCAGGTCGCGCAGGTAGTCCTCGATCGCCGGGGCGTTCCCCGCGCTGACGGTCGAGTGCAGGGAATCGGGCGGGCCTTGGCGGTCCAAGAACCACCCACGCGCTTGGAGCGCGTCGCCGACCGCGAAGATGTCGATCCGGTCTTCCCATCCGGGAGCGGTGGCGATCGTCACGAGTTGTGCCTCGGGTTCGCCGAGCACCTGCAGGCCGTCAATCCCGCGTACGCCTTCAGCCATGCGGCGCGCGGTGTCGATCGACACGCTGGTAAGACGCTTGTAGCCGTCGACGCCGAGGTGGTTCATCACCGCCCACGCCGTAGCCATCGGGAGGCCTGGCCGGGTGCCCTGCATCGCGGGCGACGCGTAAAAGCCACCGAGCCAGTCGTCGAAGACGAACGTCTGGTAGCGGCGCAGTGCCTTGTTTCGGTGCATGAGCACCGACGCGCCCTTCGGCGCGTAGCCGAGCTTGTGAATGTCGGCCGAGATCGTGGTGACGCCTTCAACCCGAAAGTCCCACGGCGCAACCGGGTAGCCGAGCATCTCCATGAACGGGAGAACGAACCCACCCATGCACGCGTCAGTGTGGAAGTTCGCGCCCACGCTGGTCGCAAGCGCGGCCAACTCCGGGATCGGGTCGATCACGCCCTGCGGGTACTGCGGTGCCGACCCGACGACGAGCACGGTGTTGTCGTTCACACGCGATGCCATCGCGTCGACGTCGGCGCGCCAGTCGTCGCGCACAGGAACCTTGTGCACCTGCAAGCCGAAGTAGTGCGCGGCCTTGTGGAAGGCAGCGTGCGCGCTCGCCGGTAACACCATCTCGGGCGCGGTGATGTTGCGTTCGGCGCGCCCGCGTTCGCGCGCCGACTTCACTGCCATGAGGATGCTTTCCGTACCGCCCGACGTCATGAAGCCGGACGCCGTGTCGCCGCCGTGCAGCATCTCGGCGACCGATGCACACACCTCCGACTGGATTTCACCGAGGCTGGGGAACGCGCGCGTGTTCAGCGCGTTCTCGTGGAGGTAGAGCAGCGCGACGGCTTCGGCAACTTCGTGCACCGACGGGCCGCCGTCGTAAACCATCCCGAACGTTCGACCGTCTTGCCAGCGCGCGTCTCGCGAGCGCTTGGCCGCAAGCGTGGTGAGGATCTCGTCCTTGGTCAACCCGTGCTCGGGAAGGGGCACGGAACCGACGCTACCGGTTGCTTCCGTACCTCGACAGGAAGAACGCCGCCCACCCGCGCTTCGGTGCAGCGTCCGCCTTGCATGCGCTGTCGGTGCCGGTGCTCGTTATCTGCGCGTGGATGCTGTCGCTGCGCAGGAACGTGCAGGTGCCGTCGTTCCCTCGCGTTGCGAGCACGGACTCGGTTGGGGTCGGAAACGCCACCGACACGATCGACGTGCCATCCGATTGCGTCGCGCCATTGACGTACACCACCGCGGCGTTCAGCCCGGTCACGCCGGTGTGGATCGCCGTGCCCGTGGCGCCGGCGCGATGCGCCGATGCGGGCAGGTATGAGTCGGCGAGAACTTGCTCCGGCGTGACGTCCGGTGGGGCCGACACGTTCACCACCTGCGCGCCGGTCTGGCCGAGTTCACCCGGCACGACGCCGTACGCCGCGCCGCCGGCAAGGACGAGCCCGCCTGCTACCGCCACGAGATGTGCGATTCGCGGACGGGTCCGTGCCGGTGTGTACCGCTTCGGCAGAAGGTCGTCGGCTTCCCGCACCAGCCGGTGGTTCACGTCGAGGCAAGGGCCTGCGCACCTCGGGCAGACGAGCACCCGCCCACATCGGCCGGCCGGGCACCGAGTTGAGGGCAATGGGGAGAGTCAAAAAACGGGCGTACTTACGAATCGCGAGGACCGAAGTACTGCTCGGCGAGTTCGGGCCGGGGTTGTACGAAGATGCCGTCGGCTTCGGCGCACAACTGATCACCGGCCCACAGCTCCGCCTTCGAGAGGATGCGCCGTCCGTCGACCCGCTCGACCCATGCCTTGAAATGCAACTCCACGAACAATGGCGTGGGTCGGCGGTAGCGGATCGTAAGCGTGCCCGTCATTCCCGGATGTCCTGCGCTGATGTTCGCGATGCCGAGCATCTCGTCGAACGCGAGCGCGATCATCCCGCCGTGTACGAAACCGGGCGGCCCTTCGTAGGCCGCGGTGAACACGCCGCGGCCCTCCACGTGGTCGTCTACCTCGTCCCAGTCGATTCGCGGCGACAGCGGGCTCGCCTCTCCGACGATCGGGCTTCGCGGCAGATAGTCGCCGTGCGTGCGCGGCCGGTACCCCGGACCTTCGGTGCGCGTCGATCCGCCGGAGAGGCGGAACGCGAGACGACGAACATCTTGCGCGATCGCCACGAGCTCGTCGCCTTCGGCCTGCTCCGACACCATTACCGCGTCGATCAACTCGCGCATCGCCTCCGCGAGCACGGCGCGTTCCGGCGTCGCGAATACCGGTGAATCCGGGAGTCCGGGCGCAGCTTCACTCATGACTTCCGCCCTCGGCGGGTCGCCGGGCCGCTCGGGCCCTGCTCACTGCGTTCACTCATGGTTCTTACCTACTTGCCTTTGTAGACGGGCGGGCGCTTCTCGGCGAAGGCGCGCGGTCCTTCTTGCGCGTCTTCGGTCGCGAACACTTCCCACCCGATCTTGTCCTGGTGTTGCATCGCGTCGTAGTCGCTCATGTGTTCTGTCTCGCGCCACGCACGCAGGATCGCTTGCGTCGACAACGGCGCGTTCTGCGCGACCTGATTCGCGACCGCGAGCGCGACCGTGAGCGCCTGACCGTCGGGGACGACGCGGCCGATGAGGCCCATCTCCTTCGCTTCGAGCGCAGTGATCGGCCGGCACGCGAGCAGCACATCCATCGCCAGGGTGTACGGAATCTGGCGGGGGAGCCGGCACGCCGAGCCGCCGAGCGGGAAGAGGCCGCGCTTCGCTTCCCACACACCAAAGATCGCGCTCTCGGCCGCAACGCGGATGTCGGTGCCCTGCAGGATTTCGGTGCCGCCCGCCACCGCGTACCCCTCGACCGCGGCCACCAACGGCTTGCTCAACCGGTAGTCGCGCAGCAGCGCCTTCCAGTGCGGGTTGTCGCCGCGTGCCATGACTTGCTGGACGCGTACGTCGTCGGACTGCTGTCCCATCGCGACAAGGTCGGCGCCTGAGGAAAAACTGCCGCCGGCGCCGGTTAGGACCGCGCAGCGCACATCGGGCGTTTCGTCGATGTACTCGTAGGCGAGTACGAGCCCGGCGAGCATGTCGCTCGAAAGCGCGTTCTTCTTCTCCGGCCGATTCATCGTCATGACGACGACGTGACCGTCCCGTTCGACGGTGCAATGCTTCGTACTGAGGTCAGCGAGCGGTTCGAGTGCCATGGCGCCGGAGCGTAGAACACGTTCCACCTTCGCGGGCCCGCCGGACGTCTCGGGGCCGCCTTGCGGCGAACCTAGAACGTGTTCTAGCTTCCGCGTATGAGCGGCTTCTGGAAGTACGCGCAGGAAGATCCCGACGCGCTCAGCGTCGTCGACCCGAACCGCGGCGAATATACGGCCGGCGAGGTGCTCGCACGGGCCAACCAGATGGTGCACGCGCTGCGCGCGGTGGGCCTGCAGAAGGGCGACACGGTCGCCGCGGTGCTGCCGAACGGCGTGAACCCGATGTGGGTGTATCTCGCCGCGCTGCAGGCGGGTTGGTACTACGTGCCGATCAACTACCGGTTGTCGCCGGCTGAGATCGCGTACATCCTCCAGGACTCCGAGGCGAAGGCGTTCGTGTCGGACGAGGGCTTCAGCGACGTCGTCATCGCGGCCGCTGACGAAGCCGGTATCCCGGCGAGTGCACGCCTCGGCACCAACGTTGCCGGCTTCGGTTCGTTGATGGACGCGCTCGACGCGCAGCCCACGACAATGCCGGCGGATCGCTCCACCGGTGCCGCGATGCACTACACGTCGGGTACCACCGGCCGCCCGAAGGGTGTGAAGCGCGCGCTGGCGCAGATCGACCCCGACACGGCGGCAGAACTGTTCAGCTTGTTGCTCGGCCTGTTCGGGATCCAGCAGCGCGACGGCAACGTGCACCTCTCGACGTCGCCGAACTACCACACCGCGGTCACGACGTTCGCGGGGAACGCGCTGCACATGGGTCACGCGGTGGTGTTCATGGACAAGTGGGACCCCGCCGAAGCGCTGCGCCTCATCGAGAAGTACAACTGCACGCACACGCACATGGTCCCCACCCAGTTCAAGCGCATGCTGCAACTTCCCGAGGACGTGAAGTCCAAAGCCGACGTCTCGGCGATGAAGTGGGCGATCCACGCGGCGGCGCCGTGTCCGGTCGACGTGAAGAAGGCGATGCTCGCGTGGTGGGGTCCCGTGATCTGGGAGTACTACGCGGCTACTGAAGGTGGCGGCACGATCGCCTCGCCGGAAGACTGGATGAAGTACCCGGGGACCGTCGGCAAGACCTGGCCGATCTCCGAGTTGAAAATCACCGACGACGACGGCAACCGCGTCGAGACGGGCACGCCCGGCACCGTGTGGATGCGCATGTCGTCGGGCACCGACTTCGAATACAAGGGCGACAAGGCCAAGACCGACGACAGTCACGACGCCGAGGGCTACTTCACCGTCGGCGATATCGGGTATCTCAACGAAGACGAGTTCTTGTTCTTGTGCGACCGCAAGAGCGACATGATCATCGCCGGTGGTGTGAACATCTACCCGGCCGAGATCGAAGGCGAGATCCTTTCGCACCCGTTGGTCGCCGACGTCGCCGTGTTCGGTATCCCCGACGAAGACATGGGCGAGGCGATCAAGGCAGTCGTGCAAGCCGAGGAAGGTGTCGCGGCCGACGACGCGTTGCGTACTGCGATCATGGACCATCTGCGCGACCGGCTCGGCAAGTACAAGTGGCCGCGTTCGATCGACTTTGTCGACGAGCTGCCGCGCGAACCCACCGGCAAGTTGTTGAAGCGCAAGTTGCGCGATCCCTATTGGGAAGGGCGCGACCGCGCCATCTGAGAAAGGCGACCAACGTGGCTGAGCCGCTGGTTGCCGATCACGTCCTCGAATATCCGGGCGGCTATACGCGCTCGGTCGGGCCCGTGATCGGTCGATTCCTCACGTCGCTGCGCGACGGGCGCATTGAAGGTGTACGCCTCGCCGACGGTCGGGTGCTCGTACCGCCGACCGAATACGACCCGCTCACGAGCAACCCGGTCGGTGACGACTGGGTCGCGGTCGGGCCGCGCGGCGTTGTGCAATCGTGGACCTGGGTCGAGAGGCCGCGTCCGGGTAAGCACGGTCTCGACCGACCGTTCGCGTTTGCGCTGATCCGTCCCGACGGTGCCGACACCGCGATGGTGCACGTCGTCGACGCCGGCAGCGCGGACGTGATGTCGGTCGGGATGCGCGTGATGCCGCGTTGGCGCGCCGCGCGAGTCGGCAGCATCACCGACATCGAGGCGTGGGTGCCGCTCGCCGACGGCGAGGAGCCTCAGCCCGCGCCGGCGAACACAGCCGAGGTGGAAGGCGACACGGTGAACGGCATCGTTGTACCGATCCGGCTCGAGTACCGCCGCAGCGCCGGTGTCGCGACCACGCGCTACCTGCTCGGCCTCAAAGAGCACAAGATCCTCGGAGAGCGGGCACCGTCGTCGCAAGAGGTCTACGCGGCGTCGCGCGGTACTGATCCGAAGACCGGCGAACCGACGTCGATCGTGGTCGAGGTGCAAGACCGCGGCACGATCACCACGTTCTGCGTGGTGAACATTCCGGGTTTGTCGCCACTCGCGCCCGAGGTGCCGTACGTGTCGGCGCAGATCCTCCTCGACGGCGCGAACAACACGTTCTTCGGTCTGATCCGGGGCGTGCCGGTCGACGACGTGCGGATGGGCATGCGCGTGCAGGCGGTGTGGGCCGACGAGTTGGTTGCCGACCACACGTCGATCAAGTGGTGGGAGCCCTTGGACGAACCCGACGCCTCCTACGACTCGTACAAAGGATATTTGTGATGAGGGACGTTGCAGTTATCTCCTTTGCAGCGTCGGCCGTCGAGCGCGACGACCTGCAGAACGAAGTCGAGATGCTCACGCCGGTCATCCATGAGGCGGTCGGCAACTCGGGGATCGAGCGCACGGAGATCGGTTTCACGTGCTCGGGCAGTCTCGATTACATGCAGGGCGGCCCGTTCGCGTTTGTGTTGGGTCTCGACGCGGTCGGTGCGTGGCCGCCGATCCGCGAAAGCCATGTCGAAGCCGACGCGGCATGGGCGCTCTACGAGGCGTGGGTCGCAATCCAGATTGGGGAAGTCGACTCCGCACTCGTGTACGGGTTCGGGAAGTCTTCGTCGAGCGACATCTACGAAGTCATGTCCATGCAGTACGACCCGTACTACATGTTGCCGCTGTGGCCGTCGATGATCGATGTCGCCGCGTTGCAAGCGCGCGACTACATGGAGTCGTCCGGGCGTACCGAACGCGACTTCGCCGAAGTGGCATCGCGGTCGCTGGGGAACGCGAAGTCGACTCCCTATGCGATCAGCGCCCGCGACGCGAGCGTCGAGGAACTGCTCGGTGCGCCCATGGTCAACGACCCGCTCCGCGCGCACGACATCTTCAAGCCGTGCGATGGCGCGGCCGCGGTCGTGCTTGCCGCCGGTGACCTTGCCCGGTCGGTCTGCGCGCGGCCGGCATGGATTCGCGGTATCGACCACCGGATCGAGCCGCACGCACTCGGTGTGCGCGACCTGTCTATTTCGGTATCGACAAAGGACGCGGCGCAGCGGGCCGGGGCCGGCAAGGACAAGATCGACGTCGCCGAACTGCACGCGCAGTTCAGCTCCGAAGAGTTGATCCTGCGCGACGCGATCGGTGTGAACGGCAACACGCGGGTCAACCCGTCGGGTGGCGCCCTCGCCGCGAACCCCATCATGGCGGCGGGCCTCATCCGCATCGGCGAGGTCGCGAAGCGCATCACTGCCGGTGAAGCCGATCGGGGCCTCGCGCACGCGACGTCCGGACCGTGCATGCAACAGAACCTCGTGTGCGTCTTGGAGGGTGAGTAATCGTGGCTGCCGAACGTTGCGCCGTCGTCGGGGTCGGCCAGACCCGTCACCGTTCCGCGCGCAAAGACGTGTCGATGGCCGGCCTCGTGCGCGAGGCCGCCGTCGAAGCGCTCGAGGACGCGGGGATGACCTGGTCCGACATCGACGCCCTCGTTGTCGGCAAAGCCCCCGACATGTTCGAGGGCATTGCGATGCCGGAGCTGTACCTCGCCGACGCGCTCGGCGCCGTGGGCAAGCCGATGATTCGTGTGCACACCGCCGGCAGTGTCGGCGGCTCCACCGCGATCGTCGCCGCCAAGCTCGTCGAGGCCGGTGTGCACGAACGTGTGCTCACCGTCGCGTTCGAGAAGCAGTCGGAGAGCAACGCAACGTGGGGCTTGTCGGTGCCGATGCCGTTCGCGCCGCCCCTCGTGGCCGGCGCCGGCGGCTACTTCGCGCCACTCATCCGGGCCTACATTTCGCGTTCGGGTGCACCCCGCCACATCGGCCACCTGGTCGCGGTCAAGGACCGGCGCGCCGCGTTGCGCAACCCGAAGGCACACCTGCACCTCCCCGACATCGACCTGAAAATGGTGGAGGAATCCTTCCTGCTCTGGGACCCGCTCCGTTATCTCGACACGTGCCCGTCGTCTGATGGCGCGATGGCGATGGTGCTCGGCTCTGAGCGCGTCGCCGACGCGTCGGCCGGGCCGGTCGCGTGGGTGCACGGCATGGCGCTGCGTAGTGAACCGACGATGTTCGCCGGGCGTGACCAGATCAACCCGCAGGCGGGGCGCGATTGCGCTCAGGACCTTTACCGGCAGGCCGGTATCACCGACCCGCGCCGCGACTTCGACTGCGCCGAGGTGTACGTGCCGTTCTCGTGGTACGAGCCGATGTGGCTCGAGAACCTCGGGTTCTGCGAACTCGGCGAGGGGTGGAAGCTCACCGAAGCTGGCGCGACAGGTCCCGACGGCGACATCCCGTGGAACATGTCGGGCGGCGTGTTGTCGTCGAACCCCATCGGCGCGTCGGGCATGGTGCGCTTCGGTGAGGCCGCACAACAGGTGCGTCGGCGCGCGGGCGACTACCAGGTGGAACTGAAGACCGGAAAAGCGCTCGGCCACGCGTACGGCGGCGGCTCCCAGTTCTTCAGCATGTGGGTCGTCGGTAGTGACAAGCCCCAGTGACGACGTTCCGCGCCGCGGAACGAGCGCGGGAGTTGCTGACGCTCGCAGGGGAGATGCGGGTCGACGAGATGCTCGAGTATTTCGCGCCTGACGTCGTCATGGAGTTGCCGTACGCGCCGGGGAAGATGGCCCGGCGCTACGACGGCTTCGAAGCGGTCTCCGGATTCATGGCCTTCGCCCGAAATGCGTTCTCGTCGTTCACGATGACGATCGACGCCCTGCATGAGACCACCGACCCCCTCCTCGTGATCGCCGAGCACCACAGCGACGGGATCGTGGCCGAAAATGGCCGCCCGTACCGGAACCGGTATGTGACCTTCATCCACTTCGACGACGGCGGCCGGGTGGTCGCCTGGCGGGAGCATTACGACCCCGGTGTGGTGGTCCGGGCGTTCCGGGCTTCCCCGTAATGAGAACGTGTTCTAAAATCATCGTGTGACCCGTCGCTTCCCGTTCCCCATCCCGTTCGGTTGGTTCCAAGTGGCCTACCCCGAGGACCTGGAACCGGGTGAGGTGACCGCGTTGAAATACTGGGCGCGCGAGCTCGTGTTGTGGCGAGACCACGACGGCGCGTTCCACCTGCAGGACGCGTACTGCCCCCACCTCGGCGCGCACCTCGGTGTCGGCGGCAAGGTCGACGGCGCGCAACTCGAGTGCCCGTTCCACGGTTGGAAGTTCGACGGCGACGGCGCGTGCACGAACATTCCGTACAGCCAACGCACCAACAAGCGGGCGCGCGTGCGCACGTACCCGACGATCGAACGCAACGGCTTCGTACTCGCGTGGTACCACCCGCACGAAGAACCTCCGCAGTGGGACATCCCGTTGATCCCCGAGGTCGGCAAACCGGAGTGGAGCGACTACTACAAGTCGGCGTACATCATCCGTACGATCCCGCAGGAGATGTCGGAGAACGGCGTCGACCCCGCGCACTTCCGGTTCGTGCACGGCACCGACGAAGTCGCGCAGATGGAGTCGTACAACACCGACGGTGCGTGTTCCGAGATGTTGTCGAAGCAGGCGTACGTGACGCCGCGCGGCGTCACGTGGGGACGCATCGACGTGTGGAACCACGGCCCGGGTTTCTCACGCATCTGGTTTTCCGGCATCGTCGACGCGCTCAACATCGCGACGACGACACCCATCGACCACGACCACACGCACATCCGGTTCAACTTCGCCGTGCGCAAGTTCGACGACGAGAAGATGACGTCCAGCGTCGCCGACGCGTTCGTGAAAGAGATCAACAAGCAGGTGCAGGAAGACACCCCCATCTGGGAGAACAAGCGCTTCCTGCCCGTGCCCGCGCTCTCCGACAGCGACGGCCCGATCATCAAGTTCCGCAAGTGGTACAGCCAGTTCTACGCCGAGCCCTACGAGGTTGGCGTCGGCTGACGTGCGATTCTCGGCAACGCGCCCGGGGCCGTGGTCACGGATTGGTCACGCACCGAAAACGAGTGCACCCAGTTTCGTTGCGGCGTCCTCTTGCATCCCGGGCGTGACGTGGGCTGCATAGGTCGAGTGTGATTGCGACCTCGCTGTGCCCGAGCCGATCGGCCCTGACCTTGGCGGCGATGGCAGCGGCAAGTCCCAGCGTGGCGTGGCTGTGGCGCACGTCGTGCAGGCGGATCCGTGGAAGACCAGCTTCGATTACGAGGCGTTCGAAGTCGCGAGTGACGGCGTTAGGCCGCACGGGCTCCCCGGTTTCCTGCGTGAAGATGTACCCGCTATCGACCCACGCTGCGCCCATGCGAGACGTTCTTCGAGTTGTGCCGGACGGTGTGTTCGCAGAATGGAAACTGTCGCTTCGTCTAGCGCGACGACGCGAACCCTGTCTGACTTTGGCGTCGCTTCATGGATTCGACCGGCGACCGGTACGTGCGATCGCCGAACGGCGATCTGTGCGGCGTCGAGATTGAGATCCGTCCAGTTGAGCCCACACAACTGCCCGCGGCGCAATCCAGTGGTCGCGGCGGTTACGCAGAGTGCATGAAGTCGCTCGCCGACTTCGGTTCGCCGCGGCGACACTCCCCGCGATCTCGACGACGATCTTCTACGAGTGCGAACACACCGTGTTCGCGTGGTGGGAGATCGACGGTATCTATCCGCAGGAGCTATGCAGCGTGCCAGGTCATCCCGCAATGCTTGCAATGCAGCTCCTGTACTTTCTCCTTGCGAGACAGGCCCGTCGCGAAGATCGACAGACCGGCGGTGAGAACCGCGCCCGTCGCCTTGGCTCCACTAATACCTTTCTTCTGCTTCACCTCTTTCACGGAGACTTTGCCAAGCGTTCCGCAGTGAGGGCACGAGATCGCCTTTGTGCCCCGAGCGGATGACTGCGGCAGCGATGGTCGGCCCGGTGCTGGCGGGTTCGGCGCGGTCGGCGCGACCCATGTCTCGGTCGCTGGCGGCGGCGGCGGTGCGGCGATGGCACTGTCGGCACCGTTCAAGAATTCGTTGCACCAACGGCACTTGACCGCAGCGGCCTTGATCGTCTCGGCGCAAAATGGGCACGCGCATTCGTCCGGTTCCATCGGTCACCTTTCCCCACTGCTTCGGATCGCTGCGGAAGTTACTCGGCGCTGCGACGCGAACGACCCCGACGCATCCTTTGGGGCAACGGTGGGCTGCCTCGAGAAGGGGCTACGGCGGGGTCGTCGTATCGGTGGGGGCGGGCGTACGGGGCAGCGAATCCGATACGAAGCTGCCGGTTGCCTCACCGAGTGACCCATCGTCACGGTGTGAACCGCCCCGGGTTCTGCACAGGCCCATTCCGAACTTGCGTGACAGAGCGCGCCCCAGCCGCGATCGTTCACGCCGGTTCGGGTTTGGCGCGGTGGACGAAGGCCCCGGACCGATGTACGTAGTTGGTGGCTTCGACCCGGTTGCGGAGCCCAAGTTTGTTGAAGATCTCCCGCAGGTAGCCCTTGACCGTTTCGAGGCTGAGGTAGAGCGCGGCGGCGATCTCGCGGTTGGAGAGTCCTTCGGCGACGAGGACCAGCACCTGGCTTTCACGTTCCGTCAGCCCGTCGTCCTTGCCGGGCCACGTGAGTTCTGCGCTTGCCGGTTTCGGTGATGACGTCGCGGCGACAACGGGTTCTCCGGCGGCGACCCGAACAATCGCCGCCGCGATCTGGTCACCGGACAGCGCCTTCGAAATGAATCCCGCTGCGCCTGCGGCGCGCCCTTCAGCGATGACGTCGGGACCGAGATCAAGGGAGAACATGGCGACGTAGGTAATGCCGGATTCGATGGCGAGCGCCCGCAAGGCGGGCGCGGCAATGCCGACGCGCCCGTAGGTGTCGTACAGCGCGACATCGACGGGCGTCTCGATGGGTTCCCCGATGACGACGCGGTCACAGACGCTCAGCCAATCGGGGAACCGGCTCAGCAGCTGAGCAACGCCGGCGACGATCAGGTCGTAGTCGTTGACCGCGGCAACTCGGACGCGGCGCGCACCGTCAGCCATGGGCTTTGTATAACCGGCGGGTTTTGCAAGTAACCCGTCGACCCCCCGATCGGGGGGTACTGCGCGCCATGTGGATAGTCCTTCCAGGCCGTGGGTAGCGGCAGCATCGTCAAACGATCAGCAGCTCGCACGCACTCAAATGAAGGAGACGCAGGTGTCCGTCACGACGACAGAAGGCGGCAACGCCGGTCAGACCGCCACACCTCCGCCGGCGACTCGGCCGTCATCGAACATGCCGGCGAAACGTTCCGAACTCATCAGCGATCAGGGCAAGACCTCGATCGCTGATTCCGTCGTCGCGAAGATCGCCGGGCTGGCCGGCCGCGAGGTCTCGGGTGTTCACGACATGGGCACCGGTGTGACGCGTGCCTTCGGCTTGGTCAAGGAGAAGCTCCCGATCGGCAGCAACGACCCGTCGCCCGCGCGCGGGGTGAAGGTCGAGGTGGGCGAACGTCAAGCGGCGGTCGATCTCGACATCGTGATCGAGTACGGCGCAGCGATCGTCGACGTCGCTGAGTCGATCCGTCGCAACGTGATCAGCAAGGTCGAAGCCATGACCGGCCTCGAGGTGACCGAAGTCAACGTCACCGTCGACGACGTGTACCTGGGTGAGTCGACGGACGGCAACGAAGAACCTCGCGTCCAGTGAACGACGCAAGAGATCCCGAGGTTCTGCGAGCGCTCGCCGCTCGGATCGACGCGGCGCCTTCGGTGGCGCGCCGATCCGGCGGCGTCCTCGGCACTGCGGCGGCGTATCTGCCCGGTGAGCGCATCGAGGGACTCCGGGTCCGTGACGGCATCCGCCTCGAGGTGCACGTCGTCATGCGTTGGGGCAGCAAGGTCGACGACGTCGAACGCGACATCCTGGAGGCGATCGGTTCCTTGTGGCCGCCGACTGCAGTCGATGTGGTCATCGACGACATCGCGTTGTCCGGTACCCACGAACGCGGCACCGACGTGATGTGCCGGTGAAGGCCGTGCGCATGTCGGTCGGTGACGCCGCCGCGATCCTCGACGTGGCCTCGGATGCCTCCGCGACCGAAATCCAGGCCGCATTTCGGCGAGTCAT
>JAODBJ010000037.1 GCA_025463905.1 Actinomycetes bacterium
CCGACGCGATGCACACCGTGATCCACGCGGTTAACGAGTGGATGTCCGAGACGTGGCAGTTCAACTACAAGGACCGCATCTACGCCACGCCGATCATCACGCTGCCGATCGTTTCGCGTGCGATCGAGGAACTCGAATGGGTGGTCGAACGCGGCGCGCGCGTCGTCCTCATCCGTCCGGCTCCGGTACCGGGACTGCGCGGCATGCGCTCGTTCGGCTTACCGGAGTTCGACCCCTTTTGGGAGCGCGTCCAAGCCGAACGAGTCGTTGTCACGATGCACGCATCCGACAGCGGCTACGCGCGACACGTCGGCGAGTGGGAGGGCGGCGGTGAGTACAAGCCGTTCCAGCCGTCACCGCTGCGCTCGTATTGGAACGTCGCGCACCAACCGATGGCCGACGCGCTGGCTGCGCTTACGTGCCACGGCGCGCTGACTCGTTTTCCCGACCTGCGAATCGCGTCCGTCGAGAACGGCAGCGATTGGCTCGCCTCCACGCTCACGCAGCTCGCGGGCGTGTACAAGAAGATGCCGCAACTCTTCGGTGAGGACCCGCTCGAGTCGGTACGGCGCTGCTTCTACATCAGTCCGTTCTGGGAAGACGACATCGGTGAGCTGGCGAAGCTCCTTCCGATGGAACACCTCCTCTTCGGGTCCGACTACCCGCACCCCGAGGGGCTTCGCGAGCCGCTGTCGTACGTCGACCATCTCGAAGGTCTCTCCGACGCCGACATTCGCAACGTCATGGGAGCCAACCTGGCGCGGCTCGTTGCCTGAGCCGGCCGCATGAGTATGCGCGCGTACCGGGTCATCCAGTGGGGGACCGGTAACACGGGGTCGCACGCGCTCCGGTTCCTGCTCGAAGATCCGTTGTTCGACGTTGTCGGCGTGTGGGTCGGGCGCGAGCAGAACGTCGGTCGCTCCGCCGGGGAGCTCGCAGGTCTGGAACCGATTGCTCCTTCGGCTGGGCCCGCGGCGACGCATGACGTCGACGCGCTCGTCGCGCTCGACGCCGACTGCGTCGTCTACATGGCGGCCGAGCCCCAGCGATCGCCGAGCAAGCCCGGTACGGATGGATGGCAAAGCATCGGCGTCATCTGCCGACTGCTGGCGAGCGGCAAGAACGTTGTCTCCACCGGCATCTCCGGGCTCATCAACCCGACGACCTACGGGCCCGAGGTGTACGAGCGGCTGCGAACGGCCGCCGACGCCGGCGGCAGCACCTTCTTCGGGACGGGTATCGAGCCCGGCTTCATGTGCGATGCGCTCGCGCTCGCGCTCACGAGCGTTTCGCGCGACATCCGTTCGGTCCGTACGCAGGAAGTCATCAGTTACGCCACCTACGACCAGCCGAACTACCACGTGTCGCGCGGCGGCATCTGGGGCGCGGCGTGCGACGGCGACTTCGCGCGTTCGTTCGCGCGTGTGCTCGTCGCCGCCGGAATGGGCGCTCCGGTACGGCTGCTCGCCGACGCCCTGCATGTAGGTCTCGATGACGTGACGGCCGCCGTCGAGTTCGCGCCGGCCGAGCATTCCTTCGCGGTCCCCATGGGCACCATCGCGCAAGGAACGATCGCGGGGTACCGGTTCGAGATCCTCGGCACGGTCCGCGGCGAACCGGTGATCGCGGTCGAGCACGTGACGCGCCTCGATCCCGCGATCGCGCCGACGTGGCCGCGCGTGGATCCCGGTGGGTTCCGAGTGCTCATCGACGGCACGCCCTCCTACCGGGTCGAGGTTGCCTTCGACGAGGACGACCCGAACATCGCCGGCTGTACAGGCACCGCGGCGCGTGCGGTGAACGCCATACCGATCGTGTGCGGCGCACCGGCCGGCGTTTGTTCGTTTCTCGATCTCCCCATGATCAGCGCCGCCGGCTCGGTCGGCGGGCGCCGGCGTTGACTGCTCCAGGTGTGAGAAGCATACTTTTCATCTAGGGTTATTCCATATCACCGGGGGCTACATGGCCAATGCAGTTCGCGTACGCGTCGCAGTCGTCGTGATCGCCGCGATGGCAATCGGCGCCGCCTGTTCGAGCAACAATCCGAAAGGCGGAACGTCGGCCACCGCGACGACGGTGAAGTCGGCGGCAGCGATCGCGAAGTTGCTCGGCCCCGTGAAGCAGGCGTCGGGCGTTCCGGTCAAGATCGGCTACATCTACGACGGCCAGTCGCAAGGCATCGACGCCCGGTCGGAACTCGTGATGGCGCGCGCGACCGCGAAGTACGTGAACGAGCGTCTCGGCGGTGTCGCCGGTCGGCCGCTCGAGATCGTCGACTGTGCCGACGATGCCACGCCGGCAGGTGCGACCGACTGCGCGAACCAGATGATCGCGGCGAAGGTGCCGGCCGTGCTGTCGGGCGCGCCCTCACAGCCGGCTGCGATCGTCAAGTTGCTCGAGCCCGCGAAGATCCCGTACTTCGTATACGCGGGCATCGACCAGAGCGTGTTGCTCTCGGCCGACGGCTACGTCCTCACGAACCCGCTCGGAAGCCTCGCGGCTTCCATCAAGGTGGCCAACGACAGCGGCGTGAAGAAGGTCGCGATGCTCCTCATCGACGTACCGGCCGCGGTCGGTCCGGTGCAGGCGATCGCGACCCCCTTGTTCAAGAAGGCCGGGCTCTCCGTGTCGTACACGCCGGTCGCCCCGGGCACTCCCGACATGACGCCGCAGATCCAGGCCGCGTTGTCGAAGGGCGCGCAGCAGTTCACGATCATCGGTGACCCGGCGTTCTGTATCAGCGCGCTCAGCGCGCTGAAGACGCTCGGCTACACGGGCAAGAGTGTTGTGAACTCACAGTGCCTCAGCGCCGACGTCGCCAAGAACGTTCCGGGCGGCATCGACGGCGTCAAAGTCGCGACGAACGAATCGCTCGACGCGAAGGACCCGCAGGTCGCGCTCTACGAGGCGGTCGCGGCGAAGTACGCGCCAGGTACGCCACCGCACGCGTCGGGCAACTCGGGTGGCTATGCCGCGGTAGTCGGCTTCGCTCGCGCGACGACCGGCCTCACTGGTGACGTGACCGCCGCCACGGTGCAAAACGCGCTGCTCACGATGTCGCCCCAGCCGTTGCCGTTGCTCAAAGGCCAGACGTTCAAGTGCAACCACAAGACCCCGCTCGTGCCGGCAGTGTGCTCGAACGGCGCCGTCATTCTCACGGTCGACGCGGCGGGGAAATTCAAGAGCGCCGAGATCTTCGACTCCGCGCCGTACATCAAGCTCGGCTGACCAGGTCACGATGAGCAAACTCAATTTCCGGGTCTTTGACGCAGACAACCACCTGTACGAGACCGAAGAGGCGTTCACCCGATACCTCCCTGAGCAATACAAGGGCCTCATCAAGTACGTGCAGGTCAACGGACGTACGAAGATCGCGGTCGACAACGTGATCAGCGACTACATCCCCAACCCGACCTTCGACGTCGTGGCCCGCCCCGGTGCGTTCGCCGATTACTTCGCCGGCAACAACCCCGAAGGCAAGTCCCTGCGCGAGATCACCGGCGAGCCGATGCGCTCGGTCGACGCGTTCCGCCGTGCCGATGCACGCTTGGGACTGCTCGACGAACTCGGGCTCGACGCGGCATTGATCTTCCCGACCCTCGCGAGCCTCCTCGAGGTTCGCCTCACCGACGACCCCGACCTCACGTGCACCGTCATCCACGCGTTCAACCAGTGGCTGCTCGACGAGTGGACGTTCAACTACGAAGGCCGCATCTTCGCGACCCCGATCGTCAATCCGTCGAACGTCGAACGAGGGATCGACGAGCTCGACTGGCTGGTCGGCAAGGGAGCGAAGGTCGTGCTCCTACGGCCGGGGCCGGTCGCCGGCCATCGCGGCACCCGCTCGCCGTTCCTCCCGGAGTTCGACCCCTTCTGGGCCCGTGTCGCGGAGTCCGAGGTGCTCGTCACCCTCCACGCTTCCGACTCCGGGTACCAGCGCTATATCAACGATTGGGCGGGCAGCAACCGTGAACTGCTCGTGTTCAAGCCCAACCCTTTCTACGACGCCGTCACGCCTGGGCGCGCCATCAACGACACCATCACCTCGGCCATTTGCCACGGGATGCTCAGCCGCTTCCCGACGGTGAAGCTGGCGAGCGTGGAGAACGGCGGCAACTGGGCCGGCTCATGCGTCAAAGCGCTCGACAAGACCTACAAGAAGATGCCGCAGGAGTTCAAGGAACATCCCCGCGATGTCTTCTTACGCAACGTGTGGATCAACCCGTTCTGGGAGGATTCCATCGAGGCGCTCGTCAATCTGATGTCGCCCGAGCACATCCTCTTCGGCTCCGACTACCCACACCCCGAAGGCATGGCTGATCCCCTGAACTGGGCCAAGGAAATCGGTGACCTGTTCGCCGCGCCCGACGTCCGCAAAATGATGGGGCAGAACATGTACGACCTCCTCGGGCTCACGCCCGTCTGAGTGGACTGTCGTGGACCTCGAGTTGACCTCGGACCAGGAGCTGTTTCGCGACACGACGCGCCGCTTTCTGCAGGCGCGGGCTCCCCTGACCACGATCAGGGCATGGGCCGATATGCCGTCCGGGTTCGACCCCGGATGGTGGAAGGCGGGCGCCGAACTCGGGTGGACATCCCTGCTCGTCAGCGTGGAGCGGGGAGGCGGAACCATCTCGGGCCAAGGCCTCTGTGATCTGGCTCTCGTCGCGGAGGAGATGGGCGCGCTCGTGTCGCCGGGCCCACTGAGCCCCGTCAACGCAGTGGCCCAGACGATCTCGTTGGAGGGCACCGACGAGCAGGCCGAGCGCGTGCTGCCGGGGCTACTGCACGGTGACTCGATCGCGGCGTGGGCCGTCGCCGAGCCCGGCCGTTCAGCGGGGACCGATGGCGTGCATCTCGAGGCGCGCGCCGACGGCGACACGTTCGTCCTCGACGGGATCAAGCGCCCGGTCGAAGCCGGCGCGGAAGCCGACTGGTTCCTGGTGACGGCTCGAACCGCAGACGGGTTGAGCCAGTTCCTCCTTCCGGCGGCGACGCCCGGTGTCGAAGTGACCCGGCTCCACGGGTTGGACCTCACGCGCCGGCATGCGACTGTGCGCTTCGAGCAGGTCCGAGTGCCGGCTTCCGCAGTTGTCGGCGACGTCGGTGGCGCCGCGGGTTCCTTCGAGCGCCAACTGCGGACAGCTCTCGTATTGCAGTGCGCAGAAACCGTTGGCGCGACCGACCGGGTCTTCGACTTCACGGTGCAGTACGCGTTCGACCGGTACTCGTTTGGGCGGTCGCTCGCTTCCTACCAAGCACTCAAACATCGGTTCGCCGACATGAAGTGTTGGCTGGAGTCGGCGCAAGCCATCACGGTCGACGCGACCAGGGCCGTGCAGGACGAGGCGGCGGACGCGGGGGAGATCGCTCGAATCGCCAAGGCGTACGTCGGCGAGCGCTGCTCCGAGCTGATCCAGGACTGCATTCAGATGCACGGCGGCATCGGAGTGACCTGGGATCACGACATCCATTTGTACCTTCGCCGAGCCGTATTGCATCGCCAGACCTTCGGTGACCCGATTGAGCAGCGCGATCGGGTCGCGCTCATGGCCGGCGGATAGGAACGCGCGTGGGTGCTCGAGAAGCTCAAAACATGCTCGAGGATTTGGCGGTGTTCCGGACTCGAGCGCGGGCGTGGATACACGACAATCTCG
>JAODBJ010000041.1 GCA_025463905.1 Actinomycetes bacterium
CCAACGAGACGAACGCGATGTTCACGAACGTCGAGGGGGAGTGGGACGACGTCGTCGCGCTGTTGAAGCAGTGCGTGATGAAGGTCGCCGAGGCCGCGCCGCGGGTGAGCGTGGTGGTCAAGATCGACTACCGCCCGGGCGTCACCGACGGCCTCACGAGCAAAGTCGAGGCGGTCGAGGAACGTCTGCGTTAGCGCGACACGCGGATGTAATCGACGGCCATGCCGGACGGCACGACGACGGGTGGCGAGACCGAGCTCGAGACCCCGAGGTCCAAGATCAGATACATCGGTTTGCCGGTCACGCCGTGCGTGATCGTGCCGACCTGCGTGCCGTCGTAGAAGAACGTGACCTTGCCCTTCCGCCAGTCGGCGCCGAAGGTGTGCCAGCCCGACGCGGGCGAAATGTTTGCGCACCCACCCTCGTCGTGATGCTTCGAGTGCATGTGGAAGCAGTTCTTCCCGGCGAGGCCTTCCATCACGTCGATCTCGCCGGTTTTCGGCCAGTGCCCCATGCCGTCGGCCCACACGGCGGGCCAGTTGGTGGTGGGGCCGTTGCCCGGCACCAACACCCGCGCCTCGATGTATCCGTACGTAAACGAGAAGTGTGCGCGCGTGTTCACCAAGCCCGACGCGTACTCCCAGTTGAGACACGTCCGCTGGACGGCGGTGAGGTGAAGCGCGCCGCCCGACACCGACACCTGCGCCGGGTCGTAGCAGGAACGTTCCTCGCCGTTCACCGGTTTCGTGATCGAGCTGTTGTTCGGCCCGAGCCAGTTCGGCTGCCACTTCGCGAGATCGAGCGTGGTGGTGTTGAACTCTTCGTCGAAGAGGTAGGGCGGCGTGGCCGAACGCTGCGGCGCGGGTGCGCAACTGACGAGAAGCAGCAGGCTGATGGCGAGGGTCGCTCCGCGCCACCGACGCCGTGCTGCGCGTGCAGGATGCGTTTGGTCGGACACCATTTCCCCCGGCTTTTCGCGCCGGCTTCTCCCCGGCCTGACGACTACTCATTGTGGCCGTGTGCTCACAGGTACCACGTGCGAGCACGCAGCGTTCGTACCACCCGACCGAGTGTCCGATGAAGTCCTTTTCTGGACAGAGAGTCCTCGTTACGCTCCCGACCGTGGTGCAGCGCCCCCGCCCCTGCCGAGCAGCGGCCCGATGACCTTCGAGCCGCGGTCGGCGTGGACGGCGTCAGGGCCGAAGCACCCGCTGCAACCGTGGGCCCCGGGGAACCCGAAGGGCATCGCGTGGCACTACATCGGAGCCAAGGGCCACTTCACGACCCGGTCGCACGACGACTGCCTCGGGTGGGTCGCGAGGACCGAACGCGACGAGGAGGGCGGCGTCTACGCGGCGCTCTCCTACAACCTCTGCGTGTGCCCCCACGGTCATGTCATCGAGGGGCGCGGCGTGCAGTTCCAGTCAGGGGCGCAGCTGCACGGCAACGAGGACTTCGTCGGCGTGGTCTTGATGCGCAACACGCTCGACGGGCTCGACGACGTGATGCAGCGGGCCGCGACCGATGCGCGGGCATACGTGCTTTCGCACTTTCCGAACGCGACGCTGCAGCTCGGTCACCGCGACGTCGCGGACAACCCGACGGGGACCGTGTGCCCCGGGGATGCGATCGCCGAGTGGCTGCGCGCCGGTGGTGCGAGGGCCGGCCCCGCGTCGACGATGTTCACCACATCGACAACGACCATGACAGCGGAGGAGGACGATTCCGACATGGCAACGATGATTCGGCCGGACTCGGCACTGACGGTCGGGCCCTACAAGGGCCAGCAACCGACCTTCATGGTCGACGCGGCGGGCAACGCCCGATTCCTGACCAAAGAAGACGTGCAATTCGCAATGTTGCTGGGCGCGGCGCCGGCGGTGGAGTTCCCTCGCAAAGTGATCGAGGGTTTCCATCTCATCGAGCGCATGGATGCGAAGTAGGACACATTTCGGTGGAGTTCAGCTACCCCGGCGTCTATATCGAAGAGATCGAGAACGGCGGCCACGCCATTCCCGGGGTCCCGACCTCGATCACCGCCTTTGTCGGGCGCGCCTTGCGAGGCCCGGTCGACAAGGCGCGCAAGGTCACGTCGTACGAGGATTTCCGACGCGCATACGGCGATCTGTGGGCCGAGAGCGCGCTGGCGTATGCAGTGCGCGACTTCTACCGGCACGGTGGCTCGACCGCGGTGATCGTGCGCGTGCACAAGCCCGACACCGATGACACTGCGACGATCGCGTTGGGTGCGGATAGGTGCGCGCTGAATCTGCAGGCCGTGTCGCCAGGCGCATGGGGCGCGCAACTGAGCGCATCGATCGACGACGACGTGTGCGACAAGACCGACACGACGTTGTTCAACCTTACCGTGACCGACGTCGGGTCAGGCACGGTCGAGGCGTTCCGCGACGTTTCGTTCGCGCCGACGAGCACGCGTCGCGTCGACCTCGTGCTCACGCAAGATTCGAGCCTTGTGGTGATGACGGGCGAACTCCCGACGCAACCGCAGTCGTCGTTCCCTACCACGGCGACCGCGACGAACGGCAACGACGGGAATCCCGTCGATGCCGACGTGTACACAAGGGGTGCGAACCTGCGTGTGGACGGGAGGGGTCTCTACGCGCTCGAGCACACCGACCTGGTGAACCTCATCGTCGTGCCGCCTTACACCTCGACGGGCGACGTGGACGAGAGCGTCCTCGACGACACGATTGCGTACGCAACCGAGCGCCGATCCGTCGTGATCATCGATCCGGTCTCGACGTGGAACACGACCGACGCGGCCCTGGCCGGCGTTACTGCCGAGTCGTTCACGACCAGCAGGAATGCAGCTGCGTACTTCCCGCGCGTTCGGCAAGCCGATCCGTTGCGCGACAACGAAATCGCGACGTTCGCCCCGTCGGGCGCGATCGCCGGGATCATCGCCCGCACCGACGCGACTCGGGGCGTCTGGAAAGCGCCCGCCGGGAGCGAAGCCACCTTCAATGGCGTTACCGAACTCGACGTACCGCTCACCGATGTCGAGATCGGTCGCCTCAACCCCGCCGGCCTGAACTGTCTGCGCCGCGCACCCGGGGGTGATCCGGTGATCTGGGGCGCGCGTACGCGTGAAGGAGCGGACCAGCTCGGATCCGAGTGGACGTACCTGCCGGTCCGGCGCACTGCGCTGTTCCTCGAAGAGTCGCTGTACCGCGGTACGCAATGGGTCGTCTTCGAACCCAACGATGAACCGTTGTGGGCGCAGATTCGCCTGAATATGAGCGTGTTCATGAACACGCTCTTCCACCAGGGCGCGTTCGCGGGCACGAAACCGCCCGACGCATATTTCGTGAAGTGCGACCGTGAGACGACGACGCAGGACGACATCAATCGCGGGATCCTGAACATCGTCGTGGGGTTCGCGCCCTTCAAACCGGCCGAGTTCGTCGTGATCCGGCTGCAACAGATGGCCGGCCAAGCCGAAGGTGAGCAAGTGGACCGCGACGAGATCGAAGCCCTTGTGGAACGCATCGAACCGGTCGCGACGTGGGATGACCTCGTGACAGCCGCCGGCCATGCCGACCTACTGCACGACATCGCGCGCCAGGCCACGAATCGCGAGCCGGGCGTCACCGCGTTGTTCACGGGCGAGCGCGGCACCGGCAAGACACTCGCGGCCGAAGTGCTCGCAGCCGACCTCGGTCTCGATCTGTACCGGATCGATTTGTCGGCCGTGGTGAGCAAATACATCGGCGAAACCGAGAAGAACCTGCGGCGGGTGTTCGACGCGGCAGAAGAGGGTGGCGCGGTGCTGCTGTTCGACGAGGCCGACGCGCTCTTCGGCCGGCGCAGCGACGTCAAAGACAGCCACGACCGCTACGCCAACATCGAAGTCGACTACCTCTTGCAACGCATGGAGTCGTACCGCGGGTTGGCGATCCTCGCTGCGAGCCTCCGCTCCAATATCGACCCGGCCTTCATCCGACGTCTTCGTTTCGTCGTGCACTTCCCGGTCCCCGATGCGTAGCCGCCGAACCTGGGCAAATCGACCTGCGGAGCGCGAGTTCTCACCCGTTCCACAACCTTGCTTAAGGGCCACTTAACGCGCTTCCGAGGATGATGAGTGGGATGCACCCCACCCATCGCCGTGACGCAGGTCTTCGCAAGGTCTCGACCTTCACTCGACGCTTTACCGTCGGCGCGGTTGCGCTCACCGGCGTGTTCACCGCGCTCGTCGCCCGTGCGCAGCCCGCGAAGCACGCTCGTAAGGCGACCCTCGCCGCGAAGTCGGCCCCGGCGCCGACGGTCGGGACCCAAGCCGCGACGCCGGGCACGCTCCCGCCCGACACGTTCCCGCCGACGAATACGCCGAATGCGTCGAGTGCGCCGGCCTCACCGGGCACCACTCCCGCGACGCAAGCTCCGCAACCGCCGGCGCAAGTGCCCGACACCACGCCGTTGCCACCGCAAGCGTCGTCGGGGTCGTCCTGATCCGATGACCGGCGGCGAATTTACGTTCTCCGCGCTCGGCACCACGGCGATCCTGCTCGTGACCGAGCGCGACGCCCTCGCGTCCGCCCGTGAGGCGCTGGAAGCAGAGATCGCCGCCATCGATCGCGCCTGCAGCCGCTTCCGGGACGACTCCGACTTGATGCGGGTGAACGCGAACGCCGGTGACGCCGTCGCGGTGTCGTCCTGTTGCATCGAGGCACTCCACGTCGCGCTGCGAGCAGCGCGGGTTACCGACGGGATCGTCGACCCGACTATCGGGCGCGCCGTGCGTGTCCTCGGCTACGACCGCGACTTCGACATTGTCGAACGCAACGGACCGCCGCTGCGCGTACGGGCCGAGCGCGTACCGGGATGGCACACGATCGAGATCGACGACGTGACGCGCACCGTACGCGTACCGCAAGGCGTCGAGCTCGACGTCGGCGCGACCGCGAAAGCGCTCTGCGCCGACCGAGCGGCCGCCGCGGCATACGACGCGACCGGCGCCGGTGTCGTCGTCGGCCTCGGTGGCGACATCGCCATCACCGGTCCCGCGCCCGAGTCCGGCTGGCCGATACGTGTCACCGACGATCACACCGCGCACGAAGGCGGGCAGACGATCGCGCTACGCGCGGGAGGGCTCGCGACCTCCGGCACCACCCGCCGTACGTGGGTACGCGGCGAGGTGCGCCTGCACCACCTGATCGATCCCCGCACCGGCGCGCCGGCCGAAAGCCCGTGGCGAACGGTGAGCGTGGCCGCGGCGTCCTGCGTCGATGCGAACATTGCCAGCACTGCTGCGATCGTGCTCGGCAACGACGCGCTCGCGTGGCTCGAGGAGCGCCAGCTTCCTGCCCGGCTGGTGGCGTACGACGGTGCCGTGACCGTCGCCGGTGGCTGGCCCGCAGACGATTCCGTCGATTCCATGGACGCGGCAGTCCGATGATCGCGCTGGCGGCCAACTCGAAGGCGTACTGGTACCTCAGCCGCAGTACCGGTGTGGTGTCGCTCTTTCTGCTGACGTGCAGTGTGCTGCTCGGCATCATGCAGGTGACGCGTTGGGCGAGCCCGCGTTGGCCGCGGTTCGTGACCCAGGGCCTGCACCGAAACGTGTCGCTCGTCGTTGTCGCCTTCCTCGCCCTGCACGTGGCAACGTCTGTTCTCGACACGTTCGCGCCGATTCGTTGGCTCGATGCGATCGTGCCGTTCCAAGCGCAATACCGGTCCGTGTGGCTCGGGCTCGGCGCGTTCGCGTTCGACTTGGTGATCGCGCTCGTGATCACGAGCTTGGTGCGGCTCCGACTCGGTTATGGCGCGTGGCGCGCGGTGCACTGGCTTGCGTACGCGTGCTGGCCGATCGCGCTGGTGCACGGGCTCGGCACCGGCACCGACGCGCGCCGCGGTTGGTCCTTAGCCCTCGACGGCGTCTTCGTCGCCGCGGTCGTGGGCGCGACGGTGTGGCGAATCGCGACCAGCACGACGGTTGCGTGGCGCCGCCGTGCGGGTGCGGTCGGCGCGACGATCGCGGTCGTCGCGGGTGTGTTCGCGTGGACCCTCGTCGGGCCGCTCCAGAACGGTTGGGCTCGCCGGGCCGGCACACCGGTATCGATCCTCGGGTCGAAGGGCGTCGCCGCGTCGGCTCCCGCGAACAGCGCGCCACGTACAAACACGCCGTCGTCATCGTTCTCGATCCCCTTCAGTGCCCAACTCACCGGCACCGTGAATGAACAGGCACCCGACGCGAACGGAAAAGCAATCGTGGTGATCGACGCGCAACTGCGGGGCGGTGCCACCGGTCGGGTGCACATCGCCCTCCAAGGCGCCGCGCTCAGCAGTGGCGGCCTGCAGATGGAACGCAGCCGCGCGTACCTCGGCACAGTCGCGGTGCCGTCCCTGTACGCGGGCAACGTCACCGCATTGCAAGGGACGCACATCGTCGCCGGGTTGCGCGCCGCCGATGGCAAGCGTGCGCAACTGTCGCTCGACATCGTGATCGGCGCCAACGGCACCCTCACCGGCAACGCCCAAGCGCTCACGGAAAACGGCTAACCGGATGAGTACGACGACACCGGCTTTCGAGGGGGCAGCAATCGAACCCGGCGTGCTCCCGCGCCTCTTGCCGGCGCGACCGCTGCGCACCATTGCTGGTCACGTCGAGCACTACGGGCCCGTGCCGCAACGGACCGACGCGCTGATCCTGGAGATCGAACGAAGTGGGTTGAAGGGTCACGGCGGCGCCGGTTTTCCGACCGGCGTGAAGATGCAGGCCGTCGCCCAGCGGCGGGGATCCTCGGTCGTTGTTGCGAACGGCACCGAAGGCGAACCGGCGAGTGCGAAAGACAAGACGTTGCTGTCGATCGCGCCGCATCTCGTTCTCGACGGTGCGGTGCTGGCCGGTACGGCCGTTGGCGCGCGTGAGGTGGTCGTCTGCGTCGATCGTGCGTTCCCGCAGATCGCCGAGATCGTCGCCGCGGCGATCGACGAGCGCGCGGCACGCGCCGTCGACCCGCTCCCGATCCGCATGGAACAGGCACCCCACCGTTACATCGCCGGCGAAGAGAGCGCGCTCGTCGCGTGGCTGAACGGCGGTGACGCGAAGCCCGGATTCGTTCCGCCGCGACCATTCGAGAAGGGGGTCGGTGGCCGGCCGACGTTGGTGCAGAACGTCGAAACGCTGGCCCACGTCGCGCTCATCGCGCGCTTTGGCGCCGCGTGGTTCCGGAGCCTCGGTACCAAGGCCGACCCGGGGAGCGCGCTCGTCACGTGTACCGGCGGATTCGCGCGTACCGGCGTATCGGAGATCCCACTCGGCATCTCGATGCCGGCGTTGTTCCGCGCCACCGGCACCGAGATCTCTCAAGTGCAGGCGGTGCTGATCGGCGGGTACTTCGGCACGTGGCTCCCGCCGGACGCACTCGACTCGGTGCGGCTCGGCTCGGCGTCGCTGCGTACACAGGATGCGAGCTTCGGTTGCGGTGTGCTGTTCGCGTTGCCGAAGGATCGTTGTGGGCTCGCCGAGAGCGCCCACGTCACACGCTGGCTCGCGGATCAGAACGCCGGCCAGTGTGGACCGTGTGTCAACGGGCTCGACGCGATCGCGCGAGCGATGGCCGCGCTCGTGAAGGGCGACCGCAAAGGCGACGCGGCACGCCACCTCGACCGCTGGATCGACATGGTGAAAGGCCGCGGTGCCTGCAAGCTGCCCGACGGCACCGCGCGCTTCGTGGAAAGCAGTGTTCGTGTGTTCGCCGACGAGATCCGGCGGCACAAACGCAATGGTCCCTGCTCTGCGTGCAGCGCCGCACCGTTGTTCCCGTTGCCCCGGGTTGGAGGTTGGCGATGACCCGCATGGTTGTGAACCCCATCACGTGTGCCGGCCACGGCATCTGCGCCGAGTTGTTCCCCGAATGGATTCAACTCGACGACTGGGGATACCCGATCATCGACCCGCGACCCATCCCGAAGGAGTTCGCCGCGCACGCAAAGCGGGCGATGGCTGCGTGCCCGACGCTCGCGCTGATCCTGCGCGACGAACGCGCCGGCGGGTGAGCGCTCTCTAACCTGAGCGACCGTGGCGCGCGTGCTGGTCGTCGAAGACGACGATGGGATAGCTGAACCGTTGGTCCGCGCGCTGCAACGCGAGGGCTACGACACGGTCCGCGTCGCTACCGGCGCCGACGCAACCCGCGCGGCCGGTGCCGGGCCGATCGACCTCGTCGTCCTCGATCTGGGGCTCCCCGACGTCGATGGAGTGTCCGTGTGCCGGGCGCTGCGGCAGGCTGATGCATCGCTTCCGATCCTGGTGCTCACCGCACGCTCGGACGAGATCGACGTGATCGTCGGGCTCGATGCCGGCGCCGACGACTACGTCACCAAACCGTTTCGGCTGGGCGAGCTTCTCGCCCGCGTCCGGGCAAGAGTGCGGGTGCATTCCACCGACCTCGTGCGCGTGCAAGACCTCGCGATCGACATCGCCGGGCGCCGCGCGTGGCACGGTGACGAGGAACTGGAACTCACGACCAAGGAGTTCGACCTGCTGGCCCTGCTCGGGCGGCGCGCCGGCACCGTCGTGACGCGCGAGGAGATCATGGGCGACGTGTGGGACGAGCACTGGTTCGGCTCGACCCGCACCCTCGACGTCCACATTTCCTGGCTGCGCAAGAAGCTTGGTGACGACGCGGCATCGGGGCGGTACATCTCCACGGTGCGTGGTGTCGGCTTCAGGCTCGAGTCCGGCTGATCCATGCGCCGGCGCATTGCTTGGGCAACCGTGACAGTTGCGATCACGGGCATCCTTGTGCTCGGCGTCCCGCTCGTGTTCGTCGCGCGGCAAGTCGTGCGCAACGACGAACTCCGACGTCTCGACCGCGAGGCGAGCGCGATCGCGTTCGCGATCGACGACGACTTCGAACACCAGCGCGCAATCGACCACGACCTGCTCACCACGCTGGGCGGTAGGGAGCGCTACATCCTCGTCCGAGAGGCGAGCGGCAACGTCGCGCGGGGCGGCCCGCACATCGCGGGCGACACGCTCTCGACGACCCTGCCCGTGGAGCGGCACGGGAGCGTCACGGTGACGATCAGTGCGCGCGACACGAACCGGCGGGTCGTCACGGCGGTGTTCGTGATCGTCGGGCTCAGTGCGCTGGGCGTGATCGCGGCCATCGGCCTCGCCATCGTGGTCGCACGACGGCTCGGGCGTCCCGTCGCCGACCTGGCGCGCGTGTCGGCGCGGCTCGGCGCCGGAGACTTCTCGGCGAGAGCGCCGCGCAGTGGCGTCCCGGAACTCGACTTGGTCGCCGACGCGCTCGATCAATCGGCGACGCGCATCGACGAACTCGTGCGCACCGAGCGTGAATTCGCCACCAACGCGTCCCACCAGTTGCGTACGCCGATCACCGCGCTGCGGCTCCGACTCGAAGAACTCACCACGGTCAGCGACCCGGATATCCGGCGAGAGGCCGAGGCCGCGCTGGTACAGGCCGACCGGCTCGGCACGACTATCGAGGAACTGCTCGCGCTCGCGCGGAGTCACGCCGGCGTCGCGCGTCAACCGGTCGATGTCGCGGCGCTCGTACGCGAACGGGCGACGTCGTGGCAGGGCAATGCCCGTCGCGCCCATCGAACCGTCGAAGTAGATGCCGGCAAGGCGTGCGTTGTCGAGGCGTCAGCGAGCGCGCTGTCGCAAGCGATCGATGCCCTGATCGAAAACGCGCTGGCCCACGGCAGGGGAGTGGTGCGGGTTGCAGTGCGACCGCACCCGCAGCATGTCGAGATCACGGTTGAAGACGAAGGGGCCGGGATCCCGCCTGACGCGGTCGCATCCATCTTCGAGCGGCATGTGTCGTTGCGCGGCGGCACCGGCGTCGGCCTGGCCCTCGCGCGCTCGCTCGTCGAAGCATCTGGTGGCCGGCTCGATCTGGAGCGCCCCTCGCCACCGCGCTTCCGCGTGCTGCTGCCGATGCAACCGGTTGACGATGGTGTTACGCCGCGTGGCGGTGCTGCGCGCGAAGTTGCCGGCTGATCTCGTCGATGGGCAACGCCCGCGCCCAGAGGTAGCCCTGCGCGTAGCGGCACCCGAGGTGCGCGAGCACTTCGGCCTGCTCCACGGTTTCGACGCCTTCCGCAGTGACGTCGAGACCGAGATCGTTCGCGAGGGTGACGACCGCCCGGACGATGGACGCGTCGCGTGCGTCGCGGGTGACCTCGCTGACGAAGGTGCGATCGATCTTGACCTTGTCGATGGGCAGGGACCGCAGCAAGGTGAGCGACGAATGTCCGGTGCCGAAGTCGTCGAGCGCGACCTTGATCCCGAGGTCTCGGGCGGCGTTGATCTCTCGAGCCGCGGCCTGTACGTCCGAGACGATCGCGCTCTCGGTGATTTCGATGCCGATGTGGTTCGGATCGCAGCCGGTTCGGTCCAGGAGCGTCGCGAGCCGTTCGGCCGGCGCCCCACGGAGAAACTGATTCGGCGACACGTTGCACCACACGCGGAATGTGTCGTCCGCGCCGCCGGCGGCGGCCAGCGTCGCGCGTGCTTCCACCGCGTTGGTCACCGTCAGGTTGTCGAGCATGATCACGAGGCCGCTCTCTTCGGCCAGCGGCACGAAGTGGCCGGCGTCGAGCACGCCTCGTTGCGGATGCACCCATCGGGCGAGGGCTTCGGCCCCGGCAATGCGGCCGGTCGCTAGCTCGATCTCAGGCTGGTACCACGCCGTGATGTCGCCGCCGGAGATCGCGCTGCGCAACTCGTTCTCGTCGTCGAGCCGGCGCTGGATGGCGGCCCGCAACTCGATGTTGAACACTTCGATGCGGTTTCGGCCGCCCTGCTTGGCTCGGTACTGCGCGGCGTCAGCCTGCGACAGGAGGGCTTCGGCGTCGTCCGTAAAGTTGAGGTTGGTCGCGACACCGATGCTCGCCGTGATGTTGAGTTGCCGTCCGGCAATGAGGAACGGAGCCGCGAAGGAACTGGCGACGCGTTCCGCAACTGCAACCGCCTCGGCGTCGTCGCGCAGCGGGTCGAGCAGGATAGTGAACTCGTCGCCGCCGAGGCGGGCGAGAAGGTCGTTCGCGCGCAGCGCACCTTGCGCGCGTTCCGCGATCGACGTGAGCAACTCGTCGCCCGCGCTGTGGCCCAACGAGTCGTTCACCACTTTGAACCGATCGAGGTCGAAATAGACGACGCCGATCGTCGCGCGTGTTTGTCGCGCCACGCTCACGGCGCGTTCGAGCCGGCTCACGAACGCGGCGCGATTGGCGAGACTCGTCAACCCGTCGCGCATCGCTTGGTGGGTGAGGAGCACGTTGGCGTCGCGCAGCTGTGAATTGGCGAGATCGTTGCTCTCTCGGAGTGAGAGTTCACTGATCACGACGTTGTGGACGTCGTGGTGCAGCGACGTCATCACGACGAAGTAGATGGGGATCGCGAAGCCGAGGAGCCGCGTCGGGCGATCACTCGACTGCAGGAACACCACCATGGGCAGCCCGAGGAGGGGAACCTGGGACGCGTAGAAGTAGAGCCGGCGAGCGGCGGCGGCGACGACATACGTAGCCGATGTCGCGCACACGAACAACATGTACATCGCCCGCAACTCGACGTGGTTCGCGCCGGGGAGGCCGATCACCGCAAGTGATCCCCAGGCCGCCGCGATCATCCCGGTGCTGAACGGACAGAGCCAGTGGGGAGCGATGATCTCGCCCCGCTTCCGCCGAGCGAGGTACCGACCGCTGGCGACGAAGAGGAGAATGTCGGCGCCCGACACGAGGAGAACGAACGCGATCCGGCGGGAGAGCGGGACTGAGTTACCGAGAATGAGCGCGAGCAGGAATGAGGACGGGATACCCGTCAACGTGCTCCGCCACAGCGACCGATTCACATGATCGGCGCATGCCACGCGCACGCGATCGCTCATTGGACGATGCGCCACCTCGCGAGTATCGGGACGTCGACCGAGCCCCTTAATGGCCTAGAGCCAACGACCACCCAGGCGGCGGCAGCAT
>JAODBJ010000122.1 GCA_025463905.1 Actinomycetes bacterium
GCTCTTCCGATCTCGATGGCTCTGGTCGCGGCGGCCGATTCCTCGAGGGATGCCTGGTCGTCGATCGGGACGAACACGTGCACGCCCTTCGCCCCGCTCGTCTTCACCGCACCTTGCAATCCGACATCGGCGAGCGCCTGGCGGACCAGGCGGGCCGCCCGGACGGCCATCGAGAACGCGTCATCGTCGGGCGGGTCAAGGTCGAGCACCATATGGGTCGCGCGGTCAGGACGATCGGCGCGCACCAGCGTCGGGTGGTACTCCACCGCGCGTTGGTTCGCGAACCACAGGAGCGTGCGGCGGTCGTTGCACAGCGCGTAGGACACGTCTCGCTTCGAGGTCTCCGCCCACAACTGCACCGTGCGCACCCAGTCCGGCGTGTACTTCGGGACGTTCTTCTGCATGAACGCTTCCTGACCGCGGTGCACCCGGATCACCGACAGCGGCCGGTCCTCCAGTTCCGGGATGATCCGGTCGCGGACTGCATCCAAGTACTCCACGAGGTCGCGCTTGGTCGCGTTCGCACCGTCGAATAGCGGCTGGTCGAGGTTGGTCAGCGACACACCGTCGCGAGATTCGTCGCCGCGCGATCCGCTCATAGAAGACAACGCTAGAGCCTCGACGGCGACTTCTCCTTCGGCGCATGATTGTTGACGTTCCGAACCCTCGAAAGGGTGATTGAACACGCTGCCGCAAAGCCCGACGCTGCAGAGCCCCGAAGACCGTGCGCGCCTCGGCAGGTCCGCTCGGAGCGGAGCACCGCGCTCGAGCCACGCTCACTGGTCCGCACACGCGAAGGACCGCGATCCCGTCGCGTTGCTCGAACAGCAGAACGCGGCTCGGCTCGCATGGCTCGTGCCCGAACGGCGCGCGCGTATGTCGGCATCGCCGTTCGCGTTCTATCGAGGGGCGGCGCGAGTCATGGCCACCGATCTCGCGCCGACGCCAACGTCCGGGCTCATGGTGCAGGCATGCGGCGACGCGCACATCTCAAACTTCGGCGTCTACGCGTCGCCTGAACGCCAGCTTGTCTTCGACGTCAACGACTTCGACGAGACGATGAGCGGTCCGTGGGAATGGGACGTCAAGCGGCTCGCGGCGAGCGTCATGGTGGCCGCGCGACAACGCGAATTCGATGAGCGGACTTGCCGCGAAATCACCCGCGCGTCGGTGGGTGGTTACCGACGCATGATGCAACGTTCGGCGGAGAAACGAACGCTCGACGCCTGGTACGGCGTGCTCAGCGACGACGAGCTCCGCTGGATCGACGACGCGACAAAACGCAAGCGGACGCGGCGGCAGGTCGGCCACCTCGCAGCCAAGGCTCGATCGCGCGACAGCCTCCGAGCGCTCGCGAAGCTGGCCGACGCCGACGACGTCGACGGCGACTTCCAAATCCGGAGCGACCCGCCACTGTTGCTGCCGCTGCGCGACCTTTCACCCGGACACGACGCCGCCGAGCTCGAAGCGGCGGTGCTCGGTCCGTTCGAGTCGTACAAGGAGACGCTCGGCCACGACCGCCGCCACATCCTCGAGCGGTTCCGGCCGGTCGACGTGGCGCTCAAGGTGGTCGGGGTCGGCAGCGTCGGGACGCGCTGCTTGGTGATGCTGCTCCTCGGCCGGGATCGCGACGACCCGCTCTTCCTCCAGTTCAAGGAAGCGGGCAATTCGGTGCTGAGCGAACATCTACCTGGGCGTGGTCCTCGGCACCAAGGCCGCCGCGTCGTCGAAGGCCAGCGACTGATGCAAACCACGAGCGACATCTTCCTCGGTTGGTTCAGCGACCGCGACGGACGGCATTACTACGGCCGTCAACTGCAAGATTGGAAGGCGTCATTCGAGGTCGACGTCGCCGAACCAGACGCGCTGAACAAGTATGTGACCCTGTGCGGCTGGGCGCTCGCGCGTGCCCACGCGCGCTCGGGAGATGCGATCGCGATCGGCGCGTACCTCGGAACGAGTGACGCGTTCGACCGTGCCATCACTGCGTTCGCCGAGGTGTACGCGGCCCAGAACGACGCCGACTACGCCGCGTTCACGCATGCCATCGCGACGGGGCAACTCGCGACCGACGCCGCAACCCCGAACGAGGCCGACGATGCCGCAACGAGAGCGTAGGACCGTGCCCGTTTCGTGATCGTTCCACCGCCAAGTTGTGGGAGTTATGCGACCGCACGGGCGCATAACTCCCACAACCGACGAGCACGAACGACTGGGGTAGCCGACTGGGGCATCCCGGATGCGACGCGCCTTTCTGAGGGCGACGCTGCCCGTATGAACATTTCCTCATTTCGCGTCGTGGCCCCGGTTGCGTTGGTCGCCGCCCTTGTGGGTTCGGCCGTCGTGCCCGGCAGGTCAGCGTCCCATCCCCGAGCGCAGTCAGCGGCGTACCAAGGCCCGGTTGCAGAAGCAGCAGGCGGCGGCGCCTCAGGTCCTCCCGTGTTTCCGTCGGTGGTCCACCTCCGGCTCGTACGGTCAGAGGCTGCCCTCTCGCGTGCGATCAGAATGGTTGACGAGGGCACGACTGCCAACGTCGCCGTCGAGCTGACCTCCATGCAGACGAACATGACGAAGGCCTGGGACGCCGCCGTGTACGTGATCGAGCACGCGCCGCCGCCCGTGGCCGCGTCCGGCGCGGTTCCGTTCACCGGCGGGCAGGCGCCGACGGCTTCGCCCGAGGAAACCGGCTTCGCCGTCCTCGGCCTGCAGCACGACGTCGTGAACGGTCTCCTTTCGGTGATCGACACTGCCGGCCCCACCCTGCTGACCCCGATCAACACCGCGATCACCGCGGCAGTCGACGCCCGCGACAAGGCGGTCGCCTACATCCACGCGATCCCGCCGCCGCCGGTTGCCGGCTCGGGTGGCGTGCGCGCCAACGCGGGCGGCGCGCCCATCGCGGCGGGCTGGGACACCCTGATGCCGGGCCTGGTCCCGCTGCTCGATGACGAGATCCAGCAGGCCAGGGCTACCCCTCCCTCTGACCCGACGGTTACCCCCAAGCTTCTGACCCTCGTGAAGCAGCGGGACCGCAAGACCAAGAAGACGGTCAACACGTTCTGGCCACCGGTTCCTGCCGGCTAGCCCGACCGCCCACACATCACTCGAAAGATCGAGCGCCGTGCGTGCTTCTGCCCCCCCGCAGAGCCGCACGGCGCTCTTTGTCGTCGTCGGGCTCCTGGTTGCCGCCGTCGTCGTGCTGCCGGGCCGGCTCCTGACCGTCAAGGCGCATGCGGCCACACCACTCAATCCCGATGACCCGGGCAGGGTCGCCCAACCCGCGGGATGGGCCCAGCTCCAGTGGAACTTCGTCAGTCAGTACGGCGTCGATGCACCGCACGCGTGGGGCAATCTCATTGCCGCCCGGGCACCCGGAGGCGCCGGCGTGATCGTCGCCGTGCTCGACACCGGAGTCGCGTACCGGGGCAACAGTTCCTCCACCCGCGGGTCACCCGATCTCAGCCCGACGCGGTTCGTTCGCGGCTACGACTTCGTCGACGGCGACGCCGATCCGTTCGACGACAACGGCCACGGAACCCACGTCGCGTCAACGATCGCGGAGCAGACCAACAACGGCTACGGACTCACGGGCCTCGCGTACGGCGTACGGATCATGCCGGTGCGGGTACTCGACCAGAGCGGCGAAGGCGGCGCGGCGACGATCGCGCGTGGCCTTCGCTTCGCCGCGGACCACGGAGCAAAGGTCATCAACCTGAGCCTCAACTTCAAAATGGGCGTCACGGGAGGCGAGATCCAAGATCTCCTCGACGCGATTTCGTACGCGCACCAACGCGGCAGCGTCATCGTCGCCGGCGCGGGCAACGCGGGCACTCGGCCCGTCACGTATCCGGCGCGCAGCGCGCACGTCGTCGCGGTCGGCGCGACCACTGAGCACGGCTGTCTCGCCAATTACTCGAACGACGGGAGCGGCCTCGATCTCGTCGCGCCGGGAGGCGGCAGCGACGCCGCGTTCACCGACGATCCCGCGTGCCGAGCGGGCCGGTCCGGGCCGCCGATCTACCAGATCACGCTGGGAGCGCACTCCACGAACCGCTTCGACATCGCGGGTTACATCGGTACGTCGATGGCGGCGCCGCACGTGTCAGCGACGGCGGCGCTCGTCGTCGCCAGTGGCGTGATCGGCGCCAACCCTTCTCCCGCTGCGATCGAAGCGCGCCTCGAACAGACTGCGCGCGACCTCGGGCACCCCGGCTATGACACGCGATACGGATGGGGCCTTGTCGACGCGGCAACCGCCACGTCGCCGGGAGCCGCTCGACGGCCGCCACCGCTCACGGCCCCTTCCCCAGTAGCTCCCTGAGGAACCGCCCCGTTTAGCGCGCGCCGGCATCGCGCACGAGGCCGTTCGCGATCGCAAACGCGGTTGCGGATGACCTCGTCGACACGCCGAGCTTCAGGAAGATGTTCTCGAGGTGGCGGGCAACCGTTTTGATACTGAGGCCGAGCACGACCGCGATGTCCTTGTTCGTGCGACCCTCGGCCACGAGTGCGATCACCTCGACCTCTCGTGAGGTGAGGCCGCCGGGCACCGTGGCCCCGCTCGCTTTGCTCAACACCCGCGTGTGCTGGGCGTCGAGGATGGCGCCGAGTTCGTCGAACGTCTTCACCGCGGCGGAGAGTGCCGCCATCGCGCTGTCTTCATCGCTGGCCTGCCGGCACGACTGGCCCAGCAGCAGACGCGCGGTTGCCGCTTCGTACGGAACCTCGAGCGCGAGCCAAAGCTCGACCGCGGCGTGGAGCGAGCGGCACGCCTCGTCGCATTCGCCGCGCGCGAGCGCGAGCCGGCCCCGGCTCGTCATCGCCGACGCTTCGTGCATCGGGCTCGCGTAGTCGCGCGCGATCGCGCCAAGCTCGTCGCAGGCGGACGCGGCTTCGTCGAGATCGCCGGCGGCGATGGAGATCTGCACGCGTGCGGGAAGCACTCTCGCGCGGGCGAGCCGATTCCAGGACTCGTCCTGCAATGCTCGAGCAACCGCGGCCTGGGCCGCGGGAACGCGGCCCTGCGCGAGTCGGAGCAAGGCGATGCCGGGGTGCGGTCTTCCGCTCAGTTCCTCGGCGCGCCGGAACGCGTCCTCGGCGGCATCGAGGTCGCCGAGCCGGCGCCGGATGTCGCCGATCTCGGCCCACCCCATCGCGGCATTGCCGACGTTCACGGTCTCGAGTTCCTCGCACGCGCGGTGCGCCTCGAGCACTGCCTCTTCCCACGCACCTTGCCAACCGAGAATCTGCGCTCGGTGCACCCGACACAGACCGGGAAAAACGGCGAGCGGATGCTGCTGCGACCAGGTCGTGGTGGCCGCCGTCCATTCGGCAGCACGAGCGACGTCGCCAAGTTCGTCGCACGCGCTGATCAGGCTGCAGTAGATCTTCCCGGTCGCGTACGGGCTCAGCCGGCCCTCGATCGCAAAGAGCATCGCCTCATCGAGCTGCTTCAGGCCGTCGTCCGGGACGCCGCGATCGATCGCGAGCCGGCCCGCGGTCTGCAATGCGAGCGCCTCCAACTCCTCGCTGCGCAACCGCCGACCGAGCTCGACGGCTTCCGTCGCGAGCACCGTTGCCTCGGCAAGCGCGCCCGACGAGTGCAACAACTCCGCCTCGCGGAGAAGCAGGTTGCCGTACTCGACGCAATCGTGGTCGTCGCCGATCGCGCGCCGCGCGCGACGGAGCCACGCGCCCGCGATCGACGGCTGGGCCTTGAAGCAGTGATGCTCGAAGAGCCACACCGCGCACTGCGCGGCTCGCAATGTTTCGCCGCGCGCTTGATACGCGTGGAAGGCCGCATCGCGGGCGCCGATGCACTCGTCGATGCGGCTCAACCACCACGCTGCTTCCGCGAGCCGATCGAACGCGTCGGCATCCAAGTCGGCGACGCCGACCGCCTGCAGTTGGTCGTACGCCGCGGCCCAGTCGTGACGGGCCAGCGCCTCCGCGCCAGGCGCGAGCCCGTCGTTCACGACTGGCGGCCGGTGAACGCCGCGAGCGCGTCGATGGTGCTCGCCGTTGCCGGCGCCGCCACCTCGCCACCGAAGACGCCGGGGCGTCGCCACTCGTCGGTGAGGGCCTGGCGCGCGAACCCGTCGACCGACTCGACGACGGCGGCCGGCAGGTTGAGATCCTGACCCGTCGCCCGGCCGAGATCCCAGGTGTGCATCAACAGATCGAGCGCGGCCAGCCGCGCGAACACTTCGCCGGGCATCGCCCCGAACGGCGACTCGACCGTCTGTTGCAGCGCGCCGGGTGCGTGTATCGCAGTGTCGAACTCGGCAAGTGCCTCGCCGACGACGCCGACCGGGTCATCGCCGAGGTCGCGTTCACGTACCGCCCGTCCTTCAAACGCCGCCGCGAACATGCGGGCTCCCCCGTTCATGTGCTCGAGGAGGTCTCGCACGACCCAGCCGTCGCATGGCGTCGCGGCCCCAAGCGCTGCATCGTCGACCGCCGAGCCCACTCGCAGGAACGTCGGGATGAGAACTTCGAACTGCTCGACAGGACCGAGCATCGGACCCTCCTCGTCGGGTGTCGGTTGAACAGCATCGCGGACCGCCAGCTCGGCTGCCTCTCGATCTCGGCCCAGCTCGATCAGGCGGTCCACCGATCCGGCGCTCAACGCGCGTTCGCGGTGGCCGGTTGCGCAGCGATCAAGCCCTGCACAGTCTCGGTCGTGATTGCGTTCCCGCCGATGACCAGTTGACCGCTACGCAGGTCGTCGATGATCACCCACGTCAGCGGGCGGCACGGCTCGCCGACAACGGCTGCGAACACATCCGTGAATCGCTCGGCGAGTTCCTGCTTCTGCTCCGCCGACAGCACGTTCTCCATGACCTTCACGTTGATGAGCGGCATCATGACCCTTTCGTCCGGGCCGCCGGGATGACGGCAACCGCAGCTTGCGCCCATGTCCCCGCTGCACGCATCGGACGGATCACCCATCAAGCGCGAATCCATTCGTGGGGTCCGCTCCCCATACGCGCCCGCCACGCGCTCTACGAACTGCGACCCTGACTCCTACTCGTCCTGGTCGAGTTGACGGAGCCAGAACGCGCCACGAGGTGGTGACACCACCCCTTCGTATCGGTTGGCCAGCCCGGTGGACGGCGGCGGCGGAATGCGGCTGAATGACAGGGTGAGGGCGGTGTTGTTGCGGGCGCGTCGCACGCTGCGGAGACGCTGGGTGCCGGTCGTCGCCGTCGGCTGCATCGTCGCCGTCGTGACTGGTGCGGTGCTCACGCTCGTGGCCGGCGCGCGACGCACCTCCGGTGCGCCCCACGCCTACACCGCGGCGGTCGGCGGCAATGCCGACAGCTTGATCCAACAGCGGTCCGGCCGGCCCCGAACGACCGAGGTCGCGGCGCTGCCCGGCGTTGGATCCGTCGAGTCCTTCACGTTCGTGTTCGCAGCTCTACTCGACCCGAAACACGAATCGGCAACCGACACCATCAGTTTCGCCGGGTCCCGCCCGTTCACGTCGCGTCTCGTGGCTGGGCGCGCCGCCAATCCGAACCAGCCGTATGAGTTCGTGGCCGACAAGACCTTCGTTGCCGACCACGACGCGCGCGTCGGTAGTCGCTTTCATGTCCTGACTTGGACCCGCGATCAGGGCGATCACGGCCGAGGTTTCAACGACAAGCCCAAAGGGCCGTCGTTCGAGGGCGTGCTCGTCGGCATCGTCGACGCGGCCGACAAACTCGAGAACAACTTGAGCACGACCGTCTTCTCACCGGCATTGCTCGATGAAGACGTGGGGATCGTCACCACGATCATGACCGTTCGCCTGAAGCCGGGTGCCACAAACCGGCAGCTCCGCTCGGAGCTCGACGGTCTCCCGGGTGGCAAGGCCTTGAGCTTGGCGTCGGGAGAGGTCATCAGTGCCGACGTCCGCAATGCCGTCGGAGCGCAGGCTCGCGGCACCTGGCTGATGGCAGCGGTCGCGGCAGCGGCGGCCGTCGTCGCGCTCGGGCAACTTCTCAGCCGCCACGCGCGTCTTTCCGCGGCCGAGCGCCGCTCGCTGACGGCACTCGGTTTCACCCGCGGCCAGGTCGCTGGTGAAGCGATCGTGGAGGCGGCGGTGCCCGCGGCGGGCGGCGTCGGTGTCGGCGCCGTGTTCGCGGTGTTGGCGTCGGGGATCTTTCCCGCCGGTTTCGCCCGTTCGCTTGAACCGAAACTCGGCCTGCGCGTCGACGTCGTCGCGCTCGCCGCCGGCGGTGCCCTCCTGCTGGCCGCGTTGTTGGCGTGGGTCGGGATGTCACTGCTCGGGGCCCGTCGCGAACGGTTGGAGCGAACGCCATCGCGCGCCGGCGAGTCGCTCGCGCGGCGAGCCCCGAGCCCTGCGGCAGCAACCGGAACACGGTTCGCGCTCACGAACCACGAGGGATCGAGCACGTTCGCGCGCAGCACCGTCGTCGTGTTAGCGGCGATCGTGGCGGGCGTCGCCGGATCGACGACCTTCGCCGCCAGCCTCGACCGTCTCGTTTCCGACCGCGGTCGGTTCGGCAGCAACTACACGTTCACCGTCGGATCGAACTCCGACCTGAATGCCAGCGATCTGCGAACGTCGCTCGCGCGTGATCCCGACATCGCAG
>JAODBJ010000031.1 GCA_025463905.1 Actinomycetes bacterium
GTGACGGGGTGACTGGCACGCCGCCGCCGGTGCGCGCCCGACGCGAGCCGCCGCGTTTTCGCCGGGTCGAGGCGCGACGCGTCGAGCGCTTGAGTCCACGCATGAAGCGCGTCACGGTCGCCGGACCCGAACTCGAGGGTTTGACCATCGACCTGCCCGCGGCGAGCGTGCGAACCCTGCTGCCATGGCCCGGATCGCATGAGCTCGTGATGCCGGCCTGGAACGGCAACGAGTTCCTGCTGCCCGATGGAAGCCGGCCCAAGATCCGCACGGTCACGCCGCGTCACTTCGATCCCGACGCGCTCGAGCTCGATCTCGACTTCGTGATCCACGGTGGCGGCGTCGCGTCGGAGTGGGCGGACGCGGCCGAGCGGGGCGCGGTGGCGGCGATCTCCGGTCCTGGTCGCGGCTACGCCATCGACCCCGAAGCGCCCGCCTTCCTGTTCGCCGGTGACGAGACCGCGATCCCGGCGATCAGCCAGTTGCTCGAAGCGCTGCCCGACGACACGCCGGTCGAGGTGCAGATCGAAGTCGCACGCCCCGACGCTCGGCTCGCACTCCCCGACCATCCCCGCGCGACCGTCGGTTGGTACGACCTGGCGGCCGGCGCGCCTCCCGGAGATGCGCTCCTTCTCGCACTTGAAGGCGCGGACCTCGCACCCGGTACTCGGTGTTGGGTGGCCGGCGAAGCCGCGGCGGTTCAACGCATCCGCCGTCACCTCTTCCAGGAGCGAAAGCTGCCTCGCGCTCAGGCCGCGGTGCGCGGCTACTGGAAACACGGCCGCAGCGGCGACGCCGACGACGACACCTGAACCGGCCTGGAAGGGGCTTCTGACAATCGCCGGCCGGCCCGAATACGCTTGACCGAGCAGTCAATTTTCGGGAGGAGCCACATGCCTGGGGCGATCGTCGAGACGCGCAGCGGCAAAGTACAGGGACTCGAACGCAACGGCGTGCAGACGTTCCGCGGCATCCCGTTCGCGAAGCCACCCGTCGGCGATCTCCGTTGGCTCCCGCCGCAACGCGAAGAGCCGTGGCACGACGTTCGTGACGCCACTGAGTTCTCCCCCGAATCGGCGCAGACACCGTTTGCAATGGCGGAGCTGTTCGGCGGACCGCAACCCGCGCACAGCGAAGACTCGCTGTACCTGAACGTCTGGACACCGGGCGCCGATGACGCCCGCCGCCCCGTGATGGTGTGGATCCACGGCGGCGCGTTCACGAACGGCTCGGGAAGCACGCCGTGGTACGACGGCACCGGCTTCTCGAAACACGGCGACGTCGTCGTCGTCACGGTCAACTATCGCCTCGGCTCGCTCGGGTTCATGCACCTCGCCGATCTCTTCGGCGACGAGTTCGCAGGCTCAGGCAACGCGGGCATCCTCGATCAGATCGCCGCGCTCGAATGGGTGCGCGACAACATCGAGGCCTTCGGTGGCAACCCCAAGAACGTCACGATCTTCGGCGAATCGGCCGGTGGCGGCAGCGTCGGCACCCTGCTCGGCACGCCCAACGCCCGCGGACTGTTCGCCGGCGCGATCCCGCAGAGCGGCGCGGCGTCGTGGTTCTCGTCGACCGACCGCGCGAACGACGTCGCCCAGCGAGTCGTCGACGCGTTGCAAGTGAAGGCGGGCGATACTGCCGCGCTGCGATCGAAGACGGTCGACGAGATCCTCGCCGCCCAAACGATGTCGATGCTCACCCTCGGAGGCCTCGCCGGCGACGGGATCGGCTTGCCGTTCCAACCGGTGGTCGACGGCACCGTGCTCCCGCAATCGCCACTCCGCGCGATCGCCGAGGGGAACGCGACCGGCGTGCGCGTACTCATCGGGACCAACCGCCACGAGATGACGCTGTTCCATCTGATGGATCAGTCGCTCGCGGCGATCGACGAAGAGAAACTCGTACGGCGCGCGGGCGCGTGGTTCGCCGGCAACCGCGCCCAAGACATCGTCTCCGGCTACCTCGCGCGACGCGCCGGCGAACCGATCATCGAGGTGTGGACGGACCTCTCCACCGACGCCGTGTTCCGTATCCCGGCGATCAAGCTGGCCGAAGCGCAGGTACCGCACGGTCCGGTGTGGATGTACCTGTTCACCTGGGAGACGCCCGTGTTCGGCGGGTTGCGCTCGACGCACGCGCTCGAGATCCCGTTCGTGTGGGACACGCTCGAGGCGCCCGGTTCCGCGATCTTCACCGGCGGGGGCGAAGAGCGTCAGGGCATCGCCGACGCGATGCACACGGCGTGGACGGCATTCGCCCACGGTCAGGGGCCTGGCCACCCGAAACTGCCGGAATGGCCCGGCTACGACCTCGAGCGGCGGGCGACGATGCGCTTCGACGCCACCTGCGAACTCCTCGACGACCCGGCCGGCGCGGATCGCGAACTCTGGGATTAACCCGGCAGCGGAACCGCCGATGAAGGGTGGTGGTATTGGATACCGCTATCCCGACCCGCCGGTTCGGTCGCGCCCTTCGCACGGCACGGCGCCAGACCGGCCTGCGCCGGCGCGCCGCCGCCGTCCGACTTGGCGTGACCCCACGCCTCTTGGTGGCCTGGGAGCGCGGGACGCTGCGCGTCCCCGACGACATGACGGGCGCGCTCGTCGACCTCTACGGCGAGTACCTCACCGCGCTCGTACCGAAGCGCGACCCTGCCCGCGTCGAGCTGGGCACGCTCGTGCTCGGCGAGAAGTTCCGGGTGCAAGCGTCCACCGCTGCCGACGACGTGCTCAACACGTACGTGCGGTTGCTACGCGCGGTGCGCGAAGCCAAGCCCGGCGACGAGTTACCGCTGCGCACCAACGACCTCGAAGCGCTCGCGGCTGCACTCGACGAGAACGCGGCCGACATCGAAGCTCGCATCGTCGAGGTCGTGCACTGCACCCGCGAGGAAGCGGCCGCCTTGCACAACGAACTCATCAGCCGCCGAATCCTCGTACCGGCCGCGAGCGTCGCGCTCGGCGTCGCCGCGGTTGCGGGCATCGTCGTGCACAACCAGGGCAATACCGCGACTCCGAAGCCGCTGCGCACCGAAGTGGTGATGATGCAAACGCCGGCGACGACCGTGGTGCCCGTTACCCCGGCGACCGCGACGAACGCGCCGGCCACAACCTCGACACCGCCCGTGACCACCGCGCCGGCGCCACCGGTGAGCGCGCCGGCACCGCCGACGACCACGACGCCGCCGACCGTCGCGCCGACAACGACCCCGCCGGCAACACCCGCCGCGGCCACCACGCCGACGACCGACGACCCGCCGGTGTCGATCCCGCCGGGCGAGAACCCCACCATCATCCAGCCGTAGCAGCCATAACGGCGTGAGCTACGACGCGCGGTGGGGCGTGCTGTGCTCCCAGTCGGCGAGCAGCGCGCGCAAACCCGTGACCAGCGCGATGGGCTGGTCGAGCATCACGTGGTGCCACGCCAGGGGCACTTCCACGATCGGAGCGACGCGGCCGAGTTGCTCGTACATGTACTCACCGATGTCGCGCGACACGAGGCCGTGCTCCGAACGGAACAACGACACGCGGCAATGGATGCGCTTCAGCAGATCGCCGGTTGGGACCTCCGCGCGTTGGAAGATGCGCGGGTCGAACTTCCACGAGTAGCCACCTTCCACCTGCACGAGAGATGTGCGCGCGACGTGATCGAGCACGTATGGCAACGACGTCGGCTGATCGGGCACCGTGCGGAAGTGCGCGAGCGCCTCGTCGACGGTCGGGTACACGCGCAACGGCCCGAACGCGACGCCGACGCGTGCGGCTTCCACCTCCGGTTCGGGGCGACGCACCATCGAGTCGAGCACGATCAAACCGGCGAGATCGTCGGGATGTTCGGCGGCGACGTGGAGTCCGACCCACCCGCCCATGCTGTGCGCGACGACGATCGGTGGCCCGGGCATGCACGAATGTTCCGCGACCGCGATCACTTCACGCGCCCACGTCGCCATCGAGTACTCATCGCGCCGCCCACTGTCGCCGTGGCCCGACATGTCGAGCGCGACGACGCAGTACTCCCCCGCGAGCATCGGAGCCACGTGGTCCCACCAATGCGCGTGCGCCGCACCGCCGTGGACGAGCACGAGACCGGGCGCGTCGGGCGAACCCCAACGCTGATAGTGAATCGGGCACCCGTTGACGTCGACGGTGCTCGCCGTGGGGACGTGCGCGAGCGCGTCCGTGAACCAGACCGGCGCGCCCGCGCTGCGGACTGTCACGCGGGCCGGAGGTGCCAGGCCTTCTCGCGCACGAAGGCGCGGATGCCGGCTTCGCCCAACGACACACCGAGGCCCGACCGCCGGCGCCCCGCCCACGGCAGGCACACGCTCGTGCGATCGGAGCAGTTCCAATACACGCTGCCGGTGTCGAGCGCCTCGAGCACGTGCGTCGCACGTTCACGGTCGGTAGAGAACACCGCGGCGGTGAGACCGTACGGCGTGTCGTCCATGAGGCGGACGGCTTCGTCGTCGTTCGCAACCCGTTGCACCCCGATCACCGGCCCGAACGATTCTTCGCGCATCACCGCCATGTGATTGTCGACGTTCACGAGCACGGTTGGCTCGAACCAATGCCCCGGCCGGTCGATGCGTTTGCCGCCGAGCAGCAATTTCGCGCCTTTCCCCAACGCGTCTTGCACCTGCGTCTCGAGCACCGCTACCTGCTCTTCGCGAGCGAGCGGACCGATGTCGGTTGCGTCATCGGTGGGATCGCCCACCCGATAGGCCTCCGCGATCGCGACGAAGGCGTCGAGGAACGGCTGCCATATGCGTTCATGCACGTAGACGCGCTCAATCGCGCAGCAACTCTGGCCGGCGTTGTAGAAGACGCCTTCGGCCACCGCCATTGCGGTGTTGTCGACGTCGACGTCGTCGCACACATACGCGGGGTCTTTCCCACCGAGTTCGAGTTGCACGCGCGACAGCCGCGCCGCCGCCGCCATCGCAACCTTCGATCCGGTCGCGTGCGACCCGGTGAAGCACACCAGGTCGACGTCTGCCTCGACCAGCGCGGCGCCGGTCGGGCCCGCGCCGGGTACGGCCTGCACGACATCCACCGGCACCCCCGCGCGGTGCATCAGGTCGACGAGCGCCAGCCCAGTGAGCGTCGCGTGCTCTGACGGCTTGTAGAGCACGGCGTTCCCCGCGAGGAGTGCCGGCACGATCGAGTTGAGGCCCACGAAGTAGGGGTAGTTCCATGCACTCACGTGCGCGACGACGCCGACCGGTTCGTACGACACTCGTTCTTCGAGGTCGTCGCGAACGGTGACCGCCACGGGCTCGAGCACGTTCGGCACGTGGGCGATGAACCAGTCGACGCGATCACCCGCGCCACGAATCTCGCCGCTCGATTGGTTGAGTGGTTTGCCGACCTCGGCTGTGGTCGTCGCGGCGAAGGTCTCGATCTCGGCGATGAGCATCTCGCGGAACCGGCGCAACGCGGCGGCGCGTTCCTCGTACGGACGGGCGGCCCATGCGCGTTGCGCGCGCCGGGCCCGTTCGAGCTTCGTCGCGACTGCACGTTCGTCGTCGACCTCGATCGTGCGCAGCAGCGAACCGTCGGCCGGGTTGTGCACGTCGAGTGTGCGAGATGGTTTCGGCTCGAGCGGCACTGCGGCCGGCGCGGCCGACGCCGCCGTTCCCGGCTGTACCACTTCGACCGGCGCGACGTACGCGGTCGGCGATTCGGCCACCTCGCACAACAACTGCGCCCAGCGCGCTTCCTTCTGGCCCGCGCGCCGCGGCAAGTGGACCACGAATTCGCGCGCCACCAGGTTCTGCAGGGTCTTCTCGACGTCTTCGAGGGCGCCGAATGCGTGCCACCGCTCGGTGCGGATCTTCAGCTCACCTGGTGTTTGCGGGCCGCGCAGTAACAGCACGCCAATTACCGCGAGTTCGCCGGGATCGAGCGCCAACGTCTCGCCGGCAACGTGGCGGAATTTGATCACGCGCTGCCCGGCGGATTTCAGCCGGCGCGCCAAGCCCTTTTCGCGCAAGCTGTCGAGGGTGCGTTCCACCACCTGGTCGTCGTACTTCACCACCGGGTCGCGGTTTGTGGTCTGGTTGCAGGCGGTCATCAGTGAGTTCAGCGACAGCGGATAGCCGTCGGGGGTCGTCACCGACTTCTCCATGAGCGCGCCGAGCACGCGCGCTTCTTCCGGCGTGAGCGTTAACTCGGGCATCGCCGGCTATCCCAGCACGATGTCGGCGATGGTGCGCAACTGCGCAGCGTCACCCGAAACGAGCATCGTCGTGACCACCGACTCCCGCCACAGCGCGACGTCGTCGCGGATCTTCTCCTTCGGCCCGATCAGCGCGACATCTTCGACGAGGCGGGTCGGCACCTTGGCCGCGGCCTCTTCCTTCTTGCCCTCGAGGTAGAGATCCTGGATCTCCTTCGCCTCGCCCTCGTAGCCCATGCGCGCGAACACTTCGTTGTGAAAGTTCGCTTCGCGGGCGCCCATGCCGCCGATGTAGAGCGCGAGCATCGGCTTGTAGAACGACGCCGCGGTTTCGACGTCGTCGTGAATGATCACCGGCACCGTGCACGCCACTTCGAACTCGTCGCGCGTGCGGCGCGCGGTTGGGCGCGCCCAACCGGTTTCGAGTGACGACCGGTAAAACGTGTCTTCCCGCGGCGCGTAGAAGATCGCGTGCCACCCGTCGGCGATTTCCGCCGTGAGCGCGACGTTCTTCGGTCCCTCGGACGCGAGGTAAATCGGGATGTCGGCGCGCAATGGATGCGTAATCGACTTCAACGGCTTACCGAGGCCGGTGCCGCCCTTGAGCGGCAGCTGATAGTGATCGCCTTGGTAGTCGACCGGTCCTTCGCGGGCGAGTACTTGGCGGATGATCTCGACGTACTCCCGCGTGCGCGCGAGCGGCTTGCGGTAGTCGTCGCCGTACCAACCCTCCGCGACCTGCGGACCGGACGCGCCGAGGCCGAGGATGAATCGCCCGCCCGACAGATGATCGAGGGTGAGCGCGGCCATCGCCATCGCGGCGGGGGTGCGCGCCGATAGCTGGCAGATCGACGTGCCGAGCTTGATCGTCGACGTCGCCGAACCCCACCACGCGAGCGGCGTGAGCGCGTCGGATCCGTAGGCCTCGGCGGTCCAGAACGAGTCGTAGCCCATCGCTTCGGCTTCGATCAGCACCTGCGGGAGGTTGGCCGGCGGCCCTGCCCCCCAGTAGCCGATCTGATAGCCGAGCTTCAGCTCCTTGGTCATGGACCGCATGCTACGAGGGCCGAGGCGCGGACCTCCCCGTCGACCAGGAACCACAGGATGAAACCCTCGTCGCGGTCGGCGACGGCCAGTTCGACGGAGTCGGAGGGGTCGATACCGGCGCGGAACTCGATCTCGGCTCGCACCACCGAGGTGACGCCGCGACGCGCGATGTGTTCCTCGACCGCGGCCCAGTAGGCCGCGTTGTTCACATGACCAATGATGTCGATATCGGTCGCGCGCAACGGCCACGGTTCGGTGACATCCACCGACGGCGGCCCGTGCATCAGACGGGCGCGCACGGTGCGCCCTTGCGACGTCTCGCCCCACGTGGCGTAGAAGGACGGCGGCAACGGCGTAGGCCGACCCGACGCGCGCTCGACATGTACCCAGACCCCTGCGGTCTTCACGACCGTGACGCCGTCGCGCGTCACGTCGGCTCGGCGCTCCGCCCACCGCGCGCCCGTGCCACTTGCCCACGTATGGAGCGCGAGCTGATCGCGAAAACGAGGCACGTGTTCGAACGAAAGGACCAACCGGCGCAACAGCCACACCGTCGCGGGATCCTCGGGCGCGGTGGCGGCGTCTTCGTCGGCGACGTCTTGGAGATAGCCGGCGAGCGCGTCGAGCCGCAGCTTCGCGTCGCGACGGGTGTGACTCAGCCCGACACGTTGGCTGATCGACACGACCCGCCCGCGCGCCGGGCGCGGCGGGAACTCGTCGTCGACCATCGACGGAACGTACCCTGCCCCCTCCATGAGCGACGCCCCGGAAGGTTTCAGGCAACACCAATTCTCTCCGATGCCCGGCGCCACGACTGTGCTGCTGGTGCGCCACGGCGAGTCGGCACCCGCCCATCCCGACCGGCCGTTCCCGCTCGTCGACGGGCACGGCGACCCGCCGCTCGACCCGGTCGGCCACGAACAGGCGAAGCGGCTCGCGGCACGGCTCGCGAACGAGCGGATCGACGCGATCTACGTGACGACGCTGGCGCGCACGATGCAAACCGCGCAGCCACTCGCCGACGCGCTCGGGCTCACACCTATTGTCGAGCCCGACCTGCGCGAGGTGTACCTCGGTGACTGGGAGGGCGGAGAGTTCCGCGTACGCGCGGCCGCCGGCGATCCCGTCTTCGAACAGATCTTCACGCAGGAACGTTGGGACGTGATCCCCGGCGCGGAAGCGCTCGAAGAGTTCGACCGGCGCTGCGCGCGGGGCTTGGCGCGCATCGTCGCGCAGCACGCCGACGGCCGCGTCATGGTCGTCGTGCACGGCGGCGTCATCGGCCAGTTGCTGCACCAGGTCACGGGCTCGCGACGGTTCGCGTTCTCGGGTGCCGACAACGCGTCGATCAGCGAAGTCGTCGTGCATCCGCAGCGCACCGTGCTGCGTCGCTTCAACGACGTCTCACACTTGATGTAAGTGCTTACGTGATGTCGTCGCGCGCAAGCTTCATTCCTGCGAAGTCCGCAAGCGTTGCGATGATGGCGGTCGAATGGGGCGGGAGGCCCGGCCCGCGCCAATCGGACCAGAACTGTCCGTAGCCGCGCGCCCGGGGCGGGAGTTCGAGCTGCGCTCCCCCGAGGCGGGGTCGGTTCACCGGGTTCTTCGGGTGTACGCCGCGCAGGTGCACCGGGATCCGGTCGAGTTCGTCGAGCCACGTGTACGAGGGCAACGCCGCCCGTAACTGCTCGGCGAGAGCGCAGGCGACAGGTCGGTTGCCGCCGCCGACGAGGACGGTCGTCCAGCGGTCGTCGGAGGTGCGCAACCCGCCGTAGCCGTGGAGCGAGATCGCGACCTCGACGTGGTCGAGGAACGCGTCGAGCGCCTCCGACTCGGCCGGTGCAAATTGACTCGACGGGACGTGCCAGCGCAGATCGGGCGGCTGCACCACGCGGTACAGGGATGCACCCGACTCCTCGGCGGCTGCGGTCGCCAATTCGGCTGTGCCCCGCTCGAGCCCACCGTGCAACGCCAGGAAACCCACCCGGCTCCGCAGCACACAGTGCTCCTCCACTCCGGGGTGAGCGAGGAGATCAGCGAGCACGCCGACCGACGGTACCGCCGCCAGGCGGCGCTCGTTGCCACGTACTGGCGTACTGGCGCATTGGTCCACTGGTGCCGCCCGCGGCAGGCGTTGTAGGAAGCGGGTATGGCAAGGATCCTCGTGACCGGTGCGACCGGCCTCATCGGCTCGAACATCTGCCGGCTGCTGTTGCAGGCCGGCGACGAGCCGCGCGCGCTCGTACGGCCGGGGAGCGACCACGAGCCCCTCGCCGCAGCCGGCGCCGAACTCGCGCTCGGCGACATCACGTCGGCCGATGACGTGCTGCGCGCGAGCGACGGCTGCGTCGCGATCGTGAACTCGGCCGCGGTGCTCGGAGGTACGGAACAAGACCTTGGAGAACAGCGCGCCACCAACGTGTCGGGTGCGAGGCACGTGTTCGATGCCGGCGCGAAGCAGGGGATCCGAGTGGTGACGCTGAGCACGACGACGTTCTTCGACCACACCTCGCCACTCACCGAGACATCGCCGGTCGCGGCCGACTGGAGCGACGACCCGTACACGGTCACCAAAGCGGCCACGTTCGCGGAGGCGATGCGTCGCGTCGCGCGACACGGCGCCGACATCGTGGTGATCGTTCCCGGCGGCACCTTCGGACCGGGCTTGTCGGTCGCGCGATCAATGACCCGCACGAGTTTCAACCGGCCGCTGCGCAGCGCGATCTCCGGCAAGATCCACGAGTACGTGACGTACCCGGTGCCGTGGGTATTCGCCGAAGATGTCGCATCCGTCGCCGTGAGTGCGATCACACGCGGCGAACGTGGCCACACATACCTGGCGTTCGGTCACGAAGACGCGCAGAGCACTGCCGCGTTCTTGAACGTCGGGTGCGAGACCGCCGGTGTCGCACACCGCGTCCACGATGTGACGATCGATCCCGACGACCCCGACGCGCTCGCACGTTACGGCCCAAGCCTCGTGTCGCTCGCGCAACGCACATTCCCGGTGCCGTGGTTCGACAATCGCGTGACCCGCGAGCGTCTCGGCTACGCGCCGCGCCCGATACCGGACGCAATGGCGATCACCGTCGAGTGGATGCGACGCGAAGGCCAGATTGCCTAACCCTTGCCAGGTTGTCGCAGTTATGGTCCCGTTCGGGCGCACAAGTGCAACAGCCCGGCGGTGGTGGTGGTTCGTTTAGCTGCTTGGCGCCGCGTCTTCGTTGGTATCGAGGCCGGCGAGCACGGTGTCGCAGATGTCGCGCAACTGCGCCTGTTGGGTGGGCGTCAAGCGGTCGAAGAGACGGGCACGCACTTCGGCGACATGGCCCGGCGCGGCGGCCTTCAGCGCGTCCATCCCGGCCGGTGTGAGCACCGCGAGTTGCCCTCTCCGGTCGCTCGGGCACGCTTCGCGCCGCACCCAACCGCTGCGCTCGAGACTCGTTACCGCATGCGTCATACGGCTCTGGGAGTAGCGCAACCGGCGGGCAAGTTCGCTCATGCGCAGCGACCGCTGCGGCGCCTCCGACAGGGTGACGAGGATCCCGTAGTAGGCGTGCGGGAAGCCGGCGTCGCGCTGCAACTGCCGATCGAGGGCCTCGTCGAGCAGTTGCGTCGTGAGGAGGTACGAGCGCCAGGTTGCCTGTTCGTCGTCGGTCAACCACCGCGGTCTGCGGGCCATGTTCCGCAGGGTAGCGATGCAGATTGAACGCTCAACGACCGTGCGATGCGCCTGGTTCGCGGCCGCGGCCGGCGGGTCCTGCGAATGCCTGTGCGATGTGCATCCACTCGACCGCGACTGTGCCGGTGGGAACGAGCGCAGTGTCGTCGACGTGGCGCCGTTGGGTCACGACGAGGCAGAAATCGACCGCAGGACCAGTCACCACGTCGCCGGCTTCCTCCGGACCCCACGTCCACACGTCGCCGCCGGGTGCAACCAACGCGACGCGCACTGGAACGTCGGGAACGGCGAGGCCGCGAGTGAGGTAGCTGTTCGGCAGCGTCCGTACGCCGATCTCGCACACGTGGCGGAGCGCGGCCGTCGGTGCGTGCTCACCGCCCAACGCGTCGATCACGTCTTGGCCGTGAGCCCACGTCTCCATGACGCGGGCAGTGAACGCCGACGCGATGCTCATGTCGGGCCCGTACCAGGGCACACGGTGTTTTGGATCAAGACTTCCAAGCGCGTTGATCATCGTTGCGCGCGCCTCACGGAACCATGACGTCAGCGCGTCGACGCTGAGGGCGCGTGACCGTTGCGCGATCGATTCAGTGAACCCGTCGACGTCGGCAACTGCTGCATCGCGTTCGGATCGGAACCGATCCGGGTCCGTCGCGGCAAGTGTCGCCGCGTCGTCGAAGAACGCGAGGTGGCTTACCTGGTCGCGGATCGCCCAACCTTCGGCGGGCGTCGGGCTTGACCATTGGGCCTCCACCAGCGGGGTGAGGTGACGCTGCAGTTCCGCGGTCTCGGCTTGGAGGTCACGAACGAGGACTGCGAGATCGACGGCCATTCACGAGAGGTTCACAACTTTGGAGCCGCGCGCGCAAGGCGGCCTCATAGCATCGGGCGTCGTGGGAGCGCAGAAGGCGATGGGGGCGCTGTGGGGTGCCGACCACTGCGAGTACGACACCATCGAAACCCTCGCGTTCGGCTCCCAGGTCGCGCTGGGGATCACGCGGGGCCGTCACCCGAAGCCGTACGCCTACGTCGATCCGAATGAAGACGTCGCGGTCGCACTGGCGGTCGACGACCGGCTGCTGCTGGCCGTCGCCGATGGATTCAATGGTGTCGAGGCGTCGCGCGCTGCCGTCGAGCGAATCATCGACTGGGTGGACGACAACGGTTTGCCCGCACGGTTGCGTCGAGATGCGGCCAATGACCTGATCGAAGTCGTGAACAACCACGTGTTCACGACGATGGGAGCGTCGGGTGCAGCGCACCCCAAGAGTCGAACCACCTTGGTCGTCGTGCTGCTCGCTGGTCGCGACCTTTCGTTCGCGGCGCTCGGCGACTCGGCGCTCTATGTCGCCGGCGCCGCGGGCGTCGAGCGACTCGACCAACCGAGCGAGACCTGGGCCGGCGGCTCGATGACGCGCGCGGAGATCGCCGCGGTGACAAGCACCGGCCGGGGCGCTCTGGCACGCGGCGACTACGTGTTGTTGGCCACCGACGGTTTCGTCAACTACGCGCCCGACATTGACGCGTGCTTGAACGCCGAAATCGCGGATGCACCGCTCACCGCCATTGCCCAGCGGTGCATCGAGCACGCATGCGACGGCGGCGCGGGCGACAACGTTGCGGTCGCGATCACCCGGGTGTGAGTACGCCGGCAGCGATCTGCGACATGAGCTCGTGCTCCCCCGCGTTCGCCCAATGCGTGACGCCGCGGCCGTCGTCGTCGCATTGCACGAAGTGGAACTGCTCGACGCGCACGGCGGTGCCCGCAGCCGGCACACCGAAGAACGCGTCGCCGGTGTGCGTGCCCGTCAGTATCACTCGTGCCGCGACCCGATCGCCCTCCGCGACGAGGTCTTCCACGCTCATCGTGAGGTCGGGCATTGCGGTACGCAGCATCGTGATCACGCCTTTCAGGTGTGATCGGAAATCGGGTGCGTCGTCGGTGAAGTCATGGTGGTCCACGGCTCCCGGCGCGAGGCATTCGTCGACGACTTCGAGCCGGCCGTGGCTGAAGCCCTCCTCGAAGACCCGTCGTAGCGTTGCCTTGTTCCGTTCGATGTCCATTGCCAACCTCCGTGCGGCTGCATCCGATACGCTCGTCTGTATCTGATACAGGAGACTGTACCGAATGCCCGAGGATGTCAAGCGGCGTGCGTACGATTCCAGCCGTCGCCAAGCCGGCGCGAAGCGGGCTCGTAGCCGCGTCCTCGTCGCCGCGCGGCAACGGTTCCTCGACGACGGGTACTCCGCCACCACCATCGCCGCGGTCGCGGCCGACGCCGACGTGTCGGTGGAGACGGTGTACAAGGCGTTCAAGAACAAGCCGGGATTGCTGAAAGCCGTGTTCGACGTGGCGATCGCCGGCGACGAAGCGCCCGTCGCCATCATGGACCGCGAGTGGGTGGCGGCGATCAACGCCGAACCCGACCCGCGCGAGAAATTACGCATGTACGCAAACACGCTCTCGGGAGCGATGCAGCGCTCGGCACCGGTGCAACTCGTCGTACGTTCGGCCGCGTCACTCGACCCTGATATCGAAGCCGTGTGGCGTCAGATGCAAACCGAGCGACTCACCGGGATGACCGCGTTTGCGACGCATCTCCACGCGGGCGGCTATCTCCGCGACGGAACGAGCCTCGAAGCTGCGCGCGACGTTCTGTGGACCTACAACTCGGTGGAGGTATACGACCTGCTCGTGCTCGAACGCGGCTGGAGCGTCGACCGCTACCAACAGTTCGTCGGCAACGCGCTCATCGCCGCGCTGGTCGCGTAGCCGGCGCGCCGATGGCACGTCAGTAACCGAGAGATTCCAGCAGCCGCAGCCATACTTCGCTCACGGTCGGAAACGAAGGAACCGCCTGCGCGAGCCGATCGAGCGGCACCTCTCCCGCGATCGCGACCGTCGCCGAATGCAGAAGTTCCGAAATACCGGGTCCGGTGAACGTCGCGCCCACCACCAGCCGGCGCTCTTCGTCGACAACGAGTTGGCTCGTACCGTTCACTCCGACACCTTCGATGAACGCCGCGGCGACTTCACTGATCGGCACGTTGACGACGCGCGTTGCGATACCGGCGGCGCGCGCCTCAGCTTCGGTGAGGCCGACCGCACACACTTGTGGATCCGTGAACGTCACTCGCGGAACGGGCGCAGTCGCGCGTGCGTCCTTGCCGAGAATCACATCGGCGGCGATCCGAGCCTGGTACTTCGCCATGTGGGTGAAGAGCGCGCGCCCGTTGCAATCGCCCACTGCGTAGAGCCAGCCGTCCTTGACGTTCGTCGCGCGCAACTGATCATCAACTTCGACATAGCTCCCGGGTTTCAGGCCGACGCGTTCCAAGCCGAGGTCGTCGGTTTTGGGCCGTCGCCCGACCGCGACGAGCAATTCGTCGCCGATCAGCACGCGCCCGTCGTCGAGCGTCGCCCGAACCGCATCGTCCGAGCTGTCCCGCTCGACCATGGTCATCGAGAGACCGGTGAGCACGTCGATCCCCTCGTCTCCGAACGCGCGGCGCACCTCCTCGCCGGCGAATGGCTCCTCGCGAGCCAACAGCCGATCGCCACCCTCGACGACGGTCACCGCCTCCGCGCCCAGACGACGGAACGCTTGGGCCATCTCCACACCGACGCCACCGCCGCCGAGCACGAGCAAGCGGCGCGGGATCTCTTTCGCCGCGGTCGCATCGCGATTGTCCCAGGGGCGGACGTCGCCCAAGCCGGGAATCGGTGGCATCGCAGCCCTGGTGCCGGTCGCAACGACGACGGCGCGCCGGGCCTCCAGTGCTCGACCATCGACGTCGACGGTGCACTTGCCCGTGAGGCGCGCGCGGCCGCGCACGAGCCTGATGTGACGATCGTCGAGCCACGACAGCATGCTCGTGTCGTCCCACGAGTTCGTCGCTTCGTCGCGACGCGCGAGCGCAGCGGCCACATCGATCGAGCCCGCAGTGGCGGCCGCAGCTCCGGGAACCCTGCGTGCGGTCGCCACGACATCGCCCGGTCGCAGCAACGTCTTCGACGGGATGCAACCCCAGTAGGAACACTCACCGCCGACGAGTTCGCGTTCGGCGATCGCCACTGAGAGGCCACCGTCGGCACACCGTCCGGCGACGTTCTCACCGCCGGGACCCGCGCCGATCACGATCACATCGAACACGTCCACGCCGGACTCGGTGGCCGCACGTCCACTCACCCGAACCTCCGAACGCGCGAAAGAACGCTATTACGACATCGCGTAACTGTACGCGCTGATCGCGACGCGCTCGATGTCCGGTGCTCTATCGGCAGCGTCAGCGCAGATCGTCATGAGAACATGCCCGGCGGGCATCGGTGCCACCCGTCGCCCGCAACCCGCGTGTTCGACGTTGTTCGCCTCTTCCAGCGGAAGAATGACGGCGACACCGATGCTCCTTGCGTGCTGCCGTGGTTCGAGACCTGTGACGAGCCAGAGCCGGCGACGTTGAAGCGGTTCGCAGTCGACTGCGAACGATCTGACACCTGGCGTGCCGCGGCTGTACGGCCGTTCCACCACCCACGGAAGTGACAGCACCCACCGATGGAAGTCGTCGAGGGCCGGCGCGCCGCCTGCCGCGGATGTCTCCCGTGGTGATCGACCGCGAATCATCTCGCAACTCCACTCAGTCGTCAGTCGCCGGCGTTCATCATGCGTGTCGCTCCCATGCGCCTACACCCCTCGAACGCGTAGTCCGGCGATTCGCGCGCGTGCGTTGCAGTCGCACCGTTATGGCTGACGCCCGACGAACGCGATGAGCTGCGTCTGCTCGTCGGCATCGTCGGGCACTGCGACCCTGGGCCCGTAATGGCCGCTCTCGCGCAGCATCTCGTCCATTGGCTCCATGCTCTCGACGAACCGGCGCACCTCATCGGGATCGAGGGACTCGTCGAGACCCGTCGCTCGCGCAATGTCCCACGTGTGGATGAGAATGTCGGCGGTACAGATGGTGTCGATCGTCTGCTCGAAGGTCCAACGCCCCATGCGCGTATCGCGCTCGCTGCCGGCAATCTCAGGATCGTCGAGCGCTCGCTGAATCGCTCCGTTGACAACCGCCCACGCCCCGGCGGGGTCCTCGGCGACCGACGGACCCGACGAGACTTCGATGTTCCAGGTGCCGAAGAAGAACGCCGGCAGCCACTCGACCAAGTGGCCGACGACGTCGCGCGCAACCCAGCCCTCGCACGGCGCCGGGTTGTCCCAAGCACCATCGGGCACCGCGTCCACGCGCTGCGTGAACAGCGCCGCCACGTGCCGGTACCGCTCCGAGATCTCGCTCACATGCTCCCGCTTTGTTCGTATGTGTTGTCACGACTTCGACCACGACCTGCACGCGAACTCATCGGTCGTGGACGCGGCTACGCAGCCGCCGCCTGTCTACCCTGGATGAAGCGTTCGAGCGGTCCGGCAGCCCGGCAGCCCCGGGCAGCTCAGTAGCCTCGCAAATCTCGCTGGACCGAGCGTTCCACCAGGATTGGAATGAATGTGCGCAGCCGCGCCGCGCGAAACCGTGCCAGCGCCGTGGTGAGGAACTCGTCTACCAATCGGCGGTCGTGACCGGCCTCGACGAACTGCAGGCGTAGCTCGATCAACCACGCTTCTGCGGCAACCGGTTCAGTCGCGGTTTCGTCATGCTGCATCTCACGACACCGCCGCGATGGATCGAACCGGGGCGGACCCACGGACGATGTAGGTGTCTGAACTCACCAGCGTTCTCCCTGATCGAGCGGAGCGACTGCCACCGCTCGATCGAGAATGGCGCAGTCCGCCGTTGTGGGCATCACGCGTCTACGTGTCCTCGCGTACGGTGGAATGTGCAGACCTCCGATCACCCCGAGCCCGGGAATGTTGAACCCTCAAGTACGGTTCCTGAATCGCACACGAGGAAGAAGGGGCACACCGTGGAAGTCAAAGAACTTGGCCACATCGTGTTGTACGTGCGGGACCTCGAACGCTCGGTGCACTTCTACCGAGACGTGCTCGGCTGGCGTCAGGT
>JAODBJ010000155.1 GCA_025463905.1 Actinomycetes bacterium
TCGCCTTCGCCATCGACCGTGATGGCAATGCGTCAACCGGAGCGTCGTCGTGGGGCGCGGGAAGCGGCCTGACGTCGGCCGGCATCGACCACGTCGTCGTGGTATCGAGCCGCGGCGCGTGGGTCACTGACGTCGTGACGCAACAGACGACCGCCCTCGGCGCGGCCGCCGTCGCCGTCGACCATGACCCGGCTCGAGCGATGGGGTCGTTCGTCGCGAACCTTCCGAGCTCGGCACTTCCTTCGTTGACCGGAAAGTGGACGGTCCGCGCCGCGGCCGGACTCGCGGCCGCTGACGGGCGCACTTTCGCCCCGGTGCCGGCGACCAATGGTGCGCTTCCGGGCCAGCCCGCGGTCTACGACCTCGGCTTCGATCCAATGGCGAACGAACCCGCGTCGCAGAACTTCTGGATGGAGAACACGCAAGCGCAGGCGCTCGGCGCAAGTGATGTCAGCGCGTTCGCGGCGGTCGTCGACTGGAATGCAGTAGCCCGCCGTACAAACACGCCGGAGCCGTTCGTGACGGGGGCGTCGAACCGGTGGTACGTGTCGGCGATCGAGTTGGGCAAGGGAGTAGTCGCCGACCAGGGCGGCGCGGCTCAGGATCTCCAACCCAACTTCCTTGGCCGCGTGCAGCCGTACGCCGTGTACGTGCCGAGCCACTACAACCCGACAATCCCGACGTCCCTCACGTGGATGTTGCACTCGCTCGGCGTGCAGCACAACCAGTACGTCGCCATCAACCCGAAGTTCGTGCAGCAAGCGTGCGAAGCGCGCGGTTCGATCTGCGCGACGACACTCGGGCGCGGTCCCGACGGTTGGTTTTACGACGCCGCGGAACTCGACTTCTGGCAGGTATGGCACTCCCTCGCCGCGACCTATCGACTCGACTCTGAGCGCACAGTGCTTGCCGGCTACTCGATGGGTGGTTGGGCGACCTACAAGCTCGGACTCAGTTACCCCGACGTGTTCGCGAAGGCGGTCGTGCTCGCCGGTCCGCAGGTATGCGGTGTCCGCATTGAAGGCACAATCGCGGGCTACAGCGGCCCGGGTCCGTGCACGGACGAAGGCAAGTCGGCACCACTGCTCGCCAACGCGATCAACCTGCCGTATTACGTCGGGCACGGCGGTGTCGACGAGCTGGTGCCCGTGTCGGGAGTGATCCAGCAAGTGCAAGACATGATGGCGCTCGGTCTGCGCGTGCGCTTCGAACTGTTCCCATCGCAAGGCCACGTGAGCTGGGCCGTCTCAGACCTGTTTGCGTCACCCGCCGCCAACATGGGCGCCCTCACCCGAACCCGGTCTCCGCACACGGTGTCGCTCACCTGGTACCCCGCACTCGTGCGCTCGGACTACGGCATCGGTACCACCGGTGCGTACTGGGTGCGTGCGCTCAACGCTCGCCAGTCGGGCCCGGGCGTCACCGCCCGGGTCGACGCGACTACGGGCGCGATCCCCTCGACGTTCGCGGGGTTGGTGAACAGCGCCGGGCCCCTCGTCACCTCGGACACGCCACCGCTCGTCGGCGGGTACCAGGAACAAGCGTGGCAGAGCGGACCGCCCGCACCGCGCGTCGCGCACGTCGACATGCATGTCGTCAACGTGGCGACGGCAACACTGCAGCTGGCGCGCGCCGGCTTCCAGGTGAGCGAACCGGGGACCATCACAGTGCAGACCGACGGCGCGACAACCCTGACGCTTACCGACCTGGCGCCGGGAGAGGCCGTCACGCGTGACGGCAGCGTTGTCGCCCACGCGAACGCGAGCGGCATCGCTCGCGTAGCGCTGCGTGCCGGATCAACGCCGCTCGCGATGGGTTGAGGCGAGCGGCGTCGAACCGATCAGAGAAGTTCGCGGTCGCGCTCGACGTACGTCGTCGTGCGGCGCGTCGGGAGGCCGCCCCAGGTGCTCCAGAAGATGACCGAGAACAGGACGCCGAGGCCGCCGACGATCATCAGGATCCAACCGACTGTGACGATGTCGAGACCGCTCACGGTTGCATTGACGGCGAACGCAAGAATTGCGCCCACCGCGAAGAGGAACAGACTGATGCCGAGACCCATGTTGCTTCTCCTGATTGCGAGTACGGCCAGCTACTCCGTGCCGGCCTGCGTTGGCGTGTAGTCGCTACCCGCAATGCACATCATCTAAGCGAAGCGATAGCGCGCGATGCCGCGTTCGCGGTATTAGGTGTGTCACCACATAGCGACGGGTAAAGCAGGGTCATGTACATAGGCATCGGAACACTCGTAGTCATTCTGCTCGTCGTGTTAATCCTGATGGTTATGCGTGGTCGCACTGTCTAACTGAGGTTCGAACGACTGCGCGTTATTGCGACGGAACATCGACTTTCGATGTTCCGTCGCATCGCGTCATCCGTGGCGCGAAGCGTGACGCCACGTGTCGATCCATCCGAGTGACAGCACGGCGAGCACGAGACCCGCGGCGAGTGTGCCGACAACGAGCGCGCGGCGAATCGCGGTGCCGTCGAGCTTGGAGCCTTGTCGCATGCGCCAGTCGGCGACGGCGAGCGCGGGCGTCTCGAGAATGTGCCCGAGCACGTGGACGACCATCACACCGAACCACACGATGAAGCTCGCCTTGTGCGCCTGCAAGATCCACCGCGACGACCGCCCGACTGCGATCGCGGCGATACCCGTCGCGAACACCGCAATGGTCGACGCGATAACGAGTGGTCCGGCGAGACGCAGAACGAGCGGCGGGGGCCCTTTGGCGGAATAGTCGTTTCCACCCCGGTAGTACCGCGCGAACCGGTAGACGGTTGACGCGATCTTCAGCGCCACGATCGGCACCAGGAGCATGCCCAAGAACACGTGGGCCGACAGCAGGCGCTGGACGAACGGGATCGTGACGCCTTCGATCGCGAGAAGCACGAAGATGACCGCTCCGGCCGTACCGGTCAGTCGTGCGTTGCCTTCCACACTTCCGCCTCCGACTTCGCTGCCCATCATCGGGTATGCGTATGCAGAGGCGTCGATCCGTCGGGAAGCAGCAGGTCGAAGCCGTCAGGGATGTTGACTTGGTTCGGCCCGGTTCCGGGTTGGTCGGTGGCGCCGTACTGCCACACGATCGCTCCCGTTGCCGGTTCGATCAACGCGACTCGATGGCGGTAGTCGTCGTTGACACCGATCAGGCCGTTCGGGAGGCGCTCCGCGAGGCTCGGATGGTCGAGCATGCCGTCGCCGCTCGTCGGCCGATAGCTCCACACGATGCGACCCTCGCGCGTGAACTCGAGGATGCCGCCGGGCCTCGTGTAGTCGGCGCAGAGGTAAAGGTCGGGGCCGAGTTGTTGCGGGTCGGAGGGATACGCGATCGGAAGGTGCACCGTCCACACCAATGTCCCGGTCGGTGTGTACTCGGTAATCCACGACCCGTTGATCTCCGACACGAGGAAGTTGCCGTTGGCGAGAGGCGTGTCGCCGTTCGGGTATCCGACGCTGCGGGGTGGATCGTGCACGCAGTTTCCGGTCGTGCCGATCTGCGACGTCGGTTGTCGTTGCGCGTTGATGAACAAGATGCGGCAGTTCTTCGCGTCCGCCACCGCGATCGTCCCGTCGCGCAGGAGGAACGCGTCGTCGGGTTGGTTCAGGTAGCCGGCCGTCGAACCGGAAACCTTCGGGTGGCCGTAGCTCCAGAGCACGGCGCCCGACGGGAAGCCGAGATGAACAATGGTGTGGTTTTCTTCCTGGTTCGTCAGGATCGAATGACCGTGGTCAGCGAAGAACGCGTCGTCGGGGTAATAGAAGCCACCCGCCGGCGGTGGCATCGTCGCCGATGGATAGGTCCACGAGACCTGTTTGTTGGCATTCACGACGATCAGACGATTGTTGCCTCGATCCGCGATCACCATGCGGCCTACGAATGGCCGTCCCATTCGCGCGGCGTATTGCGAGGACGGCACAGTGTTCGTCTGCTGCAGCAGCATGATGCTCGACATCGGTGCACCGGCCTCACCGCCTACGAGGTACGCGGTATCGCCGTTCACCGCGGTCGCCGCGTCGGAAACGGGCGCCGGAAGTTGGCCGGCGGAAACGAGTCGTACTGCCTTTGGGTCGAAGCGCAGTACGTCGGAGGTCGCCGCGCCTCCGACGCGTCCACCGGCGAGATAGATAGACCCACCGATCGTCACCGCGACCGCTTCGGTTCGCGGCTGTGGCAACTGCCCGACGACTCGCACCTGACCGGTTCGGGTGTCCACCCGTTGTATCGCGGTCGATGCCGCGCCGGCTGACTCGCCGCCGAACACATAGATGTCGGTTCCGAGCGCCGCGACGCCTGGGTAGCGAACGCCCACTGGTAGTTGGGCGACGGTTCGGAACGTCGCGCCATCCGTCGTCGTGAGCACGTCGAGCGACGCGTTCGTTCCGTCGTACCCGCCGACGAGATAGGCCGTCGATCCGATCGTGACGGCCGAGAAGTCGGCCCGCGGATGTGGAAGATGCCCGACGATCGTTGCCGACGCGCTTGGTTGCAGCGCCTGGACGACGTCGCTGACGTGTTGCGTACCGCCACCGAACACGAGTTGTCGACCGCCGACGCTCGCGGCGGCCGCGTCGTGGGTCGGTGACGGCAACGACCCGAACAACGTGACACCAGTGGTTGTCGGCGCGAACTGCAGCACGCTCGCCGTTGTCGACTGATCGGTGCCGATGCCGCCGGCCACGACGAGACCGGTGCCGTTCGAGAATGCAACGGCTCGCGACAGAGGCGTGTTGAGCAACCACGGTGATTCCGAGATCCGCAGGTGCGGTGTGGTGGCGCGACCCGGCGTCGCGACATGGGATTTGCCCGTGGCCGAGACTCGCGGATGCGGTGAACCGGAGAAGAGCGTGGCGACGCCGATCACGACCGCTACGACGAGCGCGAGCGCGACCGCGCGTCGCCGGCGCACTCTGGCCGACGCCCGCCGTCGGCGGCCTGAGGAACGCTCAGGAATGGGTCGCATTGTGTGCGCAGGATGGGGGCCGGCGTGTTAAGGCGGAGTCAACCCGTGGCAAAAATGCAGGCAGGATCCCTTTTCGTCGCGGGCGATTCGTCCGTTCCTGCGTGGGGTCGAACCGGCGAAGCGGCCCGTGGGTGGGATCGCCGGTGGCGCCGATATCCTGGGGCCGACCGGCGGAGAGCGAGCACGTGCGACGGCGAGGCATGTGGTCCAAATGGTCGCGCGGAGTTGGCACTGCGGTGTTCGCGGGGCTGCTGTGCGCCGGCCTTGGAATGGCGTTCGCTAACGCGACGCGCCCATCAGCGTCGAGCGACCGCTCGGGCGGGCAACAGCGGCGGCAACCGGCCACGTCGCCCGCCATGCGATTGGCGTCGGCGCGCGCCGCGCTCTCCTCGTCCGTCACGATCTCACCAGGGTCGGGCGCGACCAATGTCGGACTCGACGCACCGGTGGTCGTCGCGACGAATGCCGGATACGTACGCGGTGTGCGCGTCGTTGCTACCACGGGTGCTCGGATTACCGGCGCGCTGGCGCCGTCGTGGACGAGCTGGTGGTCGAACACGGCCCTGGCGCCGGGCACGACGTACCAAGTGTCGGCCCGGGTCGTGGACTCGGATGGTGTGACGGCGGCGACTGTTTCGTCGACATTCCAGACGGTCGTTCCGGGCGTCACCGTGCAGGCCCGCGTGTTTCCCTCCGAGGGAATGACGGTCGGTGTCGGCCAACCCATCGTCGTTCGCTTCGACCACGCCATCACCGACGATGCTGCCCGCACGAGCGTCGTCCGGCACTTCACGCTCGAGGGAACGCAACGCGTACCGGGCGGATGGCACTGGTTCAGTGCCTACGAGCTGCACTTCCGGCCCGCGGCGCTCTGGCCGGCCGGTGAACAGGTGACGCTCACGTCGAATCTCGACGGTTGGAACGCGGGCGGCGGCATTTGGGGCTCCGGCTCGCAGCGCGTGCACTTCACGATCGGCGATGCGCACGTCGCGATCGCAAACCTCGCGACTCATGTGATGACCGTCAGCACCAACGGGCACACCATCGCGACCTATCCGTTCAGTGGAGGTCGCGACCAATACCCGACCATGAACGGCACCCATCTCGTGATGGACCGCCAGTATGCGGTGCACATGGTGTCGTCGTCGAACGGCATACCGGTGAACTCGCCCGACGGCTACGACGAAACCGTGTACTACGACGTACACATCTCCGACAGTGGCGAGTACGTTCACGCGGCGCCGTGGTCGGTGTCGAGCCAGGGACGCACGAACGTCTCGCACGGTTGCATCAATCTCAGCGACGCGAACGCAACGACGTTCTACAACTACAGCGGCGTCGGCGACATCGTCGTGGTCACGGGCGGTCCGCGTGCGCCGGAGCTCGGCGACCACGGCGTCATGGACTGGGACACACCGTCAGACCAATGGACTGCTGCGGTCGTGCGCTCGACCGCCCGTCCGGCGACCGCGCACGCCACCGCCGTCGGTGCCGTCCACGCTCGCTGACGAACGCTCACGCTCCATGCGGCAACCTTCGGGAACTGCGGCGCCGGGACGCAGCTAAGGTCAGTTACCCGCTGCCGGATGGGAGTGCCACATGGCCGTCTGGCTGTCGCTCGCGTGCGCGTTCGTTGCTGCGCTGAGCTACGGCATCGGCTCGGTGTTGCAAGCCGCCGCGGCGCGGCGGGCTGAGCGGAGCTCGAACCTCGACCCCATGCTGCTCGTGCGGCTGGTGAACGAGTTGCCGTATGTCGCCGGTCTCGCGCTCGATGTTGTGGCGTTCGTGGCGTCGGTCATCGCGTTGCGTGACCTACCGCTGTTCATGGTGCAGTCGGCGCTGGCCGGCAGCGTCGGCGTTACCGCGATCACTGCCTCTATCGCGTTTGGCGTTCCGTTGCGCCGTTCCGAGCGCGTCGCACTGGCCGGGCTCATGTTCGGGTTCGTGCTCCTCGCCGTATCTGCGCGGCCCCAGCACGCCGCTTCCTTAGGAGCGGTTGGTCGTTGGGTACTCGTCAGCGGCGTCGCGCTGGTCGCGGTCGCCGGCGCGATCAGCGCGCGGCTGGACGATCGGAAGGCCGGCATCGGCCTCGCCATCTGTGCGGGCCTCAGCTGGTCCGCAACCGGCATCGCCGCGCGCGTACTCCACGTTCCGTCTGTGTGGTGGCACGTTGTGCAAGACCCGGTCGCGCTCGCACTCGCGGTCTCGGGAGTGTTCGGTGTGCTCTTCTTCGCGACCGCGCTGCAACGTGGTTCGGTCACTGCCGCCGCCGCGCTGGTGTTCGCGGTCGAGACCGTCGTCCCGTCGGTCATCGGCCTCGCGTTCCTCGGCGATCACGCGCGCCCGCACCTGGCCCCCGTCGCGGCATTGGGCTTTGCCCTCACCGTCAGCGCGTCGATCGCGCTCGCCCGCCGCTCAGAACCCCTCCCCCGCGAACCCGCCGCCCCCCACTCGTTTTGATCTCAGAAACGCCCCGATCGCGGTTGGCTTCTGAGATCAAAACAAGTACGGGCTTACCGGATGGCGGTGGTTTGCCGCATCGTGGTTTACGCTGGTCGTCGTGGCTGACGACGGCAACGAGATCGACCTCGCGAGCCTCTCCGACGACGCGCTCGTCGCCCAGATGCACGACGACCTCTACGACGGGTTGGCCGACGAGATCGCCGAGGGCACCAACTTGCTGCTGGGCCGCGGCTGGACTCCCGACGACACCCTGAACAAGGCGCTGGTCGAAGGCATGCGCATCGTGGGAATCGACTTCCGCGACGGCATCCTCTTCGTGCCCGAGGTGCTCCTCGCGGCGAACGCGATGAAGGCCGGTATGGCGATCTTGCGTCCGCTCCTCGCCGAGACCGGGGTCGAACCGATCGGCAAGGTCGTCATCGGCACCGTGAAGGGCGACATCCACGACATCGGCAAGAACCTCGTCGCGATGATGCTCGAGGGCGCCGGCTTCGAGGTGTTCGATCTCGGCATCAACACCAATGCCGAAGAGTTCCTGGCCGCGCTCGACGAGCACAAGCCCGACATCCTCGGCATGTCTGCGTTGCTCACGACGACGATGCCCTACATGAAGGTCGTCATCCAGACGCTCATTTCCAAAGGCATCCGCGACGACTACATCGTGCTCGTCGGTGGCGCGCCGCTCAACGAGGAATTCGGTGCAGCGATCGGCGCCGACGCGTACTGCCGCGACGCAGCCGTCGCTGCCGAGACCGCCAAGGCGCTCGTCCGCGCGCACCGAGCCGCGTGAATACACCGCTTCCCCGGCCGCTCGTGCTCGCGTGTGGAGCACTCGCGAGTGACCTGCGCGCCGTCCTCGGCGCCGGCGGCTTCGATGCGCATGTCGACGTGGAATACCTGCCGGCCAATCTGCACAACCGCCCCGACGCGATCGCGCCGGCATTGCGCCCGCGCCTGCAAGCCGCCGTCGACGCGCGCCGGCCGGTGTTCGTCGCCTACGCCGACTGCGGTTCCGGCGGCCGCCTCGACGCACTCCTCACCGAATTTCCCGGCGTACACCGACTGCCGGGCGCGCACTGCTACGAGATGTTCGCCGGTGCCGAGCAGTTCCAGACGCTCCACGACGAGGAGCTCGGCACCTTCTATCTCACCGACTTCCTCGCCCGGCACTTCGACGCCCTCGTTTGGAGTGGGCTCGGTCTCGACCGTCATCCCGAGCTGCGCGACACCTACTTCTCGCACTACCGGCGCGTCGTGTTGCTCTCGCAAGCGGGCGATCCGAATGTCGTCGCACAGGCGCGCCATGCGGCGGCTCGCCTCGGCCTCGCGTTCGTCCATCGCCCTACGGGTCGCGACGGCCTCCGCGCCCCGGTGCTCGGGTTCGTCGATCGCCAGCAGGCGCACGATGCCGCGGCGCGGTAACGAGCTCGTCGTCATCTCCTGGCGCGACATCCCGGCGCAGGTGAACGGCCGGGCGGCCACCGAGAAGCACCAGGTGGTCCTCCCCCGCCGATTCCAACGGGCGATCGACGATGCCGCGATGGTCGCGAACAAGAAAACGGCGAACGAGTACGTCGGTGAATGGCGGCGCACATCGCTCGCCATCCCGCCGGGCGAGGACGGGATCCGCGGTGCGGCAGAAGCGAAGGCCCAGTTGCTCGACGACGCGTTCCCGCGCGAGCGGCTGCAACGGTTCGTCGCCAACGGCGGCTGGGACCCCGACGCGACGGATCCTCGACCGTGACCGCGAGCGCGCACGCGCACGCGGCAGACGCGAAGGTCGTCTTCACACCGAGCGGGCAGCGCGGAACTGTGCCGGTGGGCACGACCGTGCTGGACGCCGCGCGTCACCTCGGCGTCGACCTTGATTCGGTCTGCAACGGGCGCGCGCTGTGCGGCCGGTGCATGGTCGTGCCGGCGTTCGGCGATTTCGCCAAGCACGCGATCGTGAGCGAGCCGAGAAGCCTCGACGGAAAGACGGCCGACGAGCGCGCGTATCGCGGCCGGCGCACCCTCGACGGCGACAGCCGGCTGGGCTGCTCGGCGCGCATCCTGGCGGACGTGGTCGTCGATGTGCCGGCGGCGAGCCAGGTGCATCGACCCGTGGTGCGCAAGACCGTCGCCCTCGACGATCTCGTGGTCGATCCCGTCGTGCGCCTCTACCTCGTCGACGTGCCGGCACCCGATCTCGGCGCCGACCGCAGCGACCTGCGTCGCCTGCTCGACGCGCTCGCGGAACAGTGGGCCCTGACCGACCTCGAAGCCCGTCCGGCAGTGCTCGCCGAGTTGCAACCCGCGCTCGCGCGGGGAGCGCGCACGGTCACGGTCGCAGTTCACGCGTCCCACTGGATCTCTGCCGTGTGGCCCGGCTTTGTCGACACCGCATACGGCGTGGCGATCGACGTCGGCTCGACGACCGTCGCCGGTCACCTGTGCGACGTTGCGACCGGTGAGGTTGTGGCGTCGGCGGGGATCATGAATCCGCAGATCCGCTTCGGCGAAGACCTGATGAGCCGTGTGTCGTACGTGATGATGCACGAGCAGGGCGCACACGACCTCAAGAGCACCATCCGCGGCGGTCTCCGTGACGTCGTCGACCAGCTCGCGTCGTCGGCGCGGGTCGAGCGCGATCGCATTGTCGATGTCGTGCTCGTCGGGAACCCGATCATGCACCACCTCGTCCTCGGCATCGATCCGACACCGCTCGGCACCGCTCCGTTCACGCTTGCGACCGACGAGCCGATCGACGCGTGGGCCGACGACGTCGAGCTCGCGCTGCCGAACGCGCGCCTGCACGTGTTGCCGTGTATTGCCGGGCACGTCGGCGCCGACACGGCCGCGGCCGTACTGCAGGAAGGCCCGCACCGAAGCGACGCCATCATGCTCCTCGTCGACGTGGGAACCAACGCGGAGATCGTTCTCGGCAACCGCGACTGGTTGTATGCGGCCTCGAGCCCCACCGGTCCCGCGTTCGAGGGAGCGCAACTGTCGTGTGGCCAGCGCGCGACCGCCGGTGCCATCGAGCGGGTGCGCATCGACAGGGACACGCTCGCACCGCGCGTCAAGGTCATCGGCGTCGAAGCGTGGAGCGACGAGCCCGACTTCGCGCAAAGCGCCGCGACGATCGACGTCACGGGAGTATGCGGCTCCGGTGTGATCGAAGCCATCGCAGAGCTGTTCCTCGCGGGCGTGATCCTGCGCGACGGAACGATCGACGGTGCCGCCGCGGCGCGTTCGGCTCGTGTCGTACCCGACGACCGCACGTTTGCGTACGTGTTGCACACCGGCGCGGCCGGCGAGCTGCGCATCACGCAGAACGACGTGCGCGCGATCCAGCTCGCCAAAGCCGCGCTCAACGCCGGCATCCGCCTCCTCATGGATCATGCCGGGATCACCGGCTTCGACTCGGTGCGTCTCGCCGGCGCGTTCGGCAACCACATCGACCCCGCATATGCGCTCGTGCTCGGGCTGATCCCCGATTGCGACCCGGCGATAGCTCGCAATGTCGGCAACGCGGCGGGCAGCGGCGCCGTACGCGCCCTGCTCTCTCGGGCCGCCCGACAAGAGATCGCGACCGTCGCCCGGAAAATCGTCAAGATCGAGACCGCGATCGAGCCCAGCTTCCAGGCCCATTTCGTCCGGGCGATGGGCTTTCCCGACTCCGACGACGCGACACCATCCCGGCGAACTCGACGTGCGAGCCAACGAGGAGCGTCTTGACCACCCCCGAACCCCGCATGAGTAGACGTACCGGAGGCCGCGCCGGACGGCAGGCCGCGCGTCTCGCCACCCATGTCGAGGCGTCGCCGTTTCTCACACGCACGTTGAAGCCGTTCGAAGTCGTGAGCGACGAGGGCCTCGAGATCATCGAGCACAACGCCGACGTGATCCTCGAAGAAGTCGGGGTGATCGTGCGCGACTACCCCGAAGCGGTCGCGCTGTACGCGGCAGCGGGCGCCGACGTCGACGGCGAGCGGGTGCGCTTTCCGCGCGGGATGTGCCGTGCGATCGTGCATGCGACCGCGCCGGCGGTGTACACACAGCACGCTCGCAACCCGGACCACAACGTCCAGATCGGCGGCGACGCCACTGTTTTCGCACCGAACTACGGCTCACCGTTTGTCCACGATCTCGACGCCGGGCGTCGCTACGCCACCCTCGCCGACTTCCAGAACTTCGTGAAGCTCGCGTATCTCTCCCCCAACCTGCATCATTCCGGCGGCACGGTGTGCGAACCCGTCGACATTCCTGTGAACAAGCGCCACCTCGACATGGTGTATTCACACCTGAAATACAGCGACAAGCCGTTCATGGGTTCGGTCACTGCGGGCGAGCGCGCGGCCGACAGCGTCGAACTCGCCCGCATCGGTTTCGGTGGCGAACTCGACGACCGCACGGTGATGACGAGCCTCATCAACGCGTCGTCGCCACTCGTTTGGGACGCAACGATGCTGGCGGCGACGCAGGTGTACGCGGCCGCGAACCAGGCAACCATCATCACGCCGTTCATCCTCGCCGGCGCGATGGCTCCGGTCACCACGGCCGGGGTCGCCGCGCAGACGCTGGCGGAGGCACTCGCAGGCATGACGTTCACCCAGCTCGTGCGGCCGGGTGCGCCGGTCGTGTTCGGATCGTTTGCGTCGTCGATGTCGATGCAAACCGGCGCGCCCACGTTCGGGACGCCCGAACCGTCACTGGTGCTCTACGTCGTCGCCCAACTCGCGCGCCGGCTCGGTGTGCCGTTCCGATCCGGTGGCTCGTTGTGCGCGTCGAAGTTGCCTGACGCGCAAGCTGCATATGAGTCGGCGAACACGCTGCAGGCAACGGTGCTCGGAGGCGTGAACTTCGTGCTGCACGCCGCCGGGTGGCTGGAGGGCGGGCTCGCGATCGGATACGAGAAGTTCGTTCTCGACGACGACCAGCTCGGCATGATGGCGACCTTCGTGCGCGGCGTCGATCTCTCGGAGAACGGTCAAGCCCTCGACGCCATCCGTGAGAACGGGCCCGGACAGCACTTCCTCGGCACCGCGCACACGCTCGCGAACTTCGAGAACGCCTTCTACCGGTCGACGACCGCCGACAACGCCAGCTACGAGCAGTGGCTCGAAGACGGTGGCCTCGATGCTTCGCAGCGTGCCAACACAATCTGGAAGCGCCAACTCGCCGAGTACGAGCCGCCGCCGATCGGCGCCGCGGTCGACGAAGAGCTGCGCGACTTCGTCAGGCGGCGCAAGTCCGAGATGCCCGACGAGATCGGCTGAGTCATGGCGAGCGGAAGCGTGCAGTCGATCGATCGGGCGTTCGCAGTGCTGCGGCAGGTCGCGAGCGCCCCCGGCGGCATCAGCGACGTCGCGCGCGCCGTCGATCTCCCTGTGAGCACCGTGGCGCGGCTCCTCGGCACGCTGGAATCGCTCGGCGCGGTTGAGCGCCTCGCTGATTCGAGCACCTACAGCATCGGTGCCGGCATCAGCGCGCTTGCCGAATCGATCGACGCGTCGACTTCACTCGTGACGCGCGCGCAGCCCATCCTCGCGGAACTCGTCGCGCGCACAGGAGAGACATCGGGTCTGTCGGTGATCGCGGGCGACGAGGTGGTGTACCTCGATCACGTCGAAACGACGAACGAGGTCACCTTGCGCGACTGGACCGGCGCCCGGCTTCCCCTGCACGTTGTTTCGTCGGGACTCGTTTTGCTCGCGGCCCAGCCCCCAAAAGTCGTCGCTGCGTATCTCGCACATCCGCCGAAACGACTCACCGACCGCACGGTGACGCAACCCGCGCGCATCAGGCAACGGATCGCGAATATCCGCCGTGACGGCTACATGTGGACGATCGGCGAGTTCGACGACGGCATCAGCTCGGTCGCGGCGCCGGTCGTCGACATGCACGGGGCAACGGTCGCGGCGATCCACTGCCACGGTCCGAGCTACCGCTTCCCCGGCGCAACCGATATCGACACCATCACCGCGCACATCACCGACGCGGCGAACAAACTGAGCGCGTCGCTAGGGTTCGGCGCGCGCCCCCTAACTCGAGGAGCACAAGCGTGAGCGACCTCCCCACCGCCGCGAACGTCGTGGTGATCGGGTCCGGCATCGTCGGGAACTCGGTGGTCGCCCATCTCGCCGAGCTTGGCTGGCGCGACATCGTCCAGATCGACAAGGGCCCGTTGCCGAACCCTGGTGGCTCGACCGGCCACGCGTCCAACTTCATCTTCCCCGTCGATCACAACCGCGAGATGGCGGCGCTCACGCTCGACAGTCAGCGGCAATACGAGGCGATGGGTGTCAACACCACGTGCGGCGGTATCGAGGTTGCGCGCAAAGCCGAACGGCTCGAGGAATTCCGGCGGCGCATGACCTCCGCCAAGGCATGGGGCATCGACGCCGAACTTCTCACAGCCGCGGAAGTCGCGAAGCTGGTGCCGTTCATCAACACCGACATCGTGCTCGGCGGCTTTTACACGCCCAGTGTGTCGGTGGTCGATTCATTACGCGCGGGCACCATCTTCCGCGAGCGCGCGATGGCACTCGGCGCGCTGCAGACGGTGGCCGGCGTCGAAGTGTTGGGTATCGACGTCGTGAACGGTCGCGTCCAAGGCGTCGTCACCGACCAGGGCCGAATCGACGCGCAGTACGTCGTGGTTGCGTGCGGAGTGTGGAGCCCTCGCATCGCGGCCATGGCCGGCGCGACGATCCCACTCACGCCCGCAGTGCATCAGATGATCGACGTCGGGCCGATCCCCGAGCTCGAAGCGACGGGCGGCGAAATCGGGTTCCCGATCGTCCGCGACATGGACACGTTCTGTTACGAGCGCCAGACCGGCGGCTCCATGGAGGTGGGCTCGTACGCGCACCGTCCGATCTTCCATCGGGCCGACGACATCCCGTCGATCAAGGAAGCGCGCTTGTCGCCGACGGAACTGCCGTTCACGGCCGACGACTTCGACCAGCAGCTCGAAGAGGCGCTCGAGTTGATGCCGGACATCCTGGAAACGGCCGAGATGAAGTACGCGATCAACGGATTGCTGTCGCTGACTCCAGACGGCTTCCCGCTGCTCGGTGAGACCGTCGAGGTGCGCAACCTCTGGTCGGCTGCCGCGGTGTGGATCAAGGAGGGCCCCG
>JAODBJ010000156.1 GCA_025463905.1 Actinomycetes bacterium
GTCCGGAAGAGCACCGCGACGAGGATTGCCGCCTTCATGTTCGGCAGCGTGACCTTCCGCAGGCGTTGCCACCACGACGCGCCGTCGACCATCGCGGCCTCGCCCAGCTCTTCCGGCACCTGGGCGAGCCCCGCGAGCAACAGCAGCGACATGAACGGCGTCGTCTTCCAGATCTCCGACATCGAGATCACGAAGAGCGCCGACCATCGGCCGTTGAACCATGCCTTGGTGCCGAGGTGGAACCAGTTGTTCACGAAGCCCGTGTTGAGGTCGAACGCGTAGCGCCACGCGTACGCGGAGACAACGGTGATGATCCCGTACGGAATGAGGATCGACGTGCGGATCGTGCGCCGCCCGAAAACGATCCGGTGCATCACGCTCGCGAATGCGAAGCCGATCACCAACTCGACGGAGACGGTCACAACGGTGATCGCGACGGTGGTGAACACGTCTTGCCACCACAGGCTGTCACGCAGCACGACGCTGTAGTTGCGGAGCCCGACGAACTCGCGCGCCGCCGGGTCGGTGAGCCGGTAGCTGTACAACGACAGGTACACGGCTTGGATGATCGGCCATGCGGTGACGGCGATCATCACGAACACCGCGGGCGCGGAGAGCATCCACGCGAGCCGGTGCTCGCTGCGCGTTCGATCGCTCATCGCGACGGGCGCCGCAGGCGTCGCGGGAGCCGGCGCGGTTACGACCGTCACAACAACACCCGGTCGTGCAGCACGTCGATGATGAGTTTCGCCGTCTTGCGCGGCGTCGTCGCCGGGTTCGCCGACGCCGGAGGGTGGAAATCACGGACGACCGCCGAGCTGACATCCGTGTAGTACGGCGTCTGCGGCCGCGGCGCGGCGGCGCTGATCGAGGCGCGAATCAGGTCCGCCATCGGGAACACCGCGCGTACCTGGCGGTCCTCGTAGACCTTCGAGCTCGCACCCGGGTTCTGCCCGATCATGTAGGTGATCTGGCTCTGCACCGACGTGATGCAGCGGACGGCTTCGACCGCGAAATCGTGGTGTTGGCCGAAGGAGCTGACCCCGAGGCTGATCCCGCCGAGCGGTGGCCGGCTCGGCTGGTTCGCGGAAATGCGCGGGTAGCGCGCCCACCCGATGTCGTTGAGCACGGCCTTCTTGAGGACGCCGGTCTTCACGCCGTCCTGCGCGGCCGCCCACGCGTACGGCCAGTTGACCATGAAGCCGCCCTTGTCGCTTTGGAAGGTGGTGCGCACCACTTCTTCGTCGGCGGTCGAGAGACCGGGGTCGGCCGCGCGCGACCGCGCGAGCGCGCGGATCGTTGTCGCCGCCGCCTTACCCGCGGCCGAATCGATCGCCGGCGTGACGTCCCGGCCGGCTTGCGGGTTCTTCAAGATCTCGCCGCCCGCCGACGCGACGAGCGCGTTGATCCACACCATGTAGCCCTCGTAGAGGCGGCCCTGCACGCCGACGGTGGTGCCGGTCTTTTGCGCCGCGTCGATGATTTGTTGCCAGGTGACGTCGTGCGTCGCGGGGTCGATGCCCGCCTTCTTCGCGACCGACTTGCGGTACCAGAGCAACTGCGTGTTGGCCCAGAACGGCGCCGCCGCGAGCTTGCCGTCCCACATCGACGCCTTCACCGCACTGTCGAACACGCCCGACGTGAGCTGCGCCGCTTCGGCGTTCGTGAACGGGCGGAGGAAGCCCGCGTGCGCGAACTCGGGGATGAACGGCGGGTCGAGGCTCATGAGGACGATCGAGGAGTCCTTGGCCGCGAGGCGGCGCACCAGCTGCTCACGTTGCGCGGTCGCGTCGTTCGGCAACAGTGAGGTCTGGATCTTGTACCGGCCGCCGGCCGCCTTCGTGCACTTCGCCGCGAGCGCGGCTTGGCCACCGTTGTCTGGGTTGATGTACCAACTGAGCGTCGTGACTCCCGAGCTGCCGCTGCACGCGGCAAGTGCGGACGAAAGCAGCAGCCCCGCGAGGACGGCGACGGCGGCGGCGGCGCGAGGCGAGCGGCGACGCTTCATGCAGCGACGGGTGGCCGGCTCGTCCACATTTCCCCCTCGGTAACACTCGATTCATACCCCGTTTACACGAGGGAAATCCAGCGAGTCGCGCGAAGGCTGCGCCGCGCCGTCTTGGTCGTCGTGGGTGAGCAACAGGCGTTCGTCGGGCCGGAACCGCAGCACGGAGTCGATGTACGAGCGCAGTGCGCTCGAATTGTCGACCTCGTGGCCTTCGTCTTCGGATCGGTAGTAGCGGTGTTCGAGCAGTTCGTGGAACAGTTCGGCGGGTTCGAGACGACCTCGCAGCTCGACCGGGATCTGCGCGACGAGCGGTTCGAACACCTCGGCGATCCAGCGGGCCGCCGCCACGGCTTGCGGGATGTCGCGACCCTCCGCGCGCGACAAATAGGCGCCGTACGAAGCGATGTCGTTGAGCAAACGCCGCGCCTGGTTCTCTTGCACTTCGAGGCCGGTGAGGCGACGCAGCTCGCGCGAGTGATGCCCTTCTTCGACGAGCGCCGGCGTGACGTGCAGACGCGCGGCCGGCGCGTCGTGCTCGACGACGAGTTCTTCGACGTCGAAACCGAGATCATTCAGGCGCCGCACTCGCCGTTCGATGGCGTGGCGGTCGTCTGCGTCAGCCTCGTGCGTCGCGGTGAGTTCTTCCCAGAGCGCGGTGTAGCGCTCCTCGAGGAGATCGACCACGGCGACGACGTCGATGTCGGCCGGCAGCCGGCCGCTCGCCTGGAGGTCGAACAGTCCGCCGGCGATGTTCTCGCGCGCGACCGACAGGTCCGTGTCTCGCAGCGCGGGGCTCAGCGGGGGATCGTGTTGCTCCGCGGTCTCGGCGTCGACGAGGTAGGCCATCAGCGCGCCGGCGTCGCGCCGGAACAGCAGGTTCGACAGCGAGCAGTCGCCCCAGAAACAGCCGTCGAGGTGCAGGCGAACCAACAACACGACGCCGGAGTCGAGGAGGCGCCGGCCAAGCGCCTGGCCCCCTTCCACGCTGAACAGGTAGTTGAACGGCAACGAGTAGTCGAGGTAGCGAGTGATGAGAATGGGGTCGAGCGGTATTCCTTCGGTCGTCTCGCGCTCCGTGACGAGCCCCACCGCTTCGACGACCGGAAGGTTGTGCGCGGCCAGCAGCCGCAACATCCTGTACTCGTGCTCGGCGTCGCGGCGCGGCATCTCCTTGAGGGCGTAGACGCGTTCGCCGTCGCTCACGAAACGCACGACATGGCGGCTCGTGCCGTGCGCCATGCGGACCATGCGTTCGTGGTGCCACTCGCCGAGCGGTACCGACCAGGGCAGCTCGAGCAGGTCGGGAGGCTCGCGCCCAGGGACGAATTGCAGCCGAACCGCCATCGCGTTCCGACATTACGACGCGGTGCAATGGTGCTGTATCGAGACCCGTGTTGGCACCAGATCGTGCGGCTACTGCGCGTACGTGCGGACGAGATGGAGCACCATCGTGGCGTCGGGGCCCTCACCGAGGAGTGAGGTTTGCGGCGGCGTCAGCCGTCGTGCTGCAACCGCGCAGAACTCCGAGGCGCTCCCGCGGATCGTCGTCGTTGCCGGCGCATCGGATGCGAAGTGCCATCGATCCCCGTCCGGGCCGACGAGATCGAGTGCGACGGGCCCAGCGAGCGCGAGACCGGCGTTCGCGAACGCATACGGGAGCGTGCGCCATGCGAGTCGCGTGACGTGCCGCAACCGGTTGGTCGGCGCGAGTTCGACGTCGAGCGCGATCGCGATGTCGCCGGTATGGATCCACGATTCGGCGA
>JAODBJ010000212.1 GCA_025463905.1 Actinomycetes bacterium
CGAGCGGCGCGCCGATGACGCACGCATGCTCGAACTGCTCGAACCGTTCCGTCCGCAACGTGCGTGGGCGTGGCGGCTCATCATGGCCGGCGTCCCGATGGCGCCGCGCCGGGTACCGCGGGCGCGCATCCCCAACCTGCTGCGCAACGAACGCGACCGCCGCGGCCGCTTCTAACCCCCGCCGAACCGCCGGTTGGGCTTTTACGGGAGGCGGAGCTCGTCGAGGACGTCGTCGTCGAAGAACACCGCGCGCCACGCGTCGCTGTCGGGCGTCGGGACCGCAACGAGCGCGTCGAGACGACGTTGGTGATCTTCGGTGAGCGTGAATTCGCTGGCGCGGATGTTCTCGTAGAGCTGGCGGATCGAGCTGGCGCCGATGAGCACCGACGACACGACCGGCCTCGTCAACAGCCAGGCGATCGCGACCTGGGCCGGCGTGGCATCGAGTTCGTGACTCACCCCACGCAACGTTTCGGTGACCGCGTGACCCGTCGTCGCGTCGACCGCGGGGAACGGCCACGCGGTGCGCCGGTCTTCGATCGTGCCACCCGAGCGGTCGTATTTGCCCGTGAGGAACCCACCGGCGAGCGGGCTCGCCACGATCACGCCGAGTCCGGCGCGCTCGGCGAGCGGCAGCACGTCTCGCTCGGCTTCGCGTCCGACGAGGGAGTAGTACTGCACGATGGTCGAGAACGGCCGCAGGTTGTGCGCCCATTGCGAGCCGATGGCCAGCGCCGCTTCCCACGCTGGGAAGTGCGAGAACCCGACGTAGCGCACGAGGCCGCGGCGCACGACGTCGTCGAGTGCGCGCGCCGTCTCCTCGAAGGGGGTCTGGGGGTCGGGTTCGGCGACGTTGAGGATGTCGATCCAGTCGGTGCCGAGGCGTTGGGCGCTCGTCTCGCACGACGCGACGATGTGCGCGTACGACAGGCCGCCCGAGTTGACGCGGTTCGACACGCGGCCGCCCACCTTGGTCGACACGAGCACGTCGGCGCGCCGCTCGCCGAGCGCATGGCCGAGGATCTCCTCCGACTGGCCGGCGTGGTAGTTGTCGGCGGTGTCGAACAGGTTGACGCCGGCGTCGAGGGCGCGATGCACCATTCGATCGGCGGTCGGCTGGTCGACTTTGGCGAGGGCACCGGCACCGCGCCCGAAGGTCAGCGTGCCGACGCCGAGTTCCGACACCTGGAGCCCGGTTCGGCCGAGCGCTCGGTACTTCACGAGATCCTCCTAAGGCACGTAATCTGACTACACAGTGTGGCGCGTCGGTGACGCTCCGTCACGCGCTTCGGGCAAGTTTGGGAAATATCAGTATGAGGGGGGCACCGTTGGCCGGTTCTTCCCCAGTTCGTACACTCGCAATATTCATTGCGAAGGGAACCGCCGGACGGGGGGAAGGCGCATGACCGCACGCAAGCTTGGCACCATCATGGTCGCGGTCGGCGCAACCGGCGCCGTCGCGGGCCTGTTGCTCGACGGTTTGCAGCTTTCGAACGATTCGACCCTGCTCACCCGCCACGGCGCGCTCGACCCCACTCGGCCTGCGTGCGCCTGCTTCTTCGCGGGTCTCGCCCTCGTCGCCGCCGGGGCCGCGCTGCTGTGTTTCGAGGCCGCCTTGTACCAGCCGGAAGGGGAACGCGTGCCGGCCGGGCGGCGGTTCCTGCAGGTCCTGGCGCCCGTGCTCGCAGTCGCGCTGGTGGGTGGCGCTGCGGTCGCAGCCGCCAATTCTCCCCTCGGCGAGCCCGCAACACCAGATTCCACCGCGCTCACCGCATCGAAGAGCGCAACCCGCGTGCGCACCGCGCTGAGCAACGCGCTGAGCAAACCGGCAAGCCATGACGGCGTCGTCGCCGGTTCGGCCACCGGCCAATCCCCGTGCGAGAAGGCCGCGCCCACGCCGGCATCACCGGGTGAAGTCGGTACGGGCGAAGGTGGTTCGAATGCAGCCGCCTCGGCAGAAACGCACGGCGCGCGTGGGCTCGTCGCGCAGCAGCCGCTCACCGAAGCGCAACGCCGAGCGCTCGAGGTGCAGATGGAGGCGGCGCGCACCGTGATTGCCAAGTACGCGACCGTTGCTGCCGCGCAAGCAGCTGGGTATCGCATGTCGACCGTCTACGTGCCGTGCATCGGCGCGCACTACACGAACGTCGGGTTGGTCGGGAACTTCGATCCGGCCGCGCCGTCCGAGTTGTTGTTCGACGGTACGCACGCGGACTCGAAAATCGTCGGTCTCAGTTATCTCGTGTACCACCCCGGCGGGCCACCCGACGGTTTTGCCGGCCCGAACGACCACTGGCACCAGCACAACGCGAACGGCGGGCTGTGCTTCAAGGGCGGGACCGTCATCGGTGGCGAAGAACTCACCCAGACGCAGTGCGAAGCGCGCGGCGGCCGCAAGTCGCTGCTGACCGACATCTGGATGGCGCACGCGTGGGTCGCGCCCGGATTCGAATGCAGCTGGGGTGTGTTCTCGGGTGAATGCCCAGAGCTCGGCGGCAAAATCGGTGTGGGCGCCTGGCGGAGTTAAGGGTCAGGAAAGTGGTGACCAGGCGGCGGAGCGCAGGAGATTGCTCTCCCAGTCGTCGCGCACGTCCAGCGCGTCATGCATCCACGTGCCCGGGGCGCGCACGTCGCGAGGGAGATCGCGGGTGAAGAGCGCCGGCAGCCGCTCGGGGTAATCGACTCGCTGCCACAACACGACTTCTCGCCGGCGCGGCGCGCCGAGCGCGGCCTGGAAGCACGCGGTCAGCGTGAGGAGTGAGCGGTCGCTGCGGACTTCGAGGCTCGGTGCGTAGTGCGTACGCGCCGCTTCGAGATAGTCGTCGAGTTTCGCTTCGTGCGGCCACGCGTTGTCCTGCATGTACAGCGTCGGTTCGTGCGTTCGACCGTCGACCGGCACGGTTGTGAGGTCGACGTCCTGCAGCGGCGACCAATCGAGCGGGAACAGCAACTTGCCGCGCACTTCGTGGCGAGCACGGTCGACGCCAGCCGCCCACTCGCGCAGGTCGCCCGTCTGCACGCGGCGCGCCAGCTGCTCGTACGCGGCGCCGTCACGCAGTGCCGTGATCGTCACCACTTGGTAGGCGCGGCCGGTGCCGAACGCGAGGCGCAAAAACCACAGCAGCCGGGTGTTGTCGGTGCTCGCGAGCGCGGGCATCCAGCCGTCGCGAAAGGCCGCTTCGAACGCGTCTTCGTGCGCGCCGGCCACCGTGTGGGTTTCGTGGAGAAAAAGCATGCCGGATGTTGCCACGATCGAGACGGTGCGCGCGGAGTGTGAAGGGCGCGGATCATCGCGGCCGGTGGCACAGATGTGTCTTGAGCCGATCCTGCATCGTGCCGAAGAGCCTTGTGTGTGAAGAACGTCACATCTCGGGGCGGACACAACGACACGCTGGGAGGTCAGCATGGAATCGAATGAAAGGAACGTCCACCAAAAGGACCGGACGCTGTTCCTGCGGATCGACGCGACGCTTGCTGCGTACGACGCGGCCGGCGACGAACCTGTCCCCTCGTACCTGCAGAGCTACGCCGAGGACCTCGAAGGCCTGCACACCCGGGTACGCGCGCAACGCCGCATATAACGCTTCGGGGAACGCCGCCTCAGAGACGTTCGATCACGTAGTCGATCGCGCGAGTCAACGTCGACACGTCGTCGGGTTCGATCGCCGGGAACAGGGCGATCCGTAACTGGTTGCGCCCCAACTTCCGGTAGGGCTCCGTGTCGACCACGCCGTTGGTCCGCAACACCGCCGAGATCTGCTGCGCGTCGATGCGATCGTCGAAGTCGATGGTCGCGGTGACGTGGCTTCGGTACGCCGGATCGGCAACGAACGGCGACGCGTACTCGTGCGCGTCCGCCCATTCGTACACGATGTGCGCGGAACGATCGCTGCGCGCGGCCGCCCACTCGAGGCCGCCGTGCTCGGCGATCCAATCGACCTGGTCGGCGAGCAGGAACAGCGTCGCCAGTGCGGGCGTGTTGTAGGTCTGATCGAGCCGTGAGTTCTCCAGCGCGATGCGAAGGTCGAGCGACGGTGGCTGCCACCGGCCCGACGCCGCGATGCGTCGGATGCGTTCGACGGCCGCCGGTGAACAACACGCGAGCCAGAGGCCGGCATCGCACGCGAAACACTTCTGCGGGGCGAAGTAGTAGACGTCGAACGCCGTCGGATCGACGCGGATGCCACCCGCGGCCGACGTCGCGTCGACCACGGCGAGCGCGTTCCCGCTCGCCGGGCGGTGCAACGGCACCGATATGCCCGTGCTCGTCTCGTTTTGCGGGTACGCATACACGTCGTTGCCGGCATCGCCGGCCATCTGCGGTGGGAGGCCGGGGGCCGTTTCGATCACGATCGGATCGTCGAGGTGCGGTGCACCGCGCGTGACGGCCGCGAACTTCGACGAGAACTCACCGATCACCATGTGTGTGGATTGCCGCTCCACCAATCCGAACGCAGCGGCATCCCAGAACGCGGTGCTGCCGCCGTTGCCCAGGAGCACCTCGTAGCCGTCGGGGAGTCCGAACAACGTGGCCATGCCCTCGCGGATGCGCGCGACAACCGAACGCACGCCTTCGCGCCGGTGGCTCGTACCCATGTACGTGCCGGCGACGTCGGCGAGCGCGCGCACGGATTCGGTGCGGACCTTTGACGGGCCCGAACCGAAGCGACCATCGCTCGGGAGCAACTCGGGTGGGATGACGATCGGCGCGGCAGACATCGCGCCCGAGGCTAACGGCTGATGTCCGTAGGTTCGGAAGCCAATTTGGTGTCGGCTTCGGTGTCGGGTTCGGTGTCTCGGTTCGTCTGCTGCAGGTACCAGCGCGGGCGCTTGGCCATCGCCCACGACTCGGGTACCACGCCGCGCACCATCGACCGCAACGACACCGGGTCGGAGAAGGCGAACGAGATGTGGCCGATCACCGTGAGCCAGATTCCGAACGCGAACCAGTCGTGCGCGAAGGTCGCGCCGGTTCTGATGTCGTTGGTGAAGAACTTGAACCAGTACATGATCGAGCCCGACGCGAGCATCACCACGATCGCCGCGGCCTGGAATGTCGCGTTCAGCTTCTGCCCGGGGTTGAACTTTCCAAGTTGCGCTCGAGCACGCGTCCGACGGTGCAGCCATCGACGATCGTCGGGGATCCACCGGCTCAGCGCGCCGACGTCGCGTCGCAGCCCGGCACCACTGCGCAACACCAACCCGACGAGCAGGGGGATCGGCAACGAGACGCCCGCGACCACGTGGATCTGTTCGACGAGGTGGCGGCGGCCGACGAGGGCCGACAGTTGACCGATGTACAGCACAGCTCCGGTGAGCATCAGGGTGATGAACAACGTCGCGTTGCACCAATGCACGACGCGTTCCGTTCGGTCGAAGCGAAGGATCGTGCCCGGTCGGGGCGCGTCAGTGGTCACGTGGAGGTCGGTGGTCAAGTCGGAGTGTCGCTGCGGCCGTTGGAGCGGCCGACCCAACCGTCGACGTCGTAGCCGTAGTCCTCCCAATACCCGGGAACGACGTCGCGCGTGAGTTCGATCGTGTCGAGCCACTTCGTCGACTTGTAGCCGTACATCGGTGCGATGTACATCCGCACGGGGCCGCCGTGGATCCGAGACACGTCACCGCCCTCGAAACCGTACGCCACGATCACGTCGTTCCGGCGGGCTTGGTCGAGCGTGAGGCTCTCGGTGTACGTACCGTCGAACGACGTGAAGCGCACGGCATGCGCGTTCGCTTTGACGCCCGCACGGTCGAGGACATCCGCCAGCCGCACGCCGGTCCATTTGACGTTGAACACCCGCCAGCCGGTGACGCACTGGAAGTCGCGCGTGAGGTGTGTCGGTGGCATGGCGCGAAGATCGTCGTAGGAGAGATCGATCGCGTGGTCGACGAGCCCACGTACGCGCAACTTGTACTCCTGCTTCGATCGCGACGGCATCGAGCTCGTGACCGAATAGATGCGGAAGCGACCGATCGGCAGGAGCGCCGCGAGTCCGGTGCGGTCCTTCGCCAGGATGGGCCCGACCGTGGTTTCGAGCGTCTTCTGCGTCTTGGCTCCGAACGCGATGCCGACTGCGCCGAGCCCGATGAGCCCGAGGAATACCCGCCGGCCGACCGGCGATCCCGTGTCACCCATGCCAGCCACGGTACGACCAACAGCGAGTAGCCGGATGTCGGGCCGCGCCCATGTGCCGGTGTCTTCCGCTCTTGGCGGGACGCCGGGCCGCTCAGGCGCTGGCCGCGGCGCGGGGATTTCGCTTGCACGCGCGCCCTTACGGTCCGCGAAATATCTTCATCCCAGAGCGGTGACTTCGTTGAAGCCGGCCTGGAGGCATTCCAGCAAGACGTCGGGGTCGGGTACCGCCGCGGAGTCGGCCACCACGCCGATGCAGCACGTATCGGTGTGCGAGATGAGGGCCACGTTCATACTGGCCCCGATAGGGGGCGCGAACGCGTAGAACCGTTCCACGTGCGCGCCGGCGACGAACACCGGGATGGGTGCGCCGGGCACGTTGGTGGTCACGAAGTCGGAGCACTTCAGCATGGAGCCGAACAGCGCGGTGGTGACCGCGGTCGGAAAGCGATTGAGCAAGAGCGCGAGTTGACCGGTCATCGCGAGGGCCGGCTCGCCCCGCCAGCCGCGCACGAGCGCGCCAATCGCTTGCATGCGCTCACGCGGGTCGGCGATCCGCGCGGGTACACCGAAGCGGGCCGGCGCGAAACGGTTCCCACCCGGCGCGTCGGCGCTCGTGCGCAGGCTGATCGGGATCGTCATGCGCAACGTTTCCGCAGCACTCCCGTGGCGCTCGTGGTAGCGCGCCAGGCCGCCGAGCACGGCGGCCACGAACGCGTCGTTGAGGCTGCCTTCACCGGCCTTCGCGGCGCGTTTCATCTCGTCGAGTGACACGTCGAACACGTCGAGGTGGCGGCCGAGGCCGCGCATCGTCATCACCGGTGAGAGCGGGCGCGACGCCGGCGCGAGCGTGCGCGCGATCGAACGCGCGGTGTTCGCGCTGCCGGCGATCGCGGCGGCCGGGGCAGTTATCGCGGAGGCGGCGGCGCGCAACATGCCGACCGGCATGCGTCGTGCGACGCCGAGTACCCGCCGGCGCGTGTGGTCGATCGAGTCGCGCAGCAGCGCGAGCGCCGGCATGTGTTCTTCGGGCGGAACCGCCGGTCGGTCCTCGGGATCGGCCGCGTCTCGTTCGAAGTCGACGAGGTGCAGCAACAACTCCATGCCGCCGACACCGTCGGTGATCGAGTGGTGCACCTTCATCACCATGGCGGCGCGCTCGCCGGGTTCACCTTCGGAGTCGGCAAGGCCGTCGAGCAGGGTGAATTCCCAGAGGGGTCGGGCGCGGTCGAAACCGGCGGTGGCGATCGGGCCGACGATGTCGAGCAGCGTACGCATCGAACCGGGTTGCGGAAGCCGGAATCGGCGCAGGTGGAAATCGAGGTCGAAGCCCCGCTCGAACGTCCAGCGGGGCGGCCCGATCCGAAGCGGTGGCGACAGCACGCGTTGGCGCAGCCGCGGGATGAGGAGCGTCGCCCGGTCGAAACGTTTCCGCAGCCGCCCCCAGTCCGGTGCCTGGTCGAGTATCCCCACCGCGACGATGGTGGAGCGCAGGACGGGGTCCTTTTCGATGTGCCACATGAGCGCGTCTTCGTCGCTCATGTGGTGCGTGAAGCGATCCGTCTCGGCCACGGTGCGAACCGTACGACCGCGAGCGCGGGTTGGAAAGAGCGGGAACTACTTGGCCACGGGCGGATAGATGCGCTTGAGCAGATGGGCCGTCGCGTTGGCGAGGAGATCGCCACCCGCCCGCTCCAAGTGGATCCCGTCGTCGGCGCGCATCTTGACGAGATGGCCGGCGGCGTCGGGCAAGTACTGCTCGAAGTTGCCGTGCTTGTCTTGGAACATGGGGTACGGGTCGACGAAGTACGCGTCGCGTCGGGCGTCCGCCTGCGTACGAACGAGCGCGTTGATGAGTTGGTAGCCGTGGCTGCGCGCCGCGTTCTTGATGATGGGGCACCCGATCCAGATGATCGTGCGACCGCTGTGAATCACCTGGTCCATCACCGCCGCGGCGCGCCGGCTGTATTCGTACTTCCAGCCCGGCGTGTACGGCGCGTACGTGTGCCCGTCGGGCGATGCGAGCGACTGGTCGTCGTTACTCCCGACCATGTACACGACGACGTCGGGTTTGCGGGCCTTCATCTGTGCGTCGAGCTGCAACGGCCAGTTGAAGAAGTCGGGTCGGGACAGGCCGGTCGCGACGTGGTAGTCGATGCTTCCCTCCATCTCGATCGTCGGGTCGGCCGCGGCGAGGCGACCCATCGCGAGGCCGTACTCGAACGACAAGGAATCGCCCGCGGCGTACACGCGTAGCGGCCGTTGGGTCGACGGATGAAAACGCGTGACGAACTCGGTCGGCGGGTTGGGTGCCGTGGCCTTCGTCGTGGTGCCGGGATGGGGCACGGTGGGGGGCGTCGCGCTCGGGTTCCGGAACGCGCTGAACGGATCCTTCACCTGCTTCTGGCGTTTGCCGAGCGCGCGGTCGAGCAGGGTGCGGGGCTCAGTGATCCCGAGATGGTCCGACACCCACTTGATCGGTCGCATCACCGACACCGATATCGAACGTTTGCTGCTGCCGAGGGGCAAGTTCTCGGCCGTCCGCATCATCGTGTCGGCGTTGAGGAGCATGCCGACCGCGAACGCGACGAAGATCACCAGCACGGCGTGGCCGGCCGCCATCACATGACGGCGCGGCCGTTGGTCCCGGTCGGTTTGGTCTGGGCGGGGCTCGGTTTGCATCAGGTGGTCAGAACGCGAAGTAGATGAAGTTCGACACGCCCACCGGGCCGAGCGCGTCGATGCACAACAAGCCGACGCCGAGTGTCAGACCCATCATGGCGGGCTTGAGTCTGGAGAACGCTTCCTCGGCGCGTTCGATCGTGATGCGAGGGATGTATTGCATACCGATGCCTACCGCGATTGCGAGCAGCACCGCCGGCGTGACGAGCGGCGACCCGTGCGACCATCCGCTGAAGAGCCGACCGATCAGGGTGAGCGCATCGTTGAAGGTCTCGGCGCGGAAGAACACCCACGCCAGGCAGACGAGGTGGAAGGTCACGACCCGTTGCCAGAACCGTGACCTCGGCGTGGCGGCACCGAACGGCAAGCTGCCGGCGCGGCTTCGTTCGCCGCGATGATGCTCGTACACGAGATAAGCACCGTGCAGCCCACCCCACATGACGAATGTCCATCGCGCGCCGTGCCACAGCCCGCCGAGGAGCATGGTGAGCATGAGGTTCCGGTAGGTCTGCAGCGTCGTGCCGCGGTTCCCGCCGAGAGGGATGTAGAGATAGTCGCGCAGCCATCGCGACAACGTCATGTGCCAGCGGCGCCAGAAGTCTTGGATCGAAACGGCGGTGTAGGGCGCGTCGAAGTTCTGGGGGAACCGGAAGCCGAGCAACAGCGCGAGGCCGATCGCGATGTCGGTGTAACCGCTGAAGTCGCAGTAGATCTGTACGGCGAACCCGTACACACCGACGAGCGCTTCAAGCGCGGAGTGTTGCGCGGGCACGCCGAAGACCGGCTCCACGATGTGGGTCGACAGGAAGTCGGCCAGGACCATCTTCTTGAAGAGGCCCGCCATGATCAGGAAGAACGCGCGGCTCGCGTCGATTCGGCGCGGGTCTTTGCGCTCGCGCAGCTGCGGGAGGAACTCCGACGCCCGCACGATCGGCCCCGCGACCAGATGCGGGAAGAAGCACACGTACACCGCGAAGTCGAGGAACCGGACCGGCAGCAACTGCTTGCGGTAGATGTCGATGACGTAGCTCATCGACTGGAACGTGAAGAACGAGACGCCGACCGGCAGCGTGATCGCGAGGAACGTCGGGTTGAAGTGCATCCCGAAGTCGCCGAGCAGGTTCTTCGTCGACAGAAGGAAGAAGTCGTAGTATTTGAAGTAGGCGAGGACGCCAAGGTCGCCGGCTATCGCGATCGCGAGCGCGAGCCGTCGTGGAGGGTCGCCCGACGCACGGTGGATCGCGCGCCCCCAGAACTGGTTCCACACGGTGACCACTGCGAGCAGCGCGGTGAAACGCCAGTTCCAGTAGCCGTAGAAGAAGTAGCTCGCGGCAATGATGAAGACGCGCCAACGCCTCCCCTGTGGCATGAGCAGCCAGTTCAGGGGCAGGACGATGGCGAAGAAGATTGCGAACGTGACCGTGGGGAACAGCACCCGGCGCAAATCTACGGTCTACGTTCCGGTTCGACGTGCCAGTTCGACGGGCGCGACTGCGCGATTTCCACGACAACTTTCGCGTCGAGCGAGATTGGACGTGCTGCACGCGCGGCCCGGTTCCCGTAGCGTCCGCGCAATGCACGAGCGCTATGTGGTGACGAACGGCGTGCGCCTGTATTGCCTGGAGGCCGGGCCGCTCGACGGGCCGCTCGTGCTGCTGTTCCACGGTTTCCCGGAACTCGCGTACTCGTGGCGGCATCAAATCGACGCGCTCGGTTCGTCCGGGTACCACGTGGTCGCGCCCGACCTTCCCGGCTACGGCCGCTCCGACAAGCCCGACGTCACCTACGACTCGGAATGGGTGAATGCGTGCCTGGTGGGTTTGATCGAACCACTCGGCCACGAGCAGGCGGTCGTCGCCGGCCACGACTGGGGCGGCATCCTCGTGTGGTCGATGGTTCGCCGCTACCCCGAGAAGATCACCGGCGTGATCGGCGTGAACACACCTGATCTGCCCCGCCCACCGATTCCGCCGGTGGAGTTGTTTCGCCAGATCTTCGTCGACAACCCGATCTACATCATCCAGTTCCAAGAACCAGGTGTCGCGGAGTGGGTGCTCTCGTGGGGACGAGGCGCCGACGACTTCGTGGAGATGATCTTCGGCGCGACGACGCAGAACGGCGACGCGTTCGGACCCGACGTGCTCGAGGTGTACAAGGAGGCGTTTCGGCCGGTCGGCGCACTCACGCCACCGATCGAGTACTACCGCAACCTGGACCGCAACTGGCACCTGACCGCCGACATCGCGGACCGTCTCGTCGACGTGCCGTGCTTGATGATCTCCGCGGAGAACGACCCGGTACTCACGCCGATGATGACCGCCGGCATGGAGGAACGAGTGCCTGATCTCGAACGCGTCGTGATCGCGAACTGTGGACACTGGACGCAACAGGAGCGTCCGGAAGAGACCACTGCCGCGATGCTCGCCTACTTGAAGCGCGTCTCGAGCCGGTAGAAACGCCGCGGGTTGTCCCAGAAGAGCTGGTCGAGCTGTTCGGATGACAGGCCGGGGGACTGTTCGAGGAACTCGTCGATCGCGTCGGGGAACGCGGCGTCGGGGTGCGGGAAATCGCTCGCCCACACGAGATGGTCGCTCCCGGCATAGGCCGCGGTGTTGGCGGCGAGCGGATCCTCGGGGTCGGTCGAGATGATGCACTGGCGCGCGAAGTATTCGCTCGGCGAGAGCGAGAGGTCGTTCGTTTCCGACTCCGACATCCACTCGCGGTGGTCGTCGAGGCGAGCCAGCCAGTAGGGCAGCCAGCCGGTGCCGGATTCGAGGAATGCCACCCGAAGGTTCGGGTGCCGTTCGAGCGCGCCGTCAAGCATGAGGCTCGCGCACGCGGCCATCTGCTCCATCGGATGCGACAGCGCATGCCGCAACGCGAAGCCGTCGAAGCGATCGCGGCCGATCGTCGCGCCGCGCAGGCCGAGTCCTTCGTGCACCGAAAGCACGAGGCCGGTCTCCTCGAGGACGTCGTAGAACGGGTCGTACGCCTCGTCGCCGAGGTTGCGTCCGTACAGGTGGTTCGGCCGCACCATCATCCCCACGAGGCCGAGTGACGCGACCCGGCGCGCCTCGTCGGCGGCGAGACGCGGATCTGCAAGCGGCGCGATCCCGACCGCCGCGAGTCGACCAGGTTCGTGGTCGCAGTACTGCGCGACCCAGTCGTCGTACCGGCGGCACGCGTCGGCCGACTCCGCGGCGCTGAGTTCCGGCTGGAACGGCACGAACAAACCGATCGACGGGTACAGCACCACCGTGTCGATGCCTTGCGCGTCCATCGCGCGCAGGTACGACGGCGCGTCGAAACCGTTCTCCCACTGGTCGGCGAGATCGGCGCCGCCGCACGCGACGAACGGCGTGGTCGGCGGCAGGTCCATCGGGTTGCGTCCGGGCTCGTGGGCGGGACCGAAGATCGCGCCCGGTTCGATCACATGCGCGTCGGCGTCGCAGACGCGTCGCCCGCTATGCACGTCTGGCTGCCATGCCGCCGTCGAGCGGGATCACGGTCCCGCTGATGTATGCCGCGCCGGGTGAGGCGAGGAACGCCACGGTGTCGCACACCTCGCTCGCGGAGCCGAGCCGCCCCATCGGTGTGCGGGTCGCGACCATCTGCTTGATCGCGTCGGGGTCAGGTGCGCGTGCCGCCATCTGCGCGAACAACCCGGTGTCGCACGCCGACGGCGACACGACGTTCACCGTCACGCCGTCGGGAGCGTGCTCGATCGCGGCCTGCTTGGCGAGGTTCACGAGTGCGCCCTTCGACGCGCAGTACGCCGCGTAACCGGGTGAACCGATCGACCCGAGCACTGAGCCCAAGAGGACGACCGCGCCGCCTCCGCTCGCTTTGATCGCCGGGATGCCGTGCTTCATGCACAGGAACGGCCCCTTGAGGTTCACGTCGATGACGCGCTGCCAGTCGGCGTCGCTGCACTCCACTACCGCGCTGCGCGTCTCCACCGCTGCGCTGCATACGAGTACGTCGAGCCGGCCGCACCGTTCCACGATGTCGTCGACCATCGCGGCGACTTCGCCTTCGCTCGTCACGTCGACCGTCATCGCTTCCGCACGGCGGCCGGCGGCCGTGATGTTGTGGGCCACCTGGTGCGCGCGAGGTTCGTCGACATCGGCGATCACCACCGTTGTCCCGTCGGCCGCGAGGCGGCCGGCGATCGCCTCGCCCAGACCGGACGCGCCGCCGGTGACGAGCGCGACATGAGTCCCGCCACCATTCGTCGTGGTCATGAGCCCTCCTAGCGGTACGCGGCGAGGCCGCCGTCGCACGGGATGACCGCGCCCGAGGTGTAGCCCGACTCGTCGCTCGCAAGGAAGAGTGCGATCTTCGCGATGTCGTCGGCGGTCCCGAGCCGTTGCGCGGGAATGGTGTTGCGCAAACCGTTCAAGAACCCTTCGGTGTCGGGCATCTCGTCGGCAACCTTGCGGAACCTGGGCGTGTCGATCGATCCGGGCGCGATGACGTTCGCGCGGACCTTGGGGCCGTACTCGACCGCCATCTGTCGCGTCAGCGCGACGAGGCCGGCTTTCGCGGCGCCGTACGCGGCGTACCCCTCCGACCCGATGAGGCCGAGGACCGACGCGGTGTTGATGATCGAACCACCATCGCCTTCGATCATGTGCGGGATCGCGGCGCGGCACGCCCAGAAGATCGCGCTGAGGTTGGTGGCGATGGTGGCGTCCCACTCTGCCTCGGTGCAGTCGACCAACCGGCCCGACATCTGGATCGCCGCGTTGTTGTAGAGGACGTCGAGGCGGGCGAACGCCGACATCGCGGTGTGCACCATCGACGCGCAGTCGGCCGGCGACGACACGTCGGCATGGCACGCGATCGCGTCACCGCCGTTCTTCTGCACAAGCGCGACGGTTTCGACCGCGGCATCGTCGTTGATATCGACGACGACGATTGCCGCACCGTGCTCGGCGAAGAGCAACGACGCAGCGCGTCCTTGGCCCGAGCCCCCGCCGGTAATGAGCGCAGCTCTGCCGTCGAGCAATGCTGTTCGCGACATCGCCAGCGACCGTAGGAAAACCTGACACCAACGTCAACTCCTGCCC
>JAODBJ010000232.1 GCA_025463905.1 Actinomycetes bacterium
ACCAGCGCTACGACCATGCGCACACGGAGTGTCATGCGGCGAAGCTAGGTCGCAATGCTCCGCTGAAGCTTGGAATCCGCTGGGAACGTTAGGGTTGACGGTCGTGCCCGACGCGGGGAAAAAGCCGTTCGTCCTCGTCGTCGACGACGAGGAGCACATCACCGAACTCGTCGCGATGGGTCTCGGGTACAACGGCTTCGACGTCGAGCGAGTGGGTTCGGGACGGGCGGCGCTCGAGGCAATCGACCGTCGCCGCCCCGACTTGATCGTGCTCGACGTGATGCAGCCCGACCTCGACGGTTTCGAGGTAGCTCGTCGCCTGCGCCAGTCGGAAGGTGCCGCCACACGGGTCCCCGTGATCTTCCTCACCGCCCGCGACCAGACGCGCGACAAGGTCGAAGGCCTGCGCCTCGGCAGCGACGACTATGTGACCAAGCCGTTCAGCATCGAAGAACTGGTGGAGCGGGTGAAGGCGGTGTTGCGGCGCTCCGCGGGCTACGTCACCGGCGATCACCGGCTGACCTACGCCGATCTCGAGCTCGACGACGAAACCCGTGACGTGTGGCGAGCCGGACAACTCATCGAGCTCACGCCGACCGAGTACAAGTTGTTGCACTACCTCCTCGCGAACGCGCGCAAAGTGCTCACGCGCGACCAGATCCTCGAACATGTGTGGGACTACACGTTCGCCGGCAACGCCAGTGTCCTCGAGACGTACATCAGCTACCTGCGCCACAAGATCGACGCGGTCGAACCACCACTCATTCACACCGTGCGCGGCGTCGGTTACTCACTGCGGCTGCCGTCCGGCCAATGACCGCACGAACGCCGCCGAAGATCAGCGCCGGATCGGAGACGTTTCCCAGGCTGGTCTGAGCTACCGGCTCGATCATTGCTCCAGTGCACCAAAACGGTGCGTGAACGGAGGAGCGATATGGGAGATGAACTGCAATTCCGGGCCATGGGCGCCGACGCCCACGTGATCGTGGTCGGGGGCCATCCCACGCTGGCCGAGCAGGTGCGGCGCCGTGTCGACGATCTCGAGCGGCGGTGGAGCAGGTTCTTGCCCGAGAGCGAAATCAGCGCGCTCAACCGCTACGCGGGCGCGCCGCTTGCGGTGTCGGCCGACACCGCATTGCTCGTCGAGCGCTCGATCGACGCGTGGCGACTCACAGACGGCGCCTTCGACCCGACCGTGCTCGGTGATGTGATCCGCGCCGGATACGACCGCTCGTTCGACGAACTGCCCGCCGTCGTCGCCGCGGGCGATAGTGACGCCAGCCGCGGTTGTGGCGCGATCAGCATCCATGGGCGCGCTGTGCAACTGCCCGCCGGCACCGGGTTCGACCCGGGCGGGATCGGCAAAGGCCTCGCGGCCGACATCGTCGTAGAGGAAGTGATGAGCGCGGGCGCGAGCGGTGTGTGCGTGAACCTCGGCGGCGACCTCCGGGTCGCGGGCGTGAGTCCGTCGGGCGACGGGTGGACGATCGCGGTCGCGCACCCGTGGACCGACGAGCCCCTCGCCCGGGTTGGCATACATGATGGCGCCGTCGCGACGTCGACGACGTTGCGGCGGCGCTGGGAACTCGACGGCGAATCCATGCACCACCTCATCGACCCGAGCACCGGCCGGCCGTCATGCAGTGACCTCACTCTGGTGACGGTCGTTGCCGGCGCGGCATGGGTCGCCGAAGTGCTTGCGAAGGCGGTGCTGTTGCGCGGCTCGTTGCGCGCGCTCGACTTCTTCCCCGTGCGCGCCGAGGCGCTCGCGGTCGATGGCGCCGGCGACACCTCTACTTCGCGCGGGCTGCCCGCGTATCTCGGCGACGCGTCCGTCGTCGCCCGAATCCGGGTCGCGGCATGACGCCCGCCCAACCACCCAAGGAGATTCCCATGCCGCCTGCTCACACTCCCGCTCCCGGCCCGCGCAAACGCAAACGTCATCCCGCGCGCCGGGCTCGCCGCGTCGCGGGTACGGCCAGCATTGTGTCGATGCTCGCCATCGCCGGCGGTATGACGGCCGCCACAGCCGGAACGTCCAAGGCGAGTTCCACTACCACCTCGACCACCAAGGCCACGAAGACGACGTCGACCGCCGCGACTACCGCGGCGTCCGGCGCGACACCGTCGACGCAGAGCAACACGACCACCCACGGCAGCTGAAGTAGCCGACGTCAGTCGACCTGCGCGCCGCCGGTGATGTTGAGGGCGGTGGCCGTCATGGTGCGGGCCCAGTCGGAGGCGGCGAAGGCGGCCACATTGCCGACATCGTCGAGCCGCGCCGCCCGTTTCAACATCGTCTGTTGCTCGATGCTTTCGATGATCGCTTCGCGCCCGTCGAAGTCTTCCGGCAGCGAATCGACCACGCCGCCCGTTTGCAGGGTCACGACGCGAATGCGGTGCGGCCCGAGTTCGCTCGCGAGGCTGCGGCGAAGCGCTTCTTGCGCCTGGAACGCGACCTGGAGACCTCCCAGGTAGTAGCCGGGCGGCGGGTCGCCGTAGCCGCCGAAGACCAAGATCACGCCCGAACGTTGCTTGATCATGTGACGCGCCGCCGCACGCGAGGTGAGGAACATCGTCCGGACGGCGGTCACGACGGGCCGTTCGAAATCTTCGAGGCTCATCTCGGCCAACGGCGTTCCCTGCACGTCGCCGTGAGAGATCAGGTTGAAGGAGATGTCGATCGCGCCGGCCTTTGCCGCAACCGCGTCGGCGTGTTCGTCGACGGCGCGCTCGTCGAGTGCATCGACCCGCGCCGTCTCGACAACGCCTCCTACAGAGCGAATCTTCTCCGCCAACTCGTCGAGCCGCGCCTGTGTGCGTGCCGCGAGAAAGATTCGTGCGCCTTCACGCGCGAACGCGCGAGCCACCGCGCCGCCGATCGACCCACTCCCGTAGATCACCGCGGTCTTGTCTTCGAGCAGCATGCTGATTCCCCTTGGTCGACCGAATCCTCTGTTCGACCGCTGATGCTGCACAAATTCACCGCTCCTCGCGACGAAGCCCGGCGCACCATGCTCGTGACACGATGAGCCGGGCTCGACGCGCTAGGCGCTGGAGCGCTTAGGCGGATGGTGCGCCGGGGGCCTGACCGGCGGGACCCGATCCGAAGCCGCTCTGGGTACCGGTGACCTTGAAGTTCGAGTCGAGCTTCACTGTCACCTGCGTGCCGTCCGACTTCGTGACGTGGGCCTCGTAGGGGGAGCCGCCGGAGTCGGTTTCGACCCGGATGATCGTGGCACCGGGAACGGCGGCCAGCGCGGCGGCTTTTGCTTTGTCGGCGGACGTTCCGGTCAGCAACGTTTCGCCCGGCCCGTGCGTGAGGGTGGCAGGGTTCGTCGCGGCGGCCGTTGACGATGAGGCCGCGTTACTCGCCGTCGACGTAGACGAAGGCGAGTTCGTCGCCGCGCCGGCAATGCCGGCGGCTCCGAGCGTGATGCCGGTTGCCGCGGCGGCCGTGATGACCCACGCGCGAGCACGGTTGCGGTTGCGATTGCTTTTAGGTTCCATGATCCACTTCTCCTTGCGGGGGGATGTGCATGACTCGTTTCGAGGCACTGCGAGCATCCGCCTCGCCGCCGAGAAGCAGCCAAGACACCGGTAAGAACTACGCAGGAACCGCCTCGATCGCACTCACGCCACTTGCACTCGCCACACTGCGCGAGAGTCGGAAGCCGGCGCGCGTGAACAGCGTCGCGAACTCTTCATGCGTTCGTTCCAGGCCACCGGGCGCGACGAGCATGTTGAGGTCCGAGAACTTCGCATCGCGTCCCTCGTTCGGAGGCGCGACTTCGCGTTCGACCAGGATCATCGTCGCGTCGCGCGACATCGCACGCCGGCACGTCGCGAGAATCTCGATCGCCTGGTTGTCCTCCCAGTCGTGCACCACGGCCTTGAGTACGTACGCGTCGGCGCCTTCGGGCACCGCCTCGAAGAAACTGCCGCTCACGACACGGCAACGTTCGGCAACGCCGGCTGCCATCAGTAGCTCTTCCGCGCCCGACACCACATGGGGCTGATCGAACAGCACGCCTTGCAATGTCGGGTGTTGCGCCAGGATTGCGGCGAGGAACGCGCCGCGGCCGCCGCCGACGTCGACGATCGAGCCGAACCGCCCGAAGTCGTAGGTCGCGAGCACCGCCGCGCTCACCTGCCGCGACAACGACGTCATCGCGCGGTCGAAGCCGGCGCTGAGATCAGGCTTGTCGGCACGGAATTCCCACACGTTCATGCCGTGAAGATGACCGAACGCGTTCTCGCCTGTTTGCACGCTGTGAAGCAGATGCGCCCAGGTGTTCCAGTAATACGGCTCGCCGATGAACTCGGCCCACGCGCTGACGGGTTCGGGCGCGTCGGATCGTAAGCACGCGCCCACTTCCGTCAACGAGAACGAACGCGACTCGTCTTCGCGGAGCACACCCACACTTGCGAGTGCTCGGAGCAATCGGTACAGGGTGGACGGATGCGCGCCCGTTTCGGCCGCGAGCGCGTCGCTGGTGCGCGCGCCGCCGGCCAACAGATCGGCGATGTGCAGCTTCGCGGCCACGTGGATGGCCTGCGCGACCTGGTACCCGTTGACGAGGCGTCGCAGCGCCTGTGACGGCCGGACATCGGTCTGGTCCATTCGCGTCCTTCTCCATTCGCATCCCGGTCGGGCCTGGATTCTTCCCGATTGTGGCCCTCGGCGTCTCGCCGGCGTTCATCTCGACTGCGTCCTGCGGGTCCGCAATCGGCGACCGGTGGGCGTAGCGTTGCCGGATGCCGGACTTCGAGGTGACCCACGTAACGATCCACGGTCACGATGTGTGCGTGCGCACCGCGGGGTCGGGACCAGTGCTGTTGTTGGTACACGGCATGGCGGGCAGTTCGAACGCGTGGCGCCACGTGATGCCGGCGCTCGCCGAACGGTTCACCGTCGTTGCGCCCGATCTGCTCGGCCACGGCGCCTCGGCGAAACCGCGCACCGACTATTCGCTCGGCGCGTTCGCGAGCGGATTGCGCGACGTGCTCGCGGCGTTGGGCCACGAGCGCGCGACGCTCGTCGGCCAGTCGCTCGGCGGTGGGATCGTGATGCAGTTCGCGTACCAATTCCCCGAGCGTTGTGAGCGCATCGTGCTCGTATCGAGCGGCGGTCTCGGCGACGAAGTCAACATGTTGTTGCGTCTCCTTACGTTGCCCGGAGTCGACTTCCTGTTGCCCATCGCGTGCACGACCTGGTTGCACGATGCCGGCGCGAACGTGTCCGGTTGGTTGCGTCGAGTGGGCCTCGGGCCGGGCGCGCACTTCGACGAGGTGTGGGACGCCTACGGCTCGCTTTCCGACGCGCAGACGCGATCCGCATTCCTGCAGACGCTGCGCTCGGTGATCGACGCCTCGGGGCAGCGCGTGAGTGCGCTAGATCGTCTGTACCTCGCGTCCGCGATACCGACGATGATCGTGTGGGGCGACCACGACGCGATCATCCCGGTGCACCAGGCGTACGAAACGCACGAAGCGATCAAAGGCAGCCGTCTGGAGATATTCGAGAACGTCGGGCATTTCCCGCACTGCGAGCGACCCGAGCAATTCGTGCACGTGCTGGTCGACTTCCTGAACTCGACCAGCCCCGCCTCCGTCGGGTCGAACCTCCGGGAGTTATTGCGCGGTGCGGTGAGCTAGATCAGGAGCCGAGGACGCGCGCCACTTCGTCGCGCGCCGGCCACTGCAAGGCGCCACCGGTTTCGTCGATCACTCCGTGCCCCTGGTCGACACGACCGAGAAGCGCAGCGTCGAATCCGCGCTCCGTCAACGCGGCCACAGCACCAGCGGCCGCCGCCGCGTGGAACGTGGCCAGCACACAACCCGACGCCAACGTCGCCCACGGATCGGCAGCGAGCGCTTCGCACACTGCCCGCCCCGGCTCGAACCAGGCGAGCGCACGCCGATCGATACGCAGCGCGACGTTCGACGCGGACGCGAGTTCGAGGAGCCCCGATGCCACGCCACCCTCCGTCGGATCGTGCATCGCGGTCGCGCCGAGATCGGCGGCGAACAGCGCCGCTTCGACGACGTTGATGCCCGGCTCGTAGAGCGCGTTCGCGGCCGCGTCGACAACCTTCTCGTCGAGCGCGCCGAGCCGGTCGCGTGCCTCCGCGGCAAGCACCGCCGCGCCCTCGATCGGCGCGCGCCCGATCTGCACCACCACATCGCCGGGCCGGGCGCCGGCGGTAGTGACGTAGCGGCCCTGCGGTGCAACACCCAGCATGGTTCCGGCAACGACGGGCGCGCGAACCGCGTTGGTGATCTCACTGTGACCGCCGACGAGCGCCGCGCCGGTCTCGGCGAGCGCGTCGCGAACGCCCGCGAAGACGGCTTCGACGTCGGCTTCGGTCGTACCCGGCGGCAGCAACAGCGTCGCAAGGAACCACCGCGGTCGTGCGCCCATCACCGCGATGTCGTTCGCATTCACCGTTACGGCGAAGCGCCCGATCTGCGCGCTCGTGAGCGTGATCGGATCCGCTGCCACCAGCAACACTTCGCCGCCCACATCGATCGCGCACGCGTCCTCGCCGAGTGATGGCCCGAGGAGTACGTCGGCCGGCGCGCTAGGGAGTGATTGCAGCAGCCGGCCCAACAGTGCACTGGGCACCTTGCCGGTCGGAATCTGAGGACTGGTCACCACACCACCATGACGCACCGGCGCTCCAGACCCATGCCAGGTTGTTGCAGTTATGCCCCCGTCAGGGCACACAACTCCCACAACCCCGCTCGGTTGGTCATGCGGGAGCAATGTCTGCGGCGGTGACTTGGCGCACGCGGCGGCGCTCGTAGAGCGCGCTGAACAGGGCGGCACCGATCGCGGCGAGTCCGCCGATCACGAGCGGTGCCCGGTCGCCGAACGCGTCGGCCGCGGCCCCGAGGAGTGGTCCGCCGATCGGCGTCGTGCCGATGAGGAGCACGCTCTGTAGGGCGAGCACGCGGCCGTGCATGCGCGGGTCGGCCCGTACCTGCACGATCGCGGTGCTCGTGGTCGTGTACACGATGCTGCTCAAACCGACCACGAGCACGATCGGGAACGCGGACGCGAGGTTCGGGGCGGCCGCGAGCGCGAGCAGCGTGACGCCGAAGATGCCGGCGCCGAGCGTCATCGAACGAACGGTGACCTGGGTGCGTTGTGCGACGGCGAGCGCACCGATCAGCGACCCGACGCTGAACACCGAATACAGGAGCGTGTAGCTCGCGTCACCGCCGTGCAGCGAGCGCTCGACGAACAGCGGGAACACGACGGTGAAGTTGTAAGAGAGCGTGCCGATGATGCCGAGCACGACGAACACGAGGAACAGTTCGGGCGTGCGAAGTACGTAGCGCACGCCTTCGCGCACCTGGCCTTTCCCGCGCAGTGTTACCGGCGCGATGCGGAGTTCTTCGGGACGCATCATCCAGAGCGCGCCGATCACCGCGAAATAGCTGATGCCGTCGATCGTGAACGCCCAGCCAAAGCCGAGGGTCACGATCAGCGCGCCGCCGATCGTCGGGCCGAAGACGCGCGACGCGTTCACGAGCGCGCTGTAGAGCGTCACGGCGTTGGGCATGTGGTCTTCGGGCACCATTTCGGTTACGAACGAGCGCCGCAGGGGGTTGTCGAAGGCAATTATGCAACCGCCGGCCAACGCGATGGCGTAGAGCGCGAGCAGCGGCGGGTGGTGCATGAACGCAAGCGCGCCCAGTGCGAACGACTGGCACATCTCGAGCCCTTGCGTGAGGAAGAGCAGGTTCCGCTTGTTGGACCGGTCCGCGATGACCCCGGCAAACGGCGACAGCACGAGGATCGGGCCGAACTGACAGGCCGACAGCGTGCCCACCGCAAGTCCGCTCTTGGTCAGGTGGAGTACGAGCAGGGTCAGGCCCACGATCGTGAGCCAGTTGCCGGTGTTCGAGATCAGTTGCCCGATGAAGAACAGCCGGAAATTGCGCACCGAGAGGGAGCGGAACGTGCGGCCCCAAAAGCCGGGGCCGTGCGCGTTCGCGGTCGGCATGTCGACCCGGATCCCGCGCTCGCCCAGATCGACTGACTGCGTTGTCTACGGGAGTGGGTGAACTGCGACGACCGTTACCTTGAGCTCGCGGCGCGGCCCTTGGTACGTGACCGTCTTCCCCGGCGACGCGCCGGCGATCTCCTGGCCGAGTGGTGACGACAGCGAGAGGACGTCGTACGACTCGTTGCGTTCCTCGATGGACCCGACGAGATACGTGGCGGGTTCCGTCTCGCCTTCGTAGAGGAGGTCGACGAGCACCCCGGCCTCCACCACCTCTCCGCTCGCACCTTCCACGAGGACGGCAACCTTCAGGATGCCTTCGATCTGGCGGATGCGCGCCTCGTTCATGCCTTGCTCGCGCTTTGCTTCGTGGTAGTCGGCATTCTCTTTGAGGTCGCCGTGCTCCCGTGCGCGTTCGATCCACATGGACAGATCGACGCGACGCGTGGTGCTGCGTTCCTCGAGCTCCTGGCGGAGGCGCTCGTACGCCTGCGCCGAGAGATGCGACTGGGCTTCACTCATGAAGGAAGGCTATCGAGCAGGGGCAGGCAGAACGTCCCGGGAGCTGGACTCGGCCTGGTGCATTGACATCGCGGCTCGGAAATGGCACGCTATCCAGCCGATGCTCCGCCTCCACGCGCCCGTTTGCCACCGCCCGTCGCGTGGCTGTTCGCGTCATTTCGACGGCCGCATCATCATCGTCGTATAGCGAGCGCCGTTTCGCCGGCGTTCGCAGCAACCGTCCACTTCGGTGGGCGGTTTTTCGTTGCTGGGCTTCCAAAAGACTTTCCAAAAGACTTCTCAAGAGACTTCTAAAGAGATTGAGGACACGGGCGTGGCACATCGGGTTGGAGTGATCGGCGGTGACGGCATCGGGCCCGAGGTCACGGCTGAGTCGTTGAAGGTGGTGCGGGCCGCGGGTGTCGCGCTCGACACCGTCGACTACGACCTCGGCGGCGTTCGCTACCTGCGCACCGGCGAAGTGCTCCCCGACGCCGTACTCGACGAATTGCGCGGCCTCGACGCGATCCTCCTCGGCGCGGTCGGCACCCCCGACGTGCCGCCCGGCGTGCTCGAGCGCGGGCTGTTGCTCCGCATGCGCTTCGCGCTCGACCTCTACATCAATCTCCGGCCGTTCCGCGCTGGGCCGAGCCGTTACAACGACGGTGTCGACATGCTCGTGATACGGGAGAACACCGAAGGCCCCTACGTAGGTGAGGGCGGTGTGCTGCGCTACGGCACCGCGAACGAGGTCGCGACGCAGGGTTCAGTGAACACCCGCATGGGCGTGGAGCGTTGCATTCGCTACGCGTTCGAACTCACCAAGCAGCGCGAGAAGAAGCACGTGACGCTCGTACACAAGACGAACGTGCTCACCTTCGCCGGCGACTTGTGGCAGCGCACGTTCAACGATGTGGCGGCCGACTACTCCGAGGTCGGCACCGCGTACAACCACGTCGACGCCGCGTGCATCTACTTCGTGCAGGATCCCGGCCGCTACGACGTCGTCGTCACGGACAACCTCTTCGGCGACATCCTCACCGATCTCGGAGGCGCGATCGCGGGCGGCATCGGCCGGGCCGCCTCTGCGAACCTCAACCCAGCCCGCACCGGTCCGTCGTTGTTCGAACCGGTGCACGGCTCCGCGCCCGACATCATGGGCACGGGCAAAGCTGACCCGCGTGCGGCGATTATTTCCGGCGCGCTGATGTGCGAGTTCCTCGGTGAAACCGAAGCTGCGGCTCGGATCGACAAAGCGGTTGCGGGTGCCGACGACGTGCAGGGCACGACGTCGGAGATCGGCAACGCAATTGCAGAAAGGGTGTAGCGATGCCACTCCAGAAGGTCGACAAGATCTGGATGGACGGCGAGCTCGTCGACTGGGACGACGCCAAGATCCATGTGTTGACGCACACGCTGCACTACGGCTGCGGCGTGTTCGAGGGCATTCGCGCGTACGAAACTGATCGCGGTCCGGCGGTCTTCCGCCTCACCGACCACATCGTGCGCCTGTTCAACTCGGCGAAGATCTTCATGATCGACGTGCCGTTCTCGATCGACACGATCGTCGACGCAGTGAAGGAGACGGTGCGCGTCAACGGCTTGCCGGCGTGTTACATCCGCCCGATCGTGTTCTACGGCTACGGCGAGATGGGTCTCAACACGCTTCCGTGCCCGGTGAACGTGTCGATCGCGGTGTGGCCGTGGGGCGCGTACCTCGGCGACGAAGGCATCAAGCACGGCGTGAACATGAAGATCAGCTCGTGGCAGCGCCACGGCCTCAACGCGTTGCCGCCGGCCGCCAAGGGCACCGGCATGTACATCAACTCGTCGATGGCAAAGGTCGAAGCGTTAAAGGCCGGTTACGACGAAGCGATCCTGCTCTCGCCGCAGGGTTACGTGAGCGAGTGCACGGGCGAGAACATCTTCGTGGTGCGCCACGGCAAGATTCTCACGCCTCCGATCGCGGCGGGCGCACTCGAAGGCATCACGCAGGATTCGGTGCTCACCATCGCGCGGGACCTCGGCTACGAAGTTGAGTTCGCGAACATCGCCCGCAGCGACCTCTACATCGCGGAGGAAGCGTTCCTTTCGGGCACCGCGGCCGAAGTGGTGCCGGTCCGTTCGGTCGACGACCGGGTCCTCGGTGAACCCGGCCCGATTACCCGCCAGATCCAAGAGGTGTACGCCGCGACCGTGCGCGGCCAAGACGACCGCTACAAAGACTGGCTCGAACATGTACATCTGTGATGGTCGCGCTCGCAGGCTCGCCGCTCCTGCGAAGTTCGCTGCTCGTCCGTCGCGGTCGCTCACCGCTCATGCGGACCGTCGCGGTATGTGCAGGCAACCATCGGCTCGCGGAGAAGCGCAGTGAGCTCGCAGGAGCAGCCCGGCCCGCACGCGGAGTCGGGCAGCATCGGCGCAGGGTCCGCGGGGCGGGGAACGAGCGTGACCAAAATCGAGGTGTACGACACCACCCTTCGGGATGGGGCGCAGCTCGAGGGTATTTCACTCACCGTCGAGGACAAGCTGCGGATCGCGGAGCAACTCGACTGGCTCGGCGTGCATTTCATCGAGGCGGGTTGGCCGGGTGCGAACCCGAAAGACGACGAGTTCTTCCGGCGCGCGCCGGCGGAACTGTCGCTGCCCACGAGCACGTTGGTCGCGTTCGGTTCGACGCGCCGGGTGAAGGGCAAGGTCGACAGCGACGACACGCTGCGTCACCTGGTGGAGTCCGGTGCCGGCACGGTGTGCATTGTCGGCAAGACGTGGGACTACCACGTGCTCGAGGCGTTGCAGACCACGCTCGACGAAGGCGTCGCGATGGTGCGCGACTCGGTGGAGTTCCTCGTCAACGCGGGCCTCGGCGTGTTTTTCGATGCCGAACATTTCTTCGACGGCTACAAGCGCAACCCGGAGTTTTCGCTACGTGTGCTCGAGGCGGCCGCCACTGCGGGCGCGACCCGGCTCGTGTTGTGCGACACGAACGGCGGTACGTTGCCGTTCGAGGTCGAGGAAACGGTGCGCGCGGTCGTCGACTACTTCGGCGGCGACGTCGGCGTGGGCGTACACCTGCACGACGACGCCGGCACCGGCGTGGCGAACGCGCTGGCCGGCGTGCGTGGGGGCGCCATCCAGGTGCAGGGCACGATCAACGGGTACGGCGAACGCACCGGCAACTGCAACCTCACGACGATCATCCCGAACCTGACGTTGAAGATGGGCGTGCAGACGTTGCCCCCCGACCGGATGGAGCGGCTCACCGCGGTCGCGCACCATGTGGCCGAACTCGTGAACATGCCGCTCAACCCGCAGGCGCCGTACGTCGGCCATTCGGCGTTCGCGCACAAAGCGGGCTTGCATGTGAGCGCGATCGTGAAACGTCCCGACGCTTACGAGCACGTGGAACCAGACGCGGTCGGGAACGGCACGCGCTTCGTGGTGTCGGAACTGGCCGGCCGGTCGACGCTCGTGATGAAGGCGAAGGAACTCGGCCTCGAGCTCGACGGCCCGCAGCTCACCGACGTAGTGGAAACGCTGAAGCGGCTCGAGCACGAGGGCTACCACTTCGAAGTGGCCGACGGGTCACTCGAACTGTTGATGCGGCGCGCGACCGGTTGGCAACCCGACTGGTTCCACGTCGAGTCGTTCCGGGTGATCGTCGACGACACGCGGCGCCTCGATTTCCTCACCGGCGAGGAGCAGCCCGGCGTGCTCACCGAAGCGACGGTGAAGGTGCACGTAGGTGACGATCGCATGATCGCCACCGCCGAAGGCAACGGGCCGGTGAACGCACTCGACAACGCGCTGCGCAGAGCGCTCGTGCACCGTCTCCCGGACCTCGCCCGGCTCCACCTCACCGACTACAAGGTGCGCGTCCTCGACACACAACATGGCACTGAGGCGGTCACCCGGGTGCTGATCGACTCGACCGACGGCAGTACGACCTGGACGACGATCGGCGTGAACGAGAACATCATCGAAGCGTCATGGCAGGCCCTCCTCGATTCGATCCACTTCGGGCTGTTGCGGGCGCACTCGTAAACTCGACTCGTGCCCACCGATCCGTTCGTTTCGCCTGACCCCGACGACCGCCCGCGCCAGCAGCAGAACCTTGCGCCCGGGGTTGCATACCCGCCGGCGCGCGGGTGGCACGCGACCCGCCCCGGCGACAACGTTTCGAGCCAGCCCTCCGGGCCGATGCGCGGGGCTCCCGGCCCGAACATCGGGTATGCGTACACGCTCACGAACCGCGTCAAGGACCGTTTCCGCCTCGCGCCCCACGAGTACATCGGCGACGCGGTGGCCGTCGTGGCAGAAATCGCGGCGCGACGGGCGGCGTTGTACGGGCGGGCGCCCGTGATCCGCGATGTCGAGTTCGCCGCCAACATCCTCGGCTACGACGCGAACGGCGATTTCGCGCCCGTGCGCGCGCTGCTCCTCCAAGAAGCGGCGCACGACTACACGCGCCGGCGAGCGATCGTCGACAGCGTCCCCGAAGACCTGCTGCGGGCCGCGTCCAACGACGTACGCGAGCGGATCGCGCAATGGCGGGCGAACGCAGCGCGTCTGGTCGCCGCCGAAACCGCCATCTGACATTCGCGATGGCGTTCGTCCTGCCCGACGAGTACGAGGAGTTACGCGCGTCGGTGCGGCGGCTCGCCGACGACGGGATCGCGCCGAATGCCGCCGAGGCCGACGAGCTCGAGCAATACCCGTGGAAGAGTTGGGAAGCCTGGCGCGACGGCGGCTTTGCCGGCCTCGCGTTCCCGGAAGCGTTCGGGGGGCAGGGCGCCGGGCTCCTCGCGCACGCAATCGCGGTGGAAGAGGTCGCGCGCGCGTGCGGCTCGTCGAGCCTCTTCACGTTCATCTCGAAACTCGGCATGACACCGGTGATCCGCCACGGCAGCGCCGAACTCCAAGCGCGTTACGTGCCGCGGGTCGCGTCGGGGGAGTGCCAGGCGAGCTACTGCCTGTCGGAGGTCGGGGCGGGGAGCGACGTCGCCAGCATGCAGGCGCGTGCCGTGCGCGACGGCGACCACTACATCCTCAACGGGCGCAAGTTCTGGATCACCAACGCCGGGGTCTCCGACTTTTACACGGTCTTCGCGAAGACCGATCCGGCCGCGGGGCACCGGGGCATCAGTGTGTTCGTCGTGGAGAAAACGTTCCCCGGGTTCTCGATCGGAAAGCTCGAGCGGAAGATGGGGATGCGCGGTTCGCCCACCGGTGAAGTGATGCTCGACGACTGTGTGGTGCCGGCCGCGAACCTCATCGGCGACGAAGGCGCGGGGTTCGCGTACGCGATGGGCGCGCTGGATGAATCACGGCCGATCGTCGGCGCGCAGGCGCTCGGCATCGCGCAGGCCGCGTTGGAACTCGCGACGCAATACGTGCAGGAGCGCCGGCAGTTCGACCAACGCATCGCCGACTTCCAAGGCGTGCAGTTCATGCTCGCCGACATGGCGGTGCAGGTCGATGCGGCGCGCGCCCTTGTATATCGCGCCTGCGCGCTCATCGACGAGGGGCGAGGTGGCACGGCGCGTGCGTCGTCGACGGCGAAGCTCTTCGCGGGCGACACCGCGATGCGGGTCACCACCGACTGCGTCCAACTACTCGGCGGCGCGGGGTACACGCGCGACTTCCCGGCCGAACGGTTCATGCGCGACGCAAAGGTCACGCAGATCTATGAGGGCACGAACCAGGTGCAGCGGGTCGTGATCGCCAAGCGTCTGCTCGGCGGCGACTGAACCCATACACTCCAGAGGCGTCATGGCGGCTCAGGTGCGTGTCCGATTCTCGCCCGCGCCGACGGGCATGCTCCATGTGGGGAGCGCACGCACGGCGCTCTTCAATTGGTTGTACGCGCGCCACACCGGTGGCACGTTCATCCTGCGGATCGAAGACACTGACGTCGCCCGGTCGCGCACGGAGTGGGTCGATCAGATCCAAATGACGTTGCGGTGGCTGGGTCTCGACTGGGACGACGGCCCGCACCTGCAGAGCCACCGCTTCGACACGTATCTTGCCGCCGCCGAACGACTGCTCGTCGAGGGCTTCGCCTACGAGTGCTACTGCACCGAGGAAGAGATCAAGGAGCGCAACGAGGAAGCGCGCCGCGACGGTCGCGCTCCGGGCTACGACGGCCGGTGCCGCGACCTCACGGTCGAGCAACGCCTCGAGCTCGTCGGCGAAGGACGGCCGCGCGCGATTCGCTTCCGCACCCCCGACGAGGGGCGCAGCACGTTCACCGACCTCATCCGCGGTGACGTGTCGGTCGAGTGGTCGACGATTTCGGATTTTGTGATCGTGCGATCGAATTCCACGCCGGTGTTCTTCCTCGCGAATGCGGTCGACGACATCGACATGGAGATCACGCACGTGTTGCGAGGTGAGGACCTCATCGACTCGACGCACCGCGTGCTCGCCCTGCGACGCGCGCTCGGTTCCGAGACGCCGCCCGCGTACGCGCATTTGCCGCTGATCCTCGGCCCCGGCGGCGCGAAGCTGTCGAAGCGTCACGGCGCAGTCGCGCTGGAGGAATTCCGCGACGAGGGGTACCTCCCGAGCGCGGTGCTCAACTACCTCGCCCTGCAGGGTTGGGGACCCGAGGACGGCAACGAGGTGATGGAGACCGACTCGATCGTGGCCCAGTTCGACCTCGACGGGGTATCGCACTCCGCCGCGATGTTCGACCACCAGAAACTCGACTGGATGAACGGCGAGCACATCCGGGCGTTGCCGCTCGCCGATCTCGTCGGCGAGGTGCTCCCGTTCGCTCGCGACCGCTACGGCGGGCGGCTCGACGTGCAGGTATTCGAGGACGCCGTCGCCCTGGCCCAGCCCCGCGCCAAGACCCTCGTGCACATCGCGCAACAAGTCCAGTTCCTCTTCATCCCCGAGGATGAATTTCGGATCGACGAAGCCGCGTGGGAAAAGATCTCGAAGATCGACCGGCTCGCCGACTTCCTCGACGCCGCGATCCAACACCTCGCCGTGTGCGCGTGGGATCCGGAGTCGATCGACCTGCGGCCCCTGATCGAAGGTCTCGGACTCCCCGTCCGCAAAACCATGAAGGCGGTCTTCGCGGTGACCCAGGGGAGTGACGTCGGATTGCCGGCGTTCGAAGCGATCTACCTGCTCACCCGCGAAACGACGCTGGCAAGACTTCGTGCTGCCCGCGCTCGTCTCTGACCCGTGATCCGGCTGTTACGGCTCGCGTTCAAGATTGCGATGCTGCTCGCCGGCATCACCTTCCTGTATCTCGCGGTCACGTTCGTGCAGGTCTGGATGGCATCACGCGACGATGACGCTCGACCGTCGGACGCGATCATCGTGCTCGGCGCGGCGCAATACGACGGACGGCCGTCGCCGGTGCTCGCGGCCCGGCTCGACCACGCGTATCAGTTGTACGCGCATCACATCGCTCCGAAGGTGGTGGTGACCGGTGGCAAGCAACCCGGTGACCGCTTCACCGAAGCAACCGCGGCGGCCATGTACTTGCACAAGTTGGGTGTACCCGACGGTGCGATCTTGCGAGAGACGTCGGGCCAGTCGTCGTGGGAATCGTTGCAGGCGTCGGCGCGCTTCTTGAAGCAGCGCGGCCTCAGCCGTGTCGTACTCGTCTCCGATCCGTACCACTCCGCGCGCATCCAAGGCATCGCGAAAGAAGTGGGATTGCACGCGGTGACGTCACCGACGCGTACCAGCCCGATCAAGGGTGCGGCCGCGTGGCGACGCATGGCCAATGAGACGTTGCGTGTCGCCGCCGGCCGCATCCTCGGCTACCACCTTCTCGACAAGGAACGTCACGTCGGAAAGCTGGTACCAGGACTCGCTATGCTGACTCGGCCGTAGCGCCGGTTCGCCGGGCGACGGCACACCCATTCGGGGGTGGTGTAATCGGCAACACAACAGGTTCTGGCCCTGTCATTGGGGGTTCGAGTCCTCCCCCCCGAGCCCGGCCGGTCGGCCCTGAGCCGCTCGGCCCCTGGCCCCGTCGTCTAGTGGCCTAGGACACCGCCCTCTCAAGGCGGCGACGGCGGTTCGAATCCGCTCGGGGCTGCCAGCACCCGGAGCCCGGTCCAGACCGGGCTCCGTTTCGCGTACGCGATCACGCCTCGATGCGCGGCGTGCCGTTGTCGACGACGAGTGTGCACGGCAAGCCGACGAGTTCGATCGGGTCGCGTGTCGCGAAGTTCGACGCGATCAACTCGATCACCTCACCTTTGTGCGCGCCCGCGGTGATCGCGAGTTGGAACTCGACATCGGTATCGAAGTTGGCATCGTCGCGTTGCGAATCACACGCGGCCGCGTGATCGTCGTGATCTCGATCGTGACCGCGATCGTGACTGTTCTCGCGTGCGTGATCGTGCGTGTGATCGCGATTGTCGGTACGAATGTCGCCGCGAATGTTGTTTCGCGCGTCGTCGCGCGCCTCCGCCCAAAGAATGAACGCGTCGTAGCGACCATCCACCAACACGCGTCATGATCGCGCACTGCGCGCGTAGAAACGCGCATGTTGGTCGAAACGCGTCACCGCACGCGCGAATCGCGCGTGTTGAAACGTGCGCGTTCGCAGGTCTTACGAAGGTCGTACGCGTTGTTTCGGTCGGAAATGCTTGACCTTGCAACGTGAATACGTTCTCATGTCACGGACACACGCAACGCGTGGAGGACTGCGCGTGAACAAGGGTGAACTCATAGAAGCGATCGCGCAAGGCGCGGGCGTGAGCAGAACCGACGCAGAGAGCGCGTTGAACGCGTTCATCGAAGCGGTTCAGAACACGGTCGCGAGCGGTGAGAAGGTCACACTCCCAGGCTTCGGGACGTTTCAACCTGCGCTGCGCAAGGCACGCACAGGTGTAGATCCAAGGACGCGCCAACCGGTGCAGATCCCGGAGCGCAAGAGTGCAAAGTTCAGCGTGGGCTCGAAATTCAAAGCTCACGTGCAAAGCAGTTAGCCAAGTAGGACGCAGGGCGGCGCTCACCCTGCGTTCCGAGTGATGCGAAGTTCGAACTTCCCCTACCCGAGAGCTCTCTAAGAAAGGTGGTGCCCGTGCCTCCTGCAAAGAAGGCCACAAAGAAGGCGGCCAAGAAGACCGCCAAGCGCAAGGCCGCCAAGAAGGCGCCTGCAAAGCGCAAGGCAACTGCGCGGAAGTCACCCGCGAAGAAGACTGCGCGCAAGGCAGCCAAGAAGACCGCCAAGAAGACGGCGAAGAAGGCTGCGAAGAAGCGGACCGCCAAGAAGGCACCCGCCAAGCGCAAGGCAGCCAAGAAGGCCACCAAGAAGACGGCGAAGAAGGCTGCGAAGAAGCGGACCGTCAAGCGCGCCAAGAAGGCGCCGGCGAAGAAGGCCGCTCGTCGCACCACGCGCAAGCGCACCGCCAAAAAGTCTTCCTGACTTTTCGGTTCACAGCTGAGCTGAGCGAAGGGCCCGCGAGGGCCCTTCGTCGCGTTTGGGATCGGATGCTCCCCGGTTTGCGACCACGCCGGATCGGGAAGGTCTGCGTCATTGGAGGGATCGGGCGTGACGCAGTCGCGAGTGGAATGTCAGACGGGCGTGATCGGGGTGTTCCCCACTGAACGTCAAGCCCGCGCTGCGGCCGCGGCCGCGCAGCGGGCCGGCGCCGATCCCGCCGAGATACGGGTCGGCGATCACCGCGACCATGTCACGTCGTTACAGAATGACGGGCTCCACACGGTCGAGGTCCAGGTGTTGGAGAGCACCGTTCGCCCGTTCACCATGGAAATGTGGAATGCGATCCTGCCCGCGACGGTCATCGGATGCGTGCTTGGTGCGATAGTCGCATTGCCGGGCGCGATGGTTCATTTCGGAGGGTTGGTGTTGTGGGGCCGCATGGTGATCGTCGCGATCGTCGGCGCCGCGCTCGGCAGTGTGATCGGGTTCGAACGGGGCGCGACGTACAGCGGTCGGCGCTCGATGCCGATTCCGTCGCCGGAACGCGGGGTGACCGTCGCGATCGACGACGCATCGCCGAGTGAGGTCGACGCCCTGAGATCGCTGCAGCCGATCCGGCTTGCCACGACCCTCAACGCGTAGCGGACTAGATGTCGTCCAGTCGGGCGAACACTTCGGCGTAGCGCGCGCCGACGCGAAGACCGTCGGCCGCGGCGACGGCGCGTTCGCCTCGTTCCCATGTCGCCTGCTGTTCTTCGGGACGGTCGTCGATGCCCATCGTCGACCGCCACTGACTCCGGTGGCACAACAACGCGGCGATCTTCGCATCGACGTGCTCTTCGTCGACCCGTTCGACATGGTCGACGCGATCGGCTTCGAACAGCAGCACGTGCGAAGGCCGGTGGGGTGCGAACGGTTGCTCGGGGAAGAAATGCGGGTCGCGCGCGGCGACGATGGCGTCCAGGGTGAGCTCACCCGCGTGACGGTGATCGGGGTGTAGCCGATACCGCTTCCACGGGTCGTGCCCGAGCACGACGTCGGGGCGGGTTTCGCGGATCGACAGGCACACTCGCGCCTGGTCGTCGCGATCCGACGTGAGTTCGCCGTCGATCAGATCGAGACTGGAGACACCCGACGCGCCGAGCGCCGCGGCCGCGTCGCGCAGTTCACGCCCGCGGGTCGCGACCAGCGTGGCGAGGTCTTCGTCGGCGTTCCACGAGCCCTTCGAACCGTCGGTGAGAACGAGTAGGTGCACGTGGCAACCGGCCCGAGCCCATTTCGCGAGCGTCGCGCCGCACCCGAACTCGATGTCGTCGGGATGCGCGCCGATGGCGAGCGCGCGCGCCGGCACCGGCAGGTCGATGCGCACACTCACGGCTGGGCGTGGACGTGCGGCGAGAGCCGGTCGAGGTCCGCGGGCACGTCGACGTCGAACGCGAGGGAAGGGTCTTCGACGATCCGCACGTCGAGACCGCGGCTACGTGCTTCGTCGCAGTGCCGAGCGAACGACCCGGGACCGTAGGAGAAAGTGAACGCGACATCGGTGGGGATCGCCAGGACGGGAGTGCCGTCGTGGCGATGGCACGGAACGATCACCGCGACGGGTTCGGTGGCTTCGCCCGCAACGTGATCGAAGGTCGTCGCGAAGGGCAGGTCGCCGTGTGCGATCACCACTCGGGAACACCCGAGGCCACGCAGGTGCTCGACGCCCGCGCGTGCCGCGGCATCGAGCGAACCGGGGTCGGAGATCACATCTATGCAGCGCTCAGCGGCCCACGTGCACACTTCAGGCGCGTTCGACACGATGACGATCGGGCGGTCGCCGGCGGCGTCGACAACGCGGTTTGCCATGTCGCGCACGAGTTGCGCGCGTTGCCCGGCATCGAG
>JAODBJ010000236.1 GCA_025463905.1 Actinomycetes bacterium
GACCGCGGCGCGAGTTACCTCCACGTTCCTCACGAACGGACGGGCGGATCCGGATACGCGGCATACCTCGCGGCTCGCATCGAACGCGAAGCGCAGGCCGCGACGGCAGAGCAAACGCGCAAGAACCTCGCGCGACACGAGCTCGCGTGGCTGCGGCGTGGCGCGCCGGCGCGCACATCGAAGCCAAAGGCGCGCATCGATGCCGCCAAGGCCCTTCTCGGGCGCGGTCCGGCGGCGAGCGCACGCGAGGGTGAACTCGGGCTGTCGCTCGGCAGCACCCGAATGGGATCGAAGGGCGTCGAGGTCCACGGCGTCGGGTTTTCGTGGCCCAGCTCACGCGACGGTGGCGACGCCGGACCGCTCCTCGTCTTGAAGCCGTTCGACCACATGCTCGAACCGGGCGATCGCGTCGGCATCGTGGGCCCCAACGGTGCCGGCAAGAGCACCCTGCTGGACCTCATCGCCGGCCGACTGCAGCCAACGCAGGGCTCGATCGAGATCGGACGCACGGTCAAGATCGGCTATTACGACCAGCTCGGCCGCGACCTCGACCTGCAGCAGCGTGTGCGCGACGCCGTCACCGGCGGCAAGGGTGAACCCACGCTCGACGACGTCAAGCTGATGCGCCAGTTCTGGTTCGACGGCGACGCGCAGTTCGCGCCGATCAGCACGCTGTCGGGCGGCGAGCGTCGGCGCCTGCAGCTCCTGCTCACGTTGATCGAGCAGCCCAACCTGCTGCTGCTCGACGAGCCGACGAACGATCTCGACCTCGACACCCTGCGCGCGCTCGAGGAGTTCCTCGACGACTGGCCTGGCATCGTCGTCGTCGTCAGCCACGACCGCGTCTTCCTCGATCGCACGGTCAGCGAGGTGATGGCACTGGACCTCAACGGTCGAGCCGTCGTGGTGCGCGGCGGCGTCGCCGGATGGCTCGCGCAACACGCGGCGCGGCCGACCGGTGCAGCCGGAACGGCTGGCTCGGCGTCCGCCGCCCCCGCGGCGCAAAGGATCGAGACGCGTCCCGCGGCGAAGCCGGTGTCGAGGAAAAGCCCCAGCACACTGCGCCGTCAGCTGGGGCTCGCCGATCGCGAGCTCGCCGACGCGATCGCGGCGCGAGACAAGGTGCAGGCCGAACTCGTCGCGGTGCGCGCCGACCACAAGGAGTTGGTGCGCCTCAGCGCGAAGCTCGCCACCAGCCAGCGCTGCGTCGACGCCACCGAAGAGCGCTGGCTATCACTGGCCGACGAGGCCGAATCACTCCGCATGGATATTTGAACCGAACGCGCGGCGGCTGGACATCGCGTCAATATCGGATAGCATACTGAGTATGCTCCGAGAAACGACCTGGTCATGAGCGTGCGGCACGCCTTGCTGGCGCTGCTGAGCGAGGGCCCGAAGTACGGCTTACAGCTCCGTCAGGAGTTCGAAGCAAGGACCGGGGAGGTGTGGCCGCTCAACGTCGGGCAGGTCTACACGACCTTGCGACGGCTCGAGCGCGACGGCCTCGTCGAATCCGACGACGACGGCACGGAGGAAGGCCCGCAGCGAGGCTTCCATATAACCCCGGAGGGCGAAGCGGAGTTGGCCACGTGGCTGCGCACACCGCCCGACATGACCTCGCCCCCACGGGACGAGCTGGTGATCAAGGTCTTGGTGGCGCTTGCGTTGCCCGGCGTCGACGTGCGGGACGTGGTGCAGGTGCACCGCCGCTACGTGGTCGAGCTGATGCAGCAGTGGACCCGGCTCAAGGAAGACGCGCCCGAGCACGACGTCGGTTTCCTGCTGGTGGTCGACGCCGAGTTGTTCCGCCTCGATTCCGTGATTCGATGGCTCGACGCCGCCGACGGCCGTCTCGCGCGCTTGGCGGCTGACGCGAAAGACGCGCCGGAACCGGCGCCGGCGCCTTCGTTGTCGCCCCGCTTGCGTCGTCGCGTGGGGATGCGGCGATGAGCGCGCTCGAACTTCGCGGCGTGTCGAAGGTCTACGGCGACGGTCCGACCGAAGTGCACGCGCTGCGAAACGTCGACCTGTCGGTTGAGGCCGGCATGTTGGTCGCGGTGATGGGGCCGAGCGGGTCGGGCAAGAGCACCCTGCTGACCATCGCCGGGAGCCTCGAAGTACCGACCAGCGGCGAGGTGTTGGTCGACGGGGTCCCGGTCGCGAACATGTCTCGCAACGACCGCGCGCGGCTACGACGACGGTCGATCGGTTACGTGTTCCAAGACTTCAACTTGCTGGCCGGATTGACGTCGGTTGAGAACGTCGCGCTGCCGTTGGAGCTCGACGGCGTGACCGCGAAGAAAGCGCGCGTCGCCGGGATGCACGCGTTGGAGGAACTCGGCATCGGCGATCGAGCATCCCATTTTCCCGACGAGCTTTCGGGCGGCGAACGACAACGCGTCGCGATCGCGCGCGCCGTAGTTGGCGACCGGCACCTGCTGCTCGCCGACGAACCGAGCGGTGCGCTCGACTCGGTCAACGCGGAGGCAGTGATCAGGCTCGTGCGCGCCGCCTGCCAGCGCGGCGTGGCCGGCGTGATCGTCACGCACGACGCGCAGCTGGCCTCATGGGCCGACCGCGTCGTGTTCCTCCGAGACGGGCGCATCGTCGATCAGACGATGCCGCCGCCCGGTCCCGAATCGCTCCTCTCGCCAGGAGCGACGTCTTGAGCCTCGCGCTCGAAGAGCGGCCGAGCGTGCTGGAAAGCGGAGGCAACGGCGGCGGACCGGCTCGTCGCGCCATCTACCTGTGGGCGTGGCGACTGTTCCGGCGCGAGTGGCGCCAGCAAGTGTTGGTGTTGGCGCTCGTGGCGCTGGCCGTCGCGGCGACGGTGGTTGGTGTCGCGTTCGGCTACAACGCGGCGCACTCCGCAGACTCGACGTTCGGTGCCGCGAACAGTTTGATGACCTTTGACGGTTCCGGCCGCGCCGACGTCACCGCCGCCCGGCAGGCGTTCGGCACGATCGAGGAGATTGCACACACGTCGATCGCGATCCCCGGATCGCTCGACAAAGTCGACGTGCGCGCGCAGGACCCGAATGGCAAGTTCGGTCACCCCATGTTGCGCCTCGTGACCGGCCGTTACCCGACCGGCGCCGGAGAAATCGCGCTCACCCGCGCTGCGGCCACGAGCTTCAACGTGCAGGTAGGAGGCCGGCTCGTCGACAACGGACATGCCCGCACCGTCGTAGGACTCGTCGAGAACCCCTTCGATCTGAACGACAACTTCGCGCTCGTCGCCCCCGGACAGATCACTTCGCCGACGCAAGTAACCATCTTGTTCAACGCGAGTCCGCAGAAGGTCATGGACTTCCGGCCGACCGGCAACGCGACCGGCATCGGCACCCGCGGCGCGTTGAACCAGACGGCCGCGGCGGCGGCCATCCTCGCGGTTGAGACCATCAGTTTGTTGTTCGTCGGCCTCGTCTCGGCGGCCGGTTTCGCGGTGATGGCGCAACGTCGCCTCCGCGCGCTCGGCATGCTCGGCGCGCTCGGCGCGACGGACCGGCATGTCCGGTTGGCGATGGTCGCCAACGGCGTGGTCGCCGGCGTGGTCGGCTCGGTGATCGGAGCGGTCGTCGGGCTGATGAGTTGGATCGTGCTCGCGCCGCAAATTGAGAAGCTCGCGAAGCACCGGATCGACGTGTTCCACCTGCCGTGGTGGGCGATCGGCATGGCGGTGGCCCTCGCGGTCCTCACCGCGGTGGCCGCCGCCTGGTGGCCTGCGCGTTCTGCCGCCCGCGCTTCCATCGTTACGGCACTGTCCGGAAGGCCGGCGCCACCCAAACCGGCGCATCGCTTCGCTGGTGCCGGAGGCGTCATGTTGCTGGCCGGATTCGCGTGCCTCGCGTTCGCCGACCGGACGAAGCCAAACGCGTACCTGATCATCGCGGGCACGGTCACGACCACGTTCGGGATGCTGTTCCTCGGACCGCTCTTCATCCGTGCGATCGCAGTCGTTGGCCGTCGGGCGCCGATCGCGTTACGCCTCGCGCTGCGCGATCTTGCGCGCTACCAAGCCCGGTCCGCAGCCGCCCTCGGCGCCATCAGCCTCGCGTTGGCCATCGCCGCGACCGTTGCGGTCAGCGCCGCCGCGCTCGCCGCGCCACGAAGCACAGCGAACCTTCCGACCAACGAAATCCTCGTCTACCTCGACAACAGCAACAACGCCGTATTCGTCGAAGGTGCCGCCGGCGTCCCAGTACGCACCGCGGCCCAGACCCAAGCAGTCCAGACCAAAGTCGGTGCGCTCGCGGCCACACTCCATGCCGTCGCAATCCCGCTCACGCAAGCCGTCAACCCGGCCTCAGGGACCTTTTCACTCGACCAGTCCGGGCCACGGGGATCCGGGCTTTCGATCCGCCACAAGGGGCCCGCGTCGGCCTCGTCGTCGGCCGGCGGAATCGACGTCAAGGTGCCGGTGCAGCTGGCAAGGGTGACGACGATCCATCGCGGCGGCCACACCGGCATCGAACTCACCGGCACGGTCCCGCTGTACATCGCGACCCCGGCGCTCCTTCGGCACTATGGCATCAACACAACCGACATCAACGCGAACACCGACATCGTCACCGCGAGAACTGACACGAAAGGCCTCGTGGTCACCGCGCCGCGCGGCGGACCGGCGGCGCCCCGAGGGCCTTACGAGTGGCAACCCACCATCCAGCTCGCCAAGCTCCCGACCTATACCTCCGACCCGGGCACGTTGCTCACAACACACGCGTTGCGCGCGTTCGGGCTGAAGCCCATCTCGGCGGGCTGGCTCATCCAAACCCCCCACCCGCTGACCGCGAGCCAGATCAACACCGCGCAGCGCGCGGCGAGCGGCGCCGGGATCGCGATCGCAACGCACCGCGGCGAGGCGTCGTACGCAAAGCTTCGAAACGGTGCCACCGCGATCGGCATCCTCGTCGCGCTCGGCATTCTCGCCATGACGGTCGGCCTGATCCGCAGCGAAACCGCGAACGACCTTCGGACACTCGCGGCGACGGGTGCGACGAGCACGACTCGTCGCACTCTCACCGGTGCGACGGCCGGTGCGCTCGCACTCCTCGGCGCGCTTCTCGGTACCGGCGGTGCGTACCTCGCGCTCATCGCGTGGCATCGAAGTGACCTGCACCCGCTCACGCACGTACCGATCGCCAACCTCGTTGTCATCATCGTCGGCCTCCCGCTTATCGCGGTCACCGCCGGCTGGCTCCTCGCCGGCCGCGAACCCTCGACGATCGCCCACCAGCCGCTCGACTAGAACGGAAGCGCGCTCCGCGGCGGTCTCGGAGAATCTCGTGCAGCTGGCAGTCGCGCGGCCGCGCAAACTCATCGCAACGTCGTCCTCCCGTCGATCGATCCGACACGACGACCGCATGGAACAGGTAGACGCCGAATTGAAGAACCCCGACCGCGTTTATCGCGGCCCGGGGTTCGAACAAGAGCAGCTTGGCGGGATGATCTCGAATTCCCCTGACCCGCGGGCATCCTCAATACGGCGCAGGAAGAAGTCGCGCAAGGTGAGACGCTGCCGATCCGACATCTGTGCGGGGTCTCGACGAACCAGCTCGACTGCCCGCAACTCGAGCGGATCGTCGATGTCCAGCCGCCACTCAAGCGCCAGGCTCAGCTGCGAGGATGTTCGTGCGGTTGCCAGCGACGTGTTGATGTCGTTCCTCGACCTGTTCCAGGGTCGCGACGAGCTCGTGGTTTCAGAGACTTTCCAGAGCATGTTTCGGAGGCGTGGCGCGCGAGTGCGGAGCGTGTTCATCTCGTGGCAGCGCGCATCTCGCTCGGAAGGCGAAGCAGCGCACTACATATTGCATGTACGTGCGTTTCCGACTTGTGCGCGAGCCGCGACCCTCGTCGAAGGAGTGCAGCACCGTTCGACGCAGCGCTCGAGGAGCCGGCAATGCGCATGAACGCGATGCTGTCCGTGATTCTCGCGAGTTTGCTCGCGGTCGGCGTCGCGTGCAGCAATGACGACTCCAGTAGCGATTCCGTGCCCGCCGCGACCGGGGTGGTGCAGGCGCCGGCGCTGCCGGGTGCTCAGCGCATCTCATCGCGCGACCGCGTCTACACCGCGGACCAGAGCTCGAATACGGTCTCGGTCATCAACCCTGCGACGGACGAGGTACTCGGGACGATCGCGCTCGGCGGCGACCGGCTCGACCAGATCCTCGGCCCGGTCGACCACAGCCAGGTCGACGTGCACGGGCTCGGGTTCTCGCGCGATGGCCGCCTGCTCGACGTGATCAGCGTGGCCTCCAACGCGGCGCAGCTCGTGCGGACGCCGAACAACCGTGTCACGACCTCCTACGTCGGACGCTCGCCGCACGAGGGCTTCGTCTCGCCTGACGGGCGCACGCTGTGGGTGGCGGTACGCGGCCAGCGCCATGTCTCGGTCCTCGACGTACGGACCGGGCGCCAGGTTCACCGGATCGCGACCGCCGACGGGCCGTCGAAGGTGGTGTTCAGCCCCGACGGCAAGCTCGCCTACGTCAACCACTTGCGCGCGGCGGAAGTCGACGTCGTGCGCGTGCACGACCGCCGGATCGTGGGGCGCATCCGAGGCGTGGCGCCGCGGTCGTCCGACGAGGCGATCTCCCCCGATGGCCGCGAGTTGTGGCTCGGCCACCCGTTCGATGGCAAGACCACGATCGTGGACACCCGCCGGATGCGCGTGCTGCGCATCCTCGACACCGGGCCGCGCACCAACCACCCGAACTTCGTCTCCAAGCGCGACGGGCACGCCTACGCCTACGTGACGGTCGCGGGGCTCAACCAGGTGCTCGTCTTCCGCCGCAACGGCGCGCACCCTGTGCTCGTCAAGCGCATCGAGACCTCCGGCGAGGCGCCACACGGCATCTGGCCCAGCCCCGACAACACGCGCATCTACGTCGCGCTCCAGAAGTCCGACGCCGTCGACGTGATCGACACCGCCACCGACTCGGTGATCAAGACATTGCACGTCGGGCAGGACCCGATGGCGCTCGTCTACGTCGCGGACGCCGT
>JAODBJ010000244.1 GCA_025463905.1 Actinomycetes bacterium
CCGGTGGTCGAGGTCGCGTGCGTGAAGGACTATCCCGGTGCGTGGGCCGAGTACCGGCTCCACGAAGGCGGCTACACCCAACTCGTGCGCCGCATCGCCGCACCCGACGCGATGGCGTGGACGGAGCGGACCCGCCACATGTTCGCCGACCTCTACCGCGACTACGCCCTCGGCTCCTTAGCCGACCGCTGCTTCACCGTCACCTACTGACTAAGAGCGTGCGTCGCTACGCAACACTATTTGTTGCGTAGCGACGCACGCTCCGTAACCTGCTCGGGGATGCAGGCGCTGGACGGGTTGCGGGTGATCGACATGGCGACCGTGCTCGCGGGTCCGGGCGTGGCGCGCTACATGGCCGACTTTGGTGCCGACGTGATCAAGGTCGAGGCACCGACAGGCGACGGCACGCGTCGCATGGGCTGGATACCGCCCGAGGGTGGCGACTCCTACATGTGGCGACTTCTCGGCCGCGGCAAGCGTTGCATCGTCCTGGATCTCAAGTCCGACGATGGTGTCGCCGCGATGCGCGCGCTCGTCGACACCGCCGACGTGCTCATCGAGAACCTGCGGCCGGGCACGCTCGAACGTCTCGGTCTCGGGCCCGCCGAGTTGCTCGAACGCAATCCGCGCTTGGTGATCTTGCGCGTAACTGGTTTCGGCCAGGACGGACCGTACGCGCAACGACCAGGGTTCGCGACGCTCGCGGAAGCGATGAGTGGCTTCGCCGCGATCAATGGTGAACCCGATGGTCCACCACTCCTTCCGCCGATCGCGCTCACCGACGAAGTGACCGCGCTCGCCGGTGCGTTCGCAGTGATGGTCGCGTTGCGCCACCGCGACCGCACCGGCGAAGGGCAGGTGATTGATGTCAACCTGCTCGAGTCGATGCTTCAGATGATGAGTGCGTTGCCGTCAGCAGCTGCGCACCTCGGCTACGAACAGCCTCGCCTCGGGTCGGGCATCCCGTACACAGTGCCGCGCGGCACGTTCCGTTGTTCCGACGGTGTCTGGGTCGCGGTGTCGACGTCCGCGGAATCCGTCGCGCATCGCGTCATGGAGTTGATGAACCTCGGCCACGACGCGCGCTTCGCGTCGTTCGAAGGGCGTGTCGCGCATCGCGACGAACTCAACGATCTCGTGGCCGCGTGGATCGCGGCGCGCACGTCGCGTGAAGTCCTCGCCGCGTTCAACGAGGCCCAAGCCGCGATCGCTCCCGTGTACTCGATGCACGACGTACTCGCCGACGAACACGTGCGTGAGCGTGAGGTGTTGATAGAAGTCGACGGCATCGTGCAGCAGGCACCCGTTGCACGACTGTCGAAGACGCCGGGTCATGTGCGCCACGCGGGTCGACCGCTCGGTGCCGACACGGACGAAGTGCTCGCCGAACTCGAATCGAGCCGTGCGGAGCGAGGCGATCCAGGACGTTGAACGTCCCGAGGAGAGTTGGTAGAGAAGCCCCCTGCCGGGCGCCCCAACGATCTCCTCGGGACGGTCGACGGTGAGTATTCCACCATCGCCACCCCGTTATCCATAGGCCCTGTGGACAGATCCTGTGGACAACGCCCTTTCCTCCGGGAGGCCGACGGGCTACAACACCGGGTCACACGACGGGTCCTGCCAGGTATCGGGGGAAACGATGGATGACCAGCGTGCACGCCGCCGAGAGCTGGACGAGCGGGTGGCCGGCATGACGATTGGCCGGACCTTTCTCGACACCGTCGCGGCCCGCCCTGACGCCGTCGCCCTGCGATGGAAAGACGGCGAAGCGTGGCGGGAACTCACCTGGCGTGACTATGCGGCCGAGGTGGCAAAGGTGGCGGCCGGCCTCCGGGATCGGGGCGTTGGGCGGGGCGACCGGGTCGTGCTGATGATGCGCAACCGGGCCGAGTTCCACGTGGCCGACGTCGCCACGTTGTTCCTCGGCGCCACCCCCATCTCGATCTACAACTCGTCGTCGCCCGAACAGATGCAATACCTCATCTCGCACAGCGGGGCCTGCGCGGGCATCTTCGAAGACTTGGGATTCCTCGAACGCGTGCTGAAGGTGCGGGCGGAACTCCCGACGCTGCAAGAGCTGGTCGTGATCGAAGATCCGAATGGTGACGCGCCGGCCGACGTCGCGCGCTTCGACGCGGTCGCTGCCACTGCGCCTCTCGATCTCGTGAGCGAAGTGGGGACCGCGCAGCCCGACGACCTCGCCACGATCATCTACACGTCCGGCACGACCGGTCCACCAAAAGGCGTGATGCTCGACCACGCCAATGTCTGCTGGACGGTCGAGTGCTACCGCGCGACGCTCGAACCGCACGACCCGACCGGTTGGCGCGCGCTCTCGTATCTGCCGATGGCGCACATCGCCGAGCGCATGTCGACGCACTATCTCGGCATGGCGTCGGCGTTCGAAGTGACGACGTGCCCGGAACCCGGGCTTGCCGCGCAGTACCTCCCGCACGCGCGCCCGCAGACGTTCTTCGCGGTGCCGCGCGTTTGGGAAAAGCTCCACGCTGGAATCGCGAACGCGATGAACGCCGACCCGCAACGCGCTGCCGACGGCCAGGCCGCGCTCGAGATCGGATGGGAAGTGTCCGAGTACCGCGCGCGCGGTGAGGAACTTCCGGAAGCATTGCGTCAGCGTTATGCGCCGGTCGAACCATTGCTCACCGCGGTGCGCCAGATGATCGGACTCGACCACATGCAGGTCGCCGTCACCGGCGCGGCGCCCATCCCGCTCGAGGTGTTGCGGTTCTTCCGCAGTCTCGGCGTACCGTTGTCGGAGATCTACGGCCTCTCGGAAACGACGGGCCCGATGACGTGGGACCCGTACCGAGTGCGGGTCGGGTTCGTCGGGCGGCCGATGCCCGGTATCGAGGTGCGTCTCGCCGAGGACGACGAAGTGTGTTGCCGCGGCGGCAACATCTTCCGGGGTTACTTGAACGCGCCCGAACAGACCGCCGAGGTGCTCGACGCCGACGGCTGGTTCCACAGCGGCGACATCGGCGTGTTCGACGACGGCTACCTGCGCATCGTCGACCGCAAGAAGGAACTGATTGTGACGGCGGGCGGCAAGAACATCTCACCCGCCAACATCGAGGCGGCGCTGAAGGGCGGCGTACTGATCGGCCAGGCGTGCGTCATCGGCGACAACCGTCCATACGTGTCGGCGCTCGTCGTGCTCGACCCCGACAGCGCGCCGGGCTGGGCGAAGTCGCGCGGCATCGAGGCAACGAGCATGGCGGCGCTGGCCGAAGACCCCGATGTGCGGGCCGAAGTGGAGCGCGAGATTGGCGAGGCGAACGCGCGGTTCTCTCGCGTCGAGTCGGTGAAGCGCTTCGCGATCCTGCCGAACGAATGGCAGCCCGACTCGGAAGAACTGACACCGACGATGAAGCTCAAACGCCGAGGCGTGCTCGCAAAGTACGCGGCGGAGATCGAAGCCCTGTACAGCTGAACCAGCCGCAACAGCTGCAGTGCGTTAGGTGGCTTCGGGTGCCATCTCGACGCGGTCGCGGCCCCGTGCCCGGGCATCTTCCAACGCGACTCCGGCTTGTTGCACCAATTCGGCCGCACCGAGCGCGTGCGACGGGTAACACGCCACGCCGGCCGACAATGTGAGCGCGTCGCCCACTGGGCTCGTGAGCAACGTGCCGCGCACGCGCTCGGCTGCCCATACGGCGCCGGCTTCGGGAGTGTCCTCGAGGATCGCGCCAACCATCAGGTCGCCGAGGCGGCACGCGCTGTCGCTCTCGCGGAGCGTGCGCCGGATCACGTCACCGACCACGCCGAGCGCCTGGTCGCGACGCTCGCTTTCGGCGTCTTGCATGCCGTCGATCTCGAAGATCACGACCGACACCGGCCGTAACGAACGGCGAGCCGCGGCCACCTGCTGCTGGACAAGCACGGCGAAATACCGCTCGTCGTACAGGCCGGTCGCGGGGTCGAACGCGTGCTCAGATTCGGGAGGGAGTGCTGCATCCATCGTGTCGTCTGCATCGTCGCGCGCCGCCGGCCGGTCGCGCCTGCCAACTTCACTGTCGAGGATGGCGGCGACGGCATCAAGTTCGCGATGCAAGCGCGCGATGTCGTGTTGCGCGGCCGCGAGCCGTTCCTCTGCCTGTCGGGCGGTGCCGGCGATGCCAATGCCTGCGGCCGCGGCGATTATTGCGGCGGCGCCCGCTCCAACGCCCCACACTGCCGAACCTACGACGACACCGATGACGCTGGCTGCAAGTCCCGCAACCGCACCGCCGACCGCCACCAAGAGCGCTCGATCCACCATCGCACGTCTCATCGGCTGTCGGGCGGCCTGTCATGAGCGTCTGCGCGGCGACGAAGCGCCAGATCCGCAATATCGGACACGATCTCACCCAACCGGTAGTCCTTGGGTGTGTAGACACGTGCCACGCCGGCGGCCAACAAGACCTCTTTGTCGGGTTCTGGGATGATCCCGCCGACAACCACCGGGGCATCCACTCCCACCGCCCGCAGTGCCCGCACGGTTGCCGGCACGAGGTCGAGGTGGGAGCCCGAAAGGATGGAAAGGCCGACCACCTCAACGTCTTCGTCGCGCGCGGAGGCGGCGATTTGTTCGGGCGTGAGGCGGATGCCTTGGTACACGACTTCCATCCCGGCGTCGCGGGCCGCGACTGCGATCTGCTCCGCACCGTTCGAATGGCCGTCGAGACCGGGCTTGCCGATGAGGAGTCGCACCGGCGTGCCCGCGGCCCGCAAGCGCTCGCGCACCTCCACCAACTCTGATCCGGGCCGGGCCGTCACCGCGCCGACACCGGTAGGCGCGCGGTACTCGCCGAATACGTCGCGCAACGCGCCGGCCCATTCGCCGACGGTGCCGCCCGCTTCCGCGAGCGCAACCGTCGCCGGCACCAGGTTGTCGGTGGTCGACGCGACCTTGCGCAGCTCGTCGAGCGCGTTCTTCACCGCGGCGGCGTCTCGTGCGCTGCGCCACTGAGCGATCGCCTCGACGTGTTCGCGTTCGACGTCGGGGTCGATCGTCACGATGCCACCACGATGCGCGATGGCTTCGAGTGGCGACGGCTCAGTCTCAGTGAACGAGTTGACGCCGACGACCTTCTGCTCACCCGACTCGATGCGCCGCAGCCGCTCCGAGTGGCTCTGTACGAGACGGCCCTTTATCGCGTCGATCATTTCGAACGACCCGCCGCCGTCGAGCACCCACTGCAGTTCGGCGTCGGCCGCTTCGCACATCTCGGCGACCTTCGCCTCCACCACCTTCGAGCCGTCGAAGAGGTCGCCGTACTCGAGCAAGTCGGATTCGAACGCCAGCACCTGCTGGATACGCAGCGACCACTGCTGGTCCCATGGGGTCGGCAGACCGATCGCCTCGTTCCAGCAGGGCAGCTGAATCGCGCGCGCCCGAGCGTCTTTCGACAACGTGACGCCGAGCATTTCGAGCACGATGCGCTGCACGTTGTTCTCGGGCTGCGCTTCGGTGAGGCCGAGCGAGTTCACCTGCATGCCGTAACGGAACCGGCGCAGCTTTTCGTCATCGACGCCGTAGCGCTCCTTGCAGATGCGGTCCCACATCTTCGTGAACGCGCGCATCTTGCACATCTCTTCGACGAAGCGCACTCCCGCATCGATGAAGAACGAGATGCGCCCGACCACTTCGGGGAACTCGTCCTCGGGTACCTGGCCCGACTCGCGCACCGCGTCGAGGACCGCGATCGCGTTGGCGAGGCCGTACGCGAGTTCCTGTACCGGCGTCGCACCCGCTTCCTGCAGGTGGTACGGGCACACGTTGATCGGATTCCAGTTCGGCACGTTGCGCACCGCGTACGCGACGAGGTCGACGGTGAGACGCCGCGACGCCTCGGGCGGGAAGATGTACGTGCCGCGCGACAGGTACTCCTTGAGGATGTCGTTCTGCGTCGTGCCGGCAAGCTGCTTATACGGAACGCCCTGCTCGTCGGCGAGCGCGAGGTACATGCCGAACAGCCACATTGCGGTGGCGTTGATCGTCATCGATGTGTTCATCTCGCCGAGCGGGATCGCTTCGAAGAGCGTCCGCATCTCGCCGAGGTGCGGGACCGGCACACCGACCTTGCCCACCTCGCCGCGAGCGAGCGTGTCGTCGGGGTCGTAGCCGGTCTGGGTCGGAAGGTCGAACGCGACCGAAAGCCCGGTCTGGCCCTTGGCGAGGTTGTTGCGGTAGAGGCGGTTCGACGCTCGGGCCGAGGAATGGCCCGAGTAGGTGCGGATCAGCCAGGGTCGGTCACGATCGGCCATGGCCTCCATTGTTCCCGTTCCGAGGGCCGATGGCCTACTTGCGCTTGTACTCGTAGAAGCCGTGGCCCGTCTTGCGGCCCAGGCGTTCGGCGCTGACCATGCGCCGCAGCAGCGGGGCCGGCGCGTAGTTGGGGTCCTTGAACTCGGCGTAGAGCGCTTCGAGGATCGAGAGACTCGTGTCGAGGCCGACCAGGTCGAGCAGCTCGAGCGGACCCATCGGGAAGTTGCAGCCGCCCTTCATGGCGGAGTCGATGTCTTCCCGGGTCGCGACGCCGTTGTCGAACAGGCGCACCGCGTTGTTGAGGTACGGGAACAGCAACGCGTTGACGATGAAGCCGGCCTGGTCGCGTACCTGCACCGGGTTCTTGCCGCACGTCTGGGCGAACGACGTCGCTTCCGCAATCGTCTCGTCCGACGACGTGATCGCGCGCACGATCTCGACCAGCGCCATCATCGGCGCCGGGTTGAAGAAGTGGATGCCGCACACCTTGTCGGGGCGGCCGGTGTCCATCGCCATTTCGACGACGGCCAATGTCGACGTGTTGGTGGCGAGGATCGTGCTGTCGCCACAGATGCGGTCGAGCTCGTTGAACAGGTGCTTCTTCGTCGCGAGGTCTTCGACCACCGACTCGATCACGAGGTCGCAGTCGGCGAGGTCACCGAGATCGGTAACGGCGCGAACCCGGCCGAGCGTCGCATCCCGGTCGGCGGCGTCGAGCTTGCCCCGCTCGACTTGTTTCGCGAGCGACTTCTCGAGCGCGGCAACCATCGCATCGGCGCTCTGCTGCGCACGACTGCGCAGCACGACGTCGTAGCCGGCCTTCGCAGCAACCTCGGCGATCCCGGAACCCATGATCCCCGAACCGACAATCCCGACGCGCTTCGTCGTCATCCCCGTGCACCCCTTTACCCCGCCGACCGTGATCGGAAAGCGCACAGGTTACCGACGAGTAGCCAACCGCGCCCCTTCCAGCTGGTTTGCCTGAGCAAGACTTAGGCTGCCGCCCCGTGAGCGCACAGAAGAAAGCCGCCGGGACGCTGGCTCTCGTCGGTGGTGGCGAGTGGACCGCCGGTGGCGAGGCCATCGACACCAGGCTCCTCGAGCTGAGCGGCGGCACCGACGTCGTGGTGCTCCCGACCGCCGCGGCGTTCGAGGAACCCTCGAAGGTTGTGGCGCGAGCCGTTGATTGGTTCTCGGACCTCGGCGCGTCGGTGCAACCCGTGATGGTGCTCAACCGCCGCGATGCCGACAACGACGCGAACGTCAAGGCCGTGAAGGGCGCAGCATTCGTGTACCTGTGCGACGGTTCGCCGCTCCACCTGCGTTCCGCCCTGAAAGGCTCCCAGCTCTGGGACGTCGTGGTGAGCGTCTATCGCGCCGGCGGCGTGCTCGCCGCGTCCGGGGCAACCGCGACGGTCGTGTGCGACCCGATGGTCGATCCCCGCGGCGGTGCCTACACGGTCGGCCTGGGCCTCGTGCGCGGTCTCGCGGTGTTTCCGTACCACGGCAGCGCCGCCGCGCACCTCCGCGAACGTTCCACCGAGTTGCTCCCGCGTGACGCGGTACTCGCAGGCATCGACGAACACACCGCGCTGGTGCGCACCCCCGACGACGGTTGGCGAGCCGAAGGC
>JAODBJ010000302.1 GCA_025463905.1 Actinomycetes bacterium
ATGACGCCGTCGACGTTCTTGGGGATCGAGGCGACGCCCCGATCGGTGATGCCGTCGAACACGCGGAGCTGCGGGAGCGTCACGCCTGGCGTGTAGTCACCCAACGGATAGACCAGGCGGTTGTTGAAGATCATCCCCTCGCCTGGCGATCCGCCGAAGATCGCCGCGTTGCCAACCGCGAACGGCAGCTTGCTATAGTCGCGCGGATTGCCCGGCGCACTCACGTGTTCACCGTCACGTACGTATTACCGCGCGAGCTGAAAGCCGGGACCGTCGTGGCGTTCGTGAACCACCAACCCTTTTTAGGTGGCTCCGCGCCCGCCGACCAGCCCGGCGCAGCCTCGCGGTACGTGTACCAGTGGAGGACCGGATCGACCTTTTGGTCCGGCAAGATTCCGTCCGCATCGCCGGCGCTCGTGAAATACGCGATGTAGGTGAAGCCACCGACGAGCGTCCCCGGTGCATTCGTATCGTTCGGATCCGTGACGACGACGTCGACCGCGCCTGGCAGCGCGTGCGCCGGCGTCACGCACGTGATCGAGGTTTCACTGACGCGGACGATACTGGTGGCCGCGACGCCGCCGATCGTGACCGCGTTGATGGCACTGCCAAAGTACGTCCCGGTAATCGTCACGGCGAGGCCACCAAGGTTCGATCCTTCGCTGGGTGACAGACTCGCCGGCGCCGGCGCCACATAGGTGAACCCGGCGGCCAGAGTCCCGGTGCGCGCCGGGCCGGTGCCGGTGAGCGTGACGACAATGTTCGCCGTGCCCACGGTGTTCGCCGGGGCGACGCACGTGATGGTCGTGTCGTCGACGACCACGACGCTCGTGGCGGCGAGGCCATCAAAGGTGACCGTGGCGACGCCGCCGCTTTGAAAGTTCGTGCCCGTGAGCGTGACGGCCTTCCCACTGATCGGCCCGGTCACCGGATTGACACCGGTGACCGTCGGATCGACCTGCGTGTACGCGCCACGAATATCGATATAGTCGAGCAGGCTGAGCCCGCCGCCACCGGCGCAGACGTAGTGGTACCCGCAGCCATCCGTTTGCAATTTCAAGGCGGCTGGAATGGTCGTCGGGTAGGGGTACACGTAGTGCGTGTTGTCGCCGGGAAAGTTCGGATCGTTGCCAGACGTCAGGACGCCAGATTCGACGGCTTGGGCAAACTGAAACTGATACGTGCTCGTCGGCGTCGGCAGCGGTTGGCCGCCTGGCCGCGCATAGACCTGCGCACTCGTCGGTTTGAAGCCTGACGGAAGACTCGCGAAGGGGGTTGCCGCGCCAGCGCCGTCGAGCCACCATTCCAGATTGAATCGAATAAACGCGTCGAATCCGGCCGGCGAGATGTTCGGAAAGACACCCCCGGCCGTTTCATTCGCCGACACGGCGACCGCGAGGTTGGCATCAGCGATCGCCCCGCCAGGGCTCACGGTCCACGTCGAGGCGGACTTCGACTGAATACCTGCGGCCGATTGGACGACACGAAGCTGGTAGGTGCCGGCCATTACGCGACGAACGTGCCCACGTTGCCGGCAAACAACCGCCGCGCCATGAACACACTGCCCCGCAAGGGCGTGAGGGTGCCAGCGCCACACGTGACCCGCAGCCGAATGTTGCCCGCAGTCGCACACTCAGCCAGCGCGCGAATCACGTAGTGATGGTTGACCCCGGTCGTCAAGGATCCGGTGATCGGCAACCCCGCGATCGCCGTGGTGTTCGTAACCAGCGCGGCTTCACTCACGGCGCCCGTGACCGCGATGCCCGTGATGACGCAGCCACGCCAGCTCGCGACCAGGTTGGTGTAGACCTGCGTGTTGGTGAGCGTGAACTGCACCGTGCCCGCCGTGGTTTTCAGAAAATAAACATCCCACTCCAACAAGTACACGCCGTTCAACACGGTGGGAAACGCACTGGGCGAATCGAAGAAGTCGGCAATGGATCCGCCCCGCGTCCCGAGATTCGCGGTGAGGCGGAAAATCTGCGTCGCCGCTTCCTGCGCGCGTCCACTCGTTGTATCGATGGTCTCGAAAAAGCCGGTGCCATCGAATTCGCGCGCCCCAGCGACCGGGTTCGTCAGGACAGGACCGGCAATCATCGACAACGGTTCGTGCGTGCTGTCGCCAGTCGGGAGGATCAACTTTCCGCTGAACGTCGGATTCGCGAGATCGGCTTTGAGATTGAGCGCAGTCTGTTGCGCGGTCGAGACGGGCTTGCCGGCGTCGCTCACGTTGTCGACGCTGCCGAGCCCGACGTCGGCCTTGACGAGCGCGAGTGACGCTTTGGCTTGCGCCGGCGTCCGCGACGCCCAGGCGGAGGCGGCCGCGACCATGAAGTTGTCGGTCGTGGCGGTGAGCGCCGCGATCGCCGTCAGGTCCGCATCGAGCGGTTGTTTGGCATCGAGCGCCGTCTGTTGCGCGGTCGAGACCGGCTTGCCGGCGTCCGACGTGTTGTCGACGTTGCCGAGCCCGACGTCGGCCTTGACCAGACCGAGATCGGTTTTCAGCGTGGCGACGGCGACGTCTTCAGGCGCACCCGTGCCCGAGCTGGTGCGCCCTTTGTACGTCTTCGTCGCCATCGTCGCGAGCTTCGCGTTGGTGGCTGACGCGTCGGTGGGCGTGCGCGTGTCAGACAACCGCGCGTCCGTCGTGATCACGGCCGTCCCGGTGATCTCGGAGGGCGGATGTGTATGCGCGGTCGGGACGCGCGCGTCCGAGAGACGTGCATCGGCGTTCGCAACATAGTCGGTCGGCGCCGACGCGACGGCGACATGCGCGCCATCGCCTTTGAGCAATCCGGTCAGCACCGTGCTCGTCGCCGTCGACACGACGTTCGGACCGGCGGCGCCCTGTGGACCCTGCGGTCCGATATCGCCGGTGTCACCCTTGACGCCTTGAGGCCCAGTCGGTCCGACTGGCCCAGTCGCCCCTTGTGGTCCCTGCGCGCCGCTATCGCCGGTGTCGCCCTTGACACCTTGCGCGCCGGTGGCACCCTGGGGTCCCTGCGCCCCAGCCGGACCAGCCACCGTCGAGGCCGCGCCCGTCGCGCCCGTGGATCCCGCTGGCCCAGTTGGACCCGTCGGTCCGACTGGCCCCGCTGGGCCTTGTGGACCTGTGCCACCCTGACCGCTCGTCGCTTCCGCTTGCGTGAGCGGCGGATATTGCGGCAACGCTTCGGTGTCGTAGAGCGTGCGCAGCAATCGAAAATTGCCACGGTCCGTGACGAGAATCATGTGGTACCTCGCCCGATGTAGAGCAGCCGCGTCCCCGTCTTGCCGTTCGCGAGCGGGACGCCGATGCCGCCGAGCACGGCGCCGGCGGCCGCGACGGTGTTGGTGCGGTCGAGTCCTGGCCGGTTGATTAGTCCACCGTCAGCGCCAGTGGGCGAGCTGACGGCGTTCTGGGCTTTGGTGAAGTCGCCGTCTTCCTTGTGGATCGGGCCGGAGTCGACATTGACCCCGCGACTGCCGAGGTTGTACAGCGAAAGCTGTCCCATTCATGCCGCCTCACGCAATCATCTGCGCGGCGCTGATCCCGTTCATCGGCCGCTCGTACGCGTCGATGTGGACGCTGCCGCCGATGCCCGCGGCGCTTTGCGTGATGTCGAGATTCTTGCCGATCCCGAGGGGCTTGCCTTCGGGACCGAAGTCGAACACGACGACGTCGAGCACGCCGGCCCCTTCGGTGATGTCCTTGTGCGTCCCGAGTTGTAGCGCCGTCCCAGAGTCGTCGAGAAACGTGATCTGCTTCCCGTTCGAGTGAACGGCGATATTGAGCACGATGCGCTGAATGTAGAGCGTGTGGAACGCGTTGCGTGGCGCGAGCGCGTTGTCGTAGTTCTGCGTCCCGGTCAGAATCTCGATGTCCTTCGACCGATTCTGATAGAACTGTTGTAGCTGGCGGTACCCATCCATCGGCGCGCTCCTGTTTCGGTGAACGGTGGGCGACGTACTCGAACCGTACGCCGC
>JAODBJ010000303.1 GCA_025463905.1 Actinomycetes bacterium
CTACTCGCCGTATCGCGAGTTGTCGCGACCGGTGCTGCGCTTCGTCGACGAACTCGACGCCCGCTACGACAACGACATCATCACCGTGATCATCCCCGAGTTCGTCGTTCGCCACTGGTGGGGCCACTTGCTGCACAACCAGAGCGCACTCTTCCTGAAGGGCCGCCTGCTGTTCCGCAAGGGCACCGTCGTGACCTCGGTCCCCTACCACGTCGACTAGAAATTTGTTGGGTACTTCAGCTTGACGTTTTGGGGGGCTGAAATCTAGGTTGTGCAACCTCGTGAGCACTTCCGTCATCCTGTCGAAATCTGATCGCGAGGCCCTGAAAGCCATTTACCGGGCATCGCGGGATGCCGAGGGCGGCGCGCACACGGGTGCCCTGGCCGAGCGGTTGGGCGTCAGCCCCGGCACGGTCACCGCCACGGTCAAGCGCCTGGCGGACCGCGGATTTGTCGACCACAAGCCCTACCGCGGCGTCGAGCTCACTCCCGAAGGCCGGCGCAGCGCGATCGCGGCGATCCGCCGCCACCGCATCGTCGAGCGCTTCCTCGCCGACATGCTCGGCTACGCCTGGAATGAAGCCGACCGCCTTGCCACCACCTTCGAACACCAACTGCCCCAAGAGGTGGAAGACCGCATCTTCGTCGCGCTCCACCGGCCCGAGACCTGCCCGCACGGCTTCCCGATCCCGGCCAAGGAAACAGCCGACCTGCCCGCGATGCCGCCGCTGTATGCCCTCGAGCCGGGCGACACCGCCATTGTCGCGATCTCAGGTTCCACGGACCCGGAGATCGTCGCCTTCCTCGACACGCTCGGGCTGCGGCCCGGCGTGACGGTGGAGGTCAAAGAGAAGCACCCGTTCGACGGACCGCTCGTGCTGCGCGTCGACGGGAACGAACGCACGATCGGCAGCACGGTCGCACACCACGTATTCGTACAGAAGACAGCATGATCGAAAGGGACCTGGGATGACGCATGTACTGGCGGCCGAGGGCGGCTACCAGAACTTCAGCCTCCACGGAGGCGAGTGGTTGATCCTCATCGGCTCCGCGGTGACCGCGCTCCTCGCCATCCTCGTCGGGTTCGTTCTGATGCGGGCTGTGCTCGCGGAAGACGAAGGCACGCCGAAGATGAAGGAGATCGCGAAGGCGATTCAGGAAGGCGCCATGGCCTACCTGAAGCGCCAGTTCCGCACGATCGCGGTGATCCTCATACCGCTGGCGATCATCGTGTTCATCACGTCGACGTCGGTGAAGAAGGACTCCGGCGCGATCGCTCTGTCGTTCGCTCAGTCGGGCACATTCCGCACGCTGGCGTTCGTGCTCGGCGCGGTGATGTCGGGCCTCACGGGCTTCATCGGCATGAGCCTCGCGGTGCGCGGCAACGTACGCACCGCGGCCGCGGCGAAGACGGGATCGATGCCACGGGCGCTGCAAGTCGCGTTCCGTACCGGCGGCGTGGCCGGCATGTTCACGGTCGGTCTCGGTCTGATCGGCGCGTCGATCATCATGATGATCTTCCAGAACACGAGCTCGACGATCCTCATCGGGTTCGGGTTCGGCGGCTCATTGCTCGCGCTGTTCCTGCGAGTCGGCGGTGGCATCTTCACCAAGGCGGCCGACGTCGGCGCCGACCTCGTCGGCAAAGTCGAAGCGGGCATCCCGGAAGACGACCCTCGCAACCCCGCGACCATCGCCGACAATGTCGGCGACAACGTCGGCGACTGTGCCGGCATGGCCTCCGACCTGTTCGAGTCGTACGAAGTGACGCTGGTGGCGTCGATCATCCTCGGCGTCCCTGCCTTCAGGGCGATTTTCCCGCACCGCCCCGAACTGTGGGCGATCGGCGCGCTCTTCCCGCTTGCTGCCCGCGCCCTCGGTGTCCTCGCCTCCATCGTCGGGGTGTTCGCGGTGCGAGCCACCGACAAGGACAAGTCGGCGATGGCGCCGATCAACCGTGGGTTCATCACCGCGGGCCTGCTCACCGTGGCCGGTACGTTGGCGCTCGCGCTCGTGTACGTCGGCAACCCGAAGGGCGGCAGCGTTTCGAACATCGGCATGCGGATGTTCGGCGCGGTTGTTGGCGGCCTCGTGCTCGCGCAGGTCGCGTCACGCATTACCGAGTACTTCACCTCCACCGAGACGAAACCCGTGCAGGAGATCGCGGAGTCGGCCGCCACCGGCGGGCCGGCCACCGCAGTGCTCGCGGGCGTCAGCTCGGGTCTCGAATCGTCAGTGTGGGCAGTCGTTGCGATCTCCGGTGCGCTCGGTGTCGCGATCGGGCTCGGTGCCGGCAGCATCCAGTTGTCGCTCTACCTCGTTGCCCTCACCGGTATGGGCATGCTCGCCACCACCGGTGTGGTCGTGTCGGAAGACACCTTCGGTCCTGTCGCCGACAACGCCGCCGGCATCGCGGAGATGTCGGGCGAGTTCCACGGTGAACCCGAGCGGATCATGGTGAGCCTCGACGCGGTCGGCAACACGACGAAGGCGGTCACGAAGGGCTTCGCGATCGGTTCGGCCGTCATCGCGGCAGTCGCGTTGTTCGCAAGCTTCATCGAGACGATCGGCAACCAGGACTCCGCGTACCGGACGCTCATCGACAAGGGCGCCAACGTCTTCGAGGTCGTGCAGATCAACGTTGCGAACCCGAAGCAGTTCATCGGCTTGCTGATCGGCGGTTCGGTCGCGTTCTTGTTCTCGGCCCTCGCGATTCGTGCCGTGGGCCGCACGGCCAACATCGTGGTGCAAGAGGTGCGCCGGCAATTCGCCGACGGCAAGATCATGTCGGGTGAAAAGAAGCCCGACTACGGCCCGGTCATCGACATCTGCACCGCGGCGTCGTTGCGTGAACTCGCAACTCCCGCGCTTCTCGCAGTACTCACGCCAGTGATCATCGGTTTCGGTATCAGCTCGCTGTCATTGGGCGCGTTCCTCGCCGCGGTGATTCTCACCGGCCAGCTGATGGCGAACTTCCTGTCGAACTCCGGTGGCGCGTGGGACAACGCGAAGAAGTACATCGAAGATGGCAACTACGGCGGGAAGGGTTCCGACGCGTACCGAGCGGCAGTGATCGGTGACACGATCGGCGACCCGTTCAAGGACACGGCGGGCCCGGCGCTCAACCCGCTCATCAAGGTGATGAACCTCGTGTCGCTGCTGATCCTGCCGGCCGTTATCAGCCTGCAGGACAACGACGGCGCGCGGTACGCAATCGCGGCGGCCGCGCTTGTGGTGCTCCTTGGAGCGATCCTCTTCTCGAAGCGGTCGGGCGCGACGCTGCAGACGTCTGCGCTTGATGCGCCGGCGGCCGCGGTTGCCGTCGGTGGCGACTGACCGACTGAGGGAACGAGATTGCTACTGCTCTTCGTTGACTCGGTGCTCGAGGTCGTCGGCCGCGGCCTCGGCATCGCCGACTGACAACGGCGCCGCCTTACGGTGCCGCCGCACCTCGAGCAGCGGCGGCACCACCGACGCCACGATGATCAGGCCGACGATCGGCAGGAGATATTTGTCGATGTGCGGGACGGTCTTGCCGAGCACCGTGCCCGCGATCACGACACCCGCACCCCACGCGACCCCGCCGATGATGTTGTAGCGAGCGAACGAGCGGTACCGCATCTCTCCGACGCCCGCGAGGATCGGCGCGAATGTCCGCACAATCGGTACGAACCGTGCGATGAGGATCGTCTTCGGGCCGTGATGGTCGAAGAACGCCTTGGTGCGCTGGACGTGTTCCTGCTTGAACAGCCGGGAATCGGGGCGGTGGAACAGCGACGGCCCGATGCGCTTGCCGATCATGTAGCCGATCTGCCAGCCGGCGACGGCGAAGAAGGCGCAGCCGATGGCGAGCACTGGCCACTTCAGCCCGGAATCGCCCTTGGCCGCCAGGAGACCGGCGGTGAAGAGCAGGGAATCGCCGGGCAGGAAGAAGCCCACGAGCAGGCCAGATTCGGCAAACACGATCAAAAAGAGGCCGATTGTGGCCCACGGACCGAACCAGTGGATGAGCTCAGTGGGGTTGAGGAAGTTGGTAGCGACGGTGAGGAAAGGCACCTTGGAAACCATAGACAACGGCCTGCTTCGTGATATGACCGCGCGCTGACCGCTGAGGATGGCTGTGGCCCGACCGCTCGTAATCGTCGAATCTCCCGCTAAAGCTCGCACCATCGCGGGCTTTCTCGGCGCGGATTACGAGGTGAAGGCCAGCATCGGCCACATCCGTGACCTGCCGCGCAGCCGCGACGAGGTGCCCGACACCTACAAGGAAACCCACGGTCGCCTCGCCGGGATCGATCCCAACGAGCACTTCGATGTGGTCTACGTGGTGCCGGCGAACAAGAAAAAAGTTGTCGCCGAGCTGAAGCAGGCGTTGAAGAACGCCGACGAGCTCATCGTCGCCACCGACGAGGACCGCGAAGGTGAAGCGATCGGGTGGCACGTCCTCCAGGTGCTGAAACCGACGGTGCCGGTGCGGCGCATGGTGTTCCACGAGATCACGCCCAAGGCCATTCGAGAGGCGCTCGAACGGCCCCGCGACCTCGACATGAAGCTGGTCGAGGCGCAGGAAGGCCGGCGCATCCTCGACCGTCTGGTCGGTTGGGAAACCAGCCCGGTGCTGTGGCGCCGGGTGTCAGGCGCTCGCTCGGCCGGAAGAGTGCAGAGCGTCGCGGTACGCCTCGTCGTCGAGCGCGAACGCGCCCGGATGGCGTTCCGCAGCGGCTCGTGGTTCGACCTCGAAGGCGCGTTCGAAGCGAACGACACCGCGTTCGGGGCATCACTCGCCGAGCTCGACGGCCGCCGCCTCGCCGACGGGCGCGACTTCGATTCCGCGACCGGCACCGTGCCGGTCGACCGAGATGTCGTAGTCCTCGATCAAGCCGCGGCCGACAGCCTTGCGCAACGACTTCGTGACGCGAATTTCACAGTCGCGTCGGTCGAGTCGACGCCGTTCACCGAACGGCCCCGCGCGCCCTTCACGACGTCGACGCTGCAGCAAGAAGCGAGCCGCAAACTCCGATACGGCTCGGCGCGCACGATGGCGCTCGCGCAGCGCCTCTACGAGCGCGGCTACATCACCTATATGCGTACCGACAGCACAAACCTGTCGGAGCAAGCGGTTACCGCAGCGCGCACCGCCATCCGCGAGCAGTACGGCGACGAGTACCTCCCGGCGGAGGAACGCGTGTACCGCAGCCGCGTGAAGAACGCGCAGGAGGCGCACGAAGCGATCCGCCCGGCCGGCGATCGCATTCGTACGCCCGACGCGGTTGCGAACGAGCTGGATCCCGAAGAGCGGCGTCTCTACGAGCTCATCTGGATCCGCACCGTCGCGTGCCAAATGGTCGACGCGCGCGGTAGGCGTATGGCGATCCGGCTCGGTGCGACTTCAACGAGCGGCGAACGCGCGATCTTTCGAGCGTCCGGCAAGACGTACGATTTCCTGGGCTTCCGGCGCGCGTACATCGAAGATGTCGACGAGGGCGACGACACCGAAAGCGAAGCGCGCCTGCCGTCTGTGACGCAGGGCGAAGCGGTGCGATGCGAAGTGCTCGCGCCCGTCGGCCACGAAACGAAACCGCCGGCGCGTTACACCGAGGCCAGCCTCGTGAAAGACCTCGAAGAGCGGGGGATCGGCCGTCCGTCCACGTACGCCGCAGTAATCGAGACGATCCAGGCGCGCGAGTACGTGTGGCGCAAGGGCACCGCGCTCGTGCCGGCGTGGACCGCGTTCGCGGTGACGCGCCTGCTCGAAGAACACTTCGGCCATCTCGTCGACTACAGCTTCACCGCGACGATGGAAGAGGCGCTCGACGTGATCGCGCGCGGCGAGGGCGAAGCCGAGAAATGGCTTCACTCCTTCTACTTCGGCAACGGTCAGACCGGCTTGCGCGAGCTCGTATCGGAAGAGAATCTCGCTCGGATCGACGTGCGCGAGATCAACACCGTGCCGCTCGGCGTCGACGAAGAGGGCCGCCCGATCGCGGTCCGAGTCGGCCGCTACGGACCGTACGTGCAACGCGGTGAGGAAGACCGTGCGTCGATCCCTCCCGACATCGCACCCGACGAACTCACTATCGACGTCGCCGTGAAGCTGATCGAGCAGCAGGCCGAAGGCCCGCAATCGCTCGGCGTCGATCCCGAAACCGGCATGCAGGTGTACCTGCTCAACGGCCGGTTCGGGCCCTATGTGCAGCTGGGTGAGATCGACGACGCGAACGACAAACCGAAACGCGCGTCTCTGTTGCGCTCGATGACGCCGAGCACGGTCACGCTCGAAGACGCGCTCAAGCTGTTGTCGTTGCCGCGGGTGGTTGGCAACGACCCCGAGGGCCACGAGATCGTCGCGCTGCTCGGGCGTTACGGGCCCTACATCAAACGTGGCACCGACAGCCGCAGTCTTGAATCCGAAGAGCAGCTGTTCACCATCACGCTCGAACAAGCGCTCGGCGTCTTTGCGCAGCCGAAGCGACGAGGCCGCGCGACGAAACCGCCGCTGGCCGAGCTGGGCGAGCATCCCGACAGCGGGGTGCCGGTACGGGTGCTCGACGGCCGCTTCGGCCCGTATGTCACCGACGGTGTGGTCAACGCAACCGTGCCCCGCGGCACCGATCCCACCGCGCTGACGATGGACGAAGCCGTGGTGTTGTTGCGCGAACGGGCTGCGCGCGCACCTGCCAAGAAGGCCAAGAAGAGCGCGAAGAAGACGGTCAAGAAAGCGGCCAAGAAGGCCAAGGCGACCAAGACGGCGGGGAAGAAGAGCGCGGCCAAGAAGGTCGCGAAGGCGAGCACGAAGAAGGTCGCCAAGAAGGCGGTCGCATCGTCGGCCGAGGACGCCGAAGCCGCAATGCGGGTCGCAAACACTGATCGAACCGACGACGGCCAATAGGCTTTCGCTTCGTCGTGAGCGAGCAGGCGCCGAACCTTCCCCCGACGCCGGAACAGCCGGACCCACCCGATCAGCCGGCTCGTGCCGGTCAGCTCGATCCGCCCGGTCCGGCGTCGAAACGTGCGGGGCACATTCTTTCCAACCGCAGCTTCTTGCGGCTGTGGCTCGCGCAAGTGGTGTCGAGTCTCGGCGACTGGATCGGCCTCATCGCGATCCTCGCGCTCGCCAACCGGATCTCGAAGTCGGGTACCGGCGTCGGTCTCGTGATGACGGCACGAATGTTGCCGGGCTTCATGCTCGCCCCGGTCGGCGGCGCGTTGATCGACCGGTGGGACCGGCGGCGCGTCATGGTGACCTGCGACATCGGGCGAGCGGGCCTGCTGGCGCTCCTGCCGTTCGTCAACACGCTCGTTGGGCTCGTGTGCATCTCGTTCGCACTCGAAGTGCTCAGCTTGCTGTGGGGGCCGGCGAAAGACGCGTCGGTACCGAACGTCGTGCCCGCCGAGCAGTTGTCGACGGCCAACTCGCTCGGCCTCGTCGCGGCGTGGGGCACGTTCCCCATCGGCGGCGCGATCTTCGGCGCGCTGGCTGTGATCGCGAAGTGGCTCGGTGGCTTTTCCGCGCTCGGCCGGTTCTCAGTCGATCAGGAGTCGCTGGCGTTCTGGGCCGACAGCCTCACGTTCATCGCGTCGGCATTGTTCATTGTGCGGCTGCGGCTGCCGCGGCACGAGCGCGGCACCGTCGAAACCATCGCATGGGGCCAGACGTATCGCGACGTCGTCGGGGGCTTGTCGTTCATCCGCGGTGACCCGTTGGTGCGAGGCGTGATGATCGGCATCGCCGGTGGATTGCTTGGCGGTGGTGTGATGGTGCCGCTGGGCCCGACATTCGCGAGGTCCGTGCTCGGCGGTGGCGCGGGCGCGTTCGCTCTCCTGATGACCGCGCTCGGCATGGGTGCGGCCATAGGTGTCCCCACGTTGTTGTGGATGCAACGCCATTTGCCGACCGCGAAAGTGTTCCTCGTCGCAGTCGCCGCGACCGGCATCGGCATCGTTACGGTCGCGTGCGTTTCGACGCTCGCGCCGGCGATCGTCATCGTGGTGCTCGTGGGCGCCGCCGCGGGTTCGGCATACGTGACTGGGTTCACGGTGTTGCAGGAGTCGGTGGCCGATGAGTTGCGGGGTCGGATCTTCGGCGCGCTCTACACGATTGTGCGACTGTGTTTGTTGCTGTCGTTGACGGTTGGTCCGTTCGCGTCGAGCCTGCTCGACGCGATCTCCCATCGCACGATCAACCGACGCGTACACGTGGGTGGCGTATCGATTTCGCTGCCGGGCGTGCGTCTCGCCCTGCTGCTCGGGGGAGTCATCACCATCCTGTCGTCGGTGGCCGCGCGCCGGCGCATGAGGCGCGCGCAGCACGAGCACGTCGTCGGCGGCATCGCTTGAACTTCCGGCCCGCGTTCATCGTGCTCGAAGGCGGTGAAGGCAGCGGGAAGTCCACTCAGGTCGCGCGAGTCGCGGCGCAACTGCGCGCGCTCGGCGCAGATGTCGTCGAGACCTTCGAGCCGGGCGGTACCGCGCTCGGCGCGCGACTGCGCGAACTACTCCTGCACAACGACGACGCCGTCGATCCTCGCGCCGAACTGTTGCTGCTCGCTTCCGATCGGGCGCAACACGTAGAGGAAGTGATCGCGCCGGCGCTGGAGGCGGGCGCCGTCGTCGTGTGCGATCGCTACTCACCTTCGACGCTCGCGTACCAAGGCGTAGCCCGAGGGCTTGGGGTCGACATAGTCGAAGACGTCTGCCGATTCGCGGAAGGCGACATCGAACCCGACGTGGTGGTGGTGCTCGACGTGTCGGACGAGGTCGCGCTCGAGCGCGCGTCCGCCGATCCGGATCGCCTCGAACGCGCCGGCGCGGAGTTCCACGCGACCGTGCGGCAGGCCTATCGAGACCTCGCGGCACGAAAGGGTTGGACCGTGATCGACGGCAGCGGCCCGGTCGACGTCGTGTTCGCGAACGTATGGGCCGCGGTCGCTCCCTTCGTCGAACCGCCCTCGCCATAACATCGCAATCCATGTGGGAGCGTCTTGTTGGTCAACCGCACGCGGTCGACGCGTTGCGGGGTGCGATCGCACGGCCCGTCCACGCCTATTTGCTTGTCGGGCCCACGGGTTCCGGGATCGAGGATGCGGCCCGGCTGCTGGCGATCGGGCTGATCGGCGCGACCGACGACGAGCGCGTCGAACAACTTGTGTTCCGCCGGATGCACCCGGACGTCGTCGAGGTCGAACCCGAAGGCACGTTCTTCCTCGCCAAGCAGGCCGACGACGTCATCGAAGAGTCGATGCGCAGCCCGGTCGAAGGCGAGCGCAAGGTGATCATCTTGCGCGAGATCGAGCGTATGAACGAAACGTCAGCCAACCGGTTGCTCAAGACCTTCGAAGAACCGCCCGGCCGAACCGTATTCGTGCTCACCACGTCGATGCCCGACGAGGTGTTGCCGACGATCCGGTCCCGCTGCCAACGCATCGATTTCGCACCGGTCAGCAACGAACAACTCGAAGCCGTGTTGCTCGCGGAAGGTGTTGATGCGCAAGCCGCGCAACTCGCGGCGTCGCTCGCGGGCGGTCAACTCGCCCGGGCGCGCGCACTGGCGGGACCGATGGCCGGTGTCCGGCGCGCGTTCGCTCACGCGCCGGCGCGCGTCGACGGCACGGGAGCCACCGCCGCCCGCCTTGCTGACGAACTCGACGCCCAGGTGCAAGCGGGCGTCGCAAGTGTCACCGAAGCCCACGCACGGGAACTCGCCGCGTTCGAAGCCGACATGGAGCGCTACGGCTACCAGCCGCGTGAAGCGCAACGGTTGCGCCGGCGAGTCGAGGAGCGGCAAAAGCGCGAAGCAGTACGGGCGCGCCGCGAACTTCTGCTCGAAGGAATGACGGCGATGGAATGCACATACCGCGACGCCCTCGCCGGTAGCGCGTCCGCCCGCAACCGCGACCTCGATGCCATCACGGTCACACCGAGGGCCGCGGTGGACGCGCTCGAAGCATGCCGGGCCGCGCGCGAGGCCTTCCTCGTGCACGAGAAAGGCCTCGTCCGACTGCAGTACCTATGCATGGCCCTGCCACCGGCCGGTGCCTCCGTGCGCGTGGGTTAGCATCGCCGGCCACGCCGGAGTAGCTCAGACGGCAGAGCAGCTCACTCGTAATGAGCAGGCCAAGGGTTCGAGTCCCTTCTCCGGCTCCATCGCCGCGCCAACCCCACGCCAGGTTGTTGCACTTCTGCCCCCGATCGGGCGCACAACTCCCACAACCCGTCGGGTTGCAAGGCCTGTGCGACGGCGTACGCATCGGCGACCTCGCGAGTCGCCGCGCCAACCCCAGGGCAAACAGCCAGACACACAGTGCTGGTGTTCTGGTACAGCTTCCCGCCGGGACGATCGGTGCCGTCTCGGCTGAGGGTGTCAGCACCCCCGCCTCTCGACCGCTGCCCTGATTGGTGCTGGATTTGCCGTGGACGAGACTTCGGCGCGGTGAAGCAGGTGTGGCGGGTCGCCTCTTATCGATTCCGGGCAACGTTCGATACCCGTTGGGGTGGCCTGCTCGGGATCCTGATCTTGATCGCACTGCTCGGCGGCCTGTCGATGGGCGCGGTTGCCGGCGCGCGTCGTACGCAGTCGTCGTTCCCGGCGTACCTGAAGAGCACCAACCCGTCCGATCTGATCGTGCTCCACAACGACAGCGCCAACGACAGCAACGCGGGCGACGCGGCGTTTCTCCGGAGGATCGCACGCCTGCCCCGCGTCAAGAAGGCCGAGAGCGCGTCAGCTCCGAGTGAGCTCGTGTTGGGACCCAACGGCGAGCCAGTTCATGACGCGGCCCATGACCTCTTCAACTCGTCGGTGCAATTCACCGCCGATGTGAGCGGCGAGTTCATCGACCAGGATCGCAGCACTGTGACTCAGGGTCGGCGCGCCGATCCGCGACGCGCCGACGAGATGGTGATGAGCGCCGATGCCGCGCAGTTGCTTCACCTGCATGTCGGCGATGTCGTGCACCTCGGTCTCTACACGAATGCGCAAACCTTGGCGGACGGCTACGGCACGCCGAGGCAGCAGCCGGTTCGCCGGATCGGTATCAAGCTGGTTGGGATCGTCGCGTTGCACATCGAGATCGTGCGAGACGACACCGACCGCACGTTGAGGCTTGCGTTCCTGAGCCCAGCGCTCACGGATCCGTTGAAGCAGTGTTGCGTCAACGGTCCGATCGTCGGGCTCCGACTGGACCACGGAAGCCGTGACGACGCGGTGGTCGAAGCCGAGATCAAACGGGCGTTGCCGAAGACCACGGTGATCCATGTCACCGCGATCGAGGCGGCGACGGCCGAGCGGGCCACCGAGCCGCAATCGATCGCGCTCGGCGTGTTCGGTGCGATTGCCGCGCTGGCTGCGCTGCTCACCGCGGGGCAGGCGATCGGGCGGCACCTGCGCGACGGTCTGAAGGATCTTGACGTGTTGCGAGCGCTGGGCGCGGGTCGGGCCGCGATAGTGGCTGACGCGTTGATCGGCGTCGTCGGTGCTGTCGTCGTGGGCGCGATTCTCGGGTCCGCCCTTGCGGTTGCCTTCTCAGCGTTGACGCCTTTCGGCCCGGTGCGGCGCGTGTACCCGTCTCGGGGCATCGCGTTCGACTGGACCGTGCTGGGCATCGGCGTCGCCGTTCTTGTCCTCGTTCTCGTAGCACTCGCAGTTGTGGTCGCGTACCGACATGCTCCGCACCGCGTCACGCTTCGGGCACAACTCCTCGGCCGTCGGTCGCGCCTCCCAACTGCAGCAGCTGCATCCGGTTTCTCGGTGTCGGCGGTCGCGGGGATGCGGCTCGCGCTCGATCCGGGCCGCGACAACCGCGCGGTGCCGGTCCGATCGGCAACGCTCGGTGCCGTCCTGGCCATCGTGGTGGTAGTCGCAACCGTCGTCTTCGGCGCGAGTCTGAGCACATTGGTGTCGCACCCGGCGCTGTACGGGTGGAACTGGAACTATGAGATGTTGGGCAACTATGGCGGGCTCGCGGACGTCCCGCTACCGCAGACGGCGCAGTTGCTCAACCGCGACCCGTACGTGGCCGGGTGGAGCGGGGCGTCCTTCGACAACCTGCTTATCGACGGCCAGTCGGTACCGGTGCTGGGCACGAGTCCCAACGCCGCGGTCGCGCCGGCGCTCCTGTCAGGACACGCGCTCGAAGCACCGAACGAGGTGGTTCTGGGTGCCGTGACGCTCGCTCATCTCCACAAGCACCTCGGGAGTTTCGTCGAGTTCAACAACGGGGTGTCGAAGCCAACCCGCCTCGTCGTCGTCGGGACAGCTACCTTGCCGGCCGTCGGGTCTATCGAGAGTCTGCACTTGGAGATCGGGACCGGCGCCGTGATTTCCGAGACCCTCATCCCGGCGGCAGACCGCGGCTTCGGCGATCTGCCCGGCAGCCCGGAGAGCGTGTTCATTCGTCTGCGCCCAGACGCGGAGCCTGCAGCGGCCCGCCGCTCCTTGCAGAAGATCGCCACCGAAGTGAACGTTCTCGGTCACGGACCGCCCGCGCTCATCGGCGTGCAACGTCCGGCCGAGATCGTCAACTACCGCACCATGGGTAATACGCCAGCGTTGCTTGGCGGGACACTTGCAGCCGGCGCGGTGGCGGCGCTCACGCTGACCCTGTTCGC
>JAODBJ010000315.1 GCA_025463905.1 Actinomycetes bacterium
ACGTCACCGTTGAGGGCCCTACCGTCGTCAGCGGCACCGACGATGACGTCCAACGCTCCCTTGCTCACCGCTACCTCGGGCCGGACATCGGTGATCTATATCTGGGAGCAATCGCAGACACGGTTAGTCGTGTCGCTCGTCTCACTCCGACTCGTTGGCGCACAGTTGACTACACGCCGTTCGTGGAGAGAGTCGCAGGAGGGTAGGCACGCCTCGACGGACGACGTGATCGTGCTCGGCGACTTCGCGACGGAGTGCATCGGGGAGACGCTGCCGATCGCGGGAATGCTCAACGGTCGCCGATGCGGTGCGCGCGACGATCAGGACCATCGATGAGTCGTGAGGGTGGCGCCGGTGGCATCTCGCGCACCGACCGGGCACTCTGTGCGGGTGCTGAAGTGGGAGCAGGTCATCGTTGACGCTCGCGACCCGGTCTCATTGGGTAATTGGTGGGCCCACGCGCTCAGTTGGGTCGTGGTGAACGATGACCCCGATGAGTTCGAGATTCGATCCGCGCCGGATCACTTTCCGGGCCTCTTGTTCGCGCTCGTCTCGGAGGACAAATCCGGAAAGAACCGCCTACACCTGGATCTCCGGCCCGATGATCGCGACGGCGAGGTCGCTCGGCTGATCTCGCTGGGCGCCTACCGAGTAGATGTAGGGCAAGGCGAGCCGTCGTGGATCGTTCTCGCCGACCCCGAAGGAAACGAGTTCTGTGTGCTGCGTTCGGACCGCGACGCGTAACGCCCGAACTGCCGATCGGCGTCCGCCAGTGGAGTTTCAGATCTTTGTCGCTGGCCCGCCCGCCCGAGCGTGGCCGGTCATCTGTACGCGTGCAACGTCTCGTCGACGACGATGAAGACGGTGCCGTTCCAGATGACCGGGCTGCCAATGAAACTGCCGGTGTAGGTGATCGTGTGCAGCGTCTTGCCGGTGGCCGCGTCGACCGCGAAGAGTTCGGGCCCGCGCGTCGTGTCCGCGGCTACGTACAGGACACCGTTCGCCTCGGCCGGCTGGCCGACTCGCGAAATGCTGAGGTTGCCGGCCTGGTCCCACGTCCATCGCAACGCGCCGGTCGCCGGATCGCGGGCAGTGACCGTGCCCGTCCCGTCGGACGGCGCGTACAGCCCAGTCGTGTCGGCGAGCGGCATCCACGGATCGGCGGTGCGGGGCGTGGTGGTCTGCCACAGGCGGCGGCCGGTCGCAACGTCGTACGCGTTGGCGGTCGAGTCGTCTCGGAGACTCGCGTACACACGACTGCCCTTGGTCATCGCGTAGAAGAACTGGAAGTCGTCTGACGTTATCCATCGTTGGTGTCCGCTGTGCGCGTCGACGGCAATCAGGTTCGATCCGTCGCCGACGAACGCGGTGTCACCGTTGACGGTCACCGCCTGCCACGCCACCTGCGTCGTGATCACCGCCCACAGGTTCTTGCCCGTCGTGGCGTCGAACGCGTACGCGGCCAGTTTGCCGACGGCGAACACTTCCCCGTCGGCGACGGTCAACGCGCCTTTCGGCTGGCCGACGGAATCGGACGTCCACAAGAGTGAACCGTCGGCGACCGAACGCGCGTCGATCACCCACGAGGAGAACGAGCCCGGCAGGCGTCGCAACACGAAGAAGCGCGTCCCATCCGATGCGAGGCTCCAGTCGACGGCGAGGTCATCGGGCGGCAGCGTCCAGCGAACCGCCCCGCTGTCGGGCGCGAGCGCCTGTATTCCGTAGACGCAGTTGGGGAGCGCGCAGTGGTCGGTCCACGCGAGCACGAGGCCGCCAGTGACGATCGGCTGCGTACTGAACTTGATGCCGTCGGCGTGCCACGCCTCGCCGATGCCAGCAACATTGGTTGCGCCGAGGTGCGTCTCGGTCGTGTTGTCGCCGCTGCGGCCAGGGTCGTACCCGGCCTGGTACCAACCGCATCCCGCCAACACGACGCAGGCGAGCGCGACGATGCATGGCTTCGCGGACGCGGGCCTCACTCGCGCCAGCCCGACGTCCCCATCCGCGCCACCGTAAGCGGCCGCCGGTTCCGCCGGCAAGATTCGAAGTGACGGTGATGTCATTTCGAAGCGCCGACGGATTGGTGACTGCTCGTGGCGCTCATCGAGATCTGCGTCGTCGACATCGCGTCGCTCATCGGCTCGCCGTGAGTGAGTGCCCTCGGCAGGATTCGAACCTGCGGCACACGGTTTAGGAAACCGATGCTCTATCCCCTGAGCTACGAGGGCCGGGGCATGTTCCAAACGTGGTGACTAACTCCCCGTGAAAGCGTAACGGGGTCGCGATCGGTTCGACCGTCTCGGTGATGGGATTGAGCTACGAAAGGTCCTAGCAGCACGATCGACGGATGTGTGCGCCCTCGGACCGCTACTTCGAGGAGGGCGTTGGGGGGCCGACTTGCTGTCGTACCCAGCGAGCGCATTCAAGTAGACCGCGTGGCACTCGCTCAGGGACGGCATGCCATTCGCCGAACAGGTGTGCCGGGAGGCTCCCGCACGCTACGGAAAGCACGACTTCGTCGGACGCGAGCGGCACGTCAATCCCGCTGAGCGTACGCACCGGGACCCCGTTGTAGGCCGTGCCAGCGCTCAGGTGTGCAAAGCCAGGTCGGCTGAGTAACCAGGTGGACGGCGGGTCGCTCACGTTGAATACGGACATGTAGCGCTCTGGATGCCAGTGGACGAGGATCGCGCTGTCATCCATCGCGTACGCCTCCGGACCGGCGCGGAGCGTTGCCCACCAACGCTTCCCTGGTAACAGTGTGGAGTCGAGCACCGGCTGAACGACGAGGCGCTTCAGCTCGGCCTCCACCGCAGCACGCCCGCTCAAATCGCCGGGCCAACGGTGGAGTGGCGCTCGTTGATTGTCTCGATCCCACAACGCATAGTCGCGTGACCGTGTAAGGCCGCCACACCACCGCGTCGCGTTCCACGCGATGCGCGATTCGCCGTACGTGCCTTGCGACATCGAAGCGTCTCGCCCCTGCTTCCCGAGCCCGACTGCAGACGAAAAATCCTTCAGCAGGCGGGAGGCAAGGAAGCCCTGATGCAAGGGCCACCCGGTCGCGACGATCCAACGAGCGCAAGGATCGTCGAGCGAGTCAAGTTCCGGGCGCTTGGAACTTCGGTTGCTTATAAATCGTGGCGGTCGCATCGCCGGTCGGTGCCGCTCCGTCCAGCCGAGCACCTCGGTGGGTTGCGCGTTGTGCAGGTCCACCGCCATGCCGTCGTCTACGAGCAGCACGTCGAAGTGCACACCGTCCGCCGTGTGCACCATGAGCGCATTCTCTGCCGCGACCACTGCTTCTCGAACGCGTGGCGGCGGGGGCACGGTGCACGCCGCGCGGACCGACCACCAAGCCGGATCCAAGGCCGCCGGGTCGGGCGGTGCCGTCACGCTCGCTCGGTCGAGTGCAGAGAAGACTCTGGTTGCAGCCTCGGCGCTACGGACGAGTGCGCGGACCGGTAGGTCGATGATCACCGCGACCTCGGCGCACGCGCCAACTGCGTTGACAACACCGGGTAGCTCATCTACGCGGCCTTTCCCCGTGCGACAAGACTGGTTGTTGCATACAGATACCTCCTGGCGCGATCCAGTCGCGCTGGCGATAGACGAGGCGCTGCCGCGAATCGGGAGAACGGTCTCCCACGCTCGCAGTGACGACGATTGAAAAGACGCGGATCTGTCCCTCACCCATGGATTCCCGTCGACGCAGCGCTTGGATGTGAGCCACCGAGCGTCGAGGTTCGGTGTCTGTCCGGAACCTTGTACAAGTGGCGGGACCTGAGGTCCGCGACG
>JAODBJ010000351.1 GCA_025463905.1 Actinomycetes bacterium
AACAACGCTGACCGGCGCGTCCACCGTGCCCCCTCCTAAGGTAGAAGCACACCCTATTCTGAGGAAAGTCCCATTCTCAAGGAACCAACCCAGATGGCACTTGGCTTCCCCGATATCCCAGGGTCAGCGGGCGACCTCCTCGACGTAGCTGTGGCCCGGCATCCCGAGCGCGAGGCACTCGTCGCGTCGGATGGCCGCTTCACCTATCGCGAACTCGACGACGCCGTGGACCGCGCCGCGGTTGCCCTATCCGCGCTTGGAGTGCGCCGAGGTGACGTGCTCGCCGTGAGCCTGCCCAACGCCAGCGACGTCGTCGTGACCTTCCACGCCGCGATGCGCCTCGGCGCGGTGTGGCTCGGGATCAACCGCAACCTCGCGCCGCCCGAGAAGCAGTTCATGCTCGACGACGCCGGCTCGTGCATATTGCTGGCCGATGCACACGTTGCCGCCGCGCTCTCCGACGGGCGCGCGTCATCGGGCCGCACGCGAGTGGTCACGGTCTCGCCCGATCCGAAAAGCACGTGGCAACAACTCACCCGCGACGCGGGCACGTCGTACGAACGCGTTGTCAGCGACCCGACTGATCCCGCCGGCATCGCGTACACGAGCGGCACGACCGGTCGGCCCAAAGGCGTCGTTCACTCACACCGGAACATCTTGCTGCCGGGCGCGATGTTGATCGCCGCACGCGGCTTCGGACCAGAACTACGCAAGGGCGACTGCGCCGCGTTGACCATTCTCAATATGCAGGTGACCGCAACGTTGCTCGTCGCGCAAGCGCAGGCGACGCAAGTCGTGATGGATCGCCTCGACCCGCCCGGCATCGCCGCGTGGGTACGTCGCGAGCGCGTCACGTCGTGGTTCGGTGTTCCGACGCTCCTGCACGGTCTCACCGAATCGGCCGAAGCGGGCGACATCAGCGACGGCGACCTCGACAGCTTGGTCGACGTCTGGTCGGGCGGGACCTATGTTCCGGCGCCCATCCGAGCCGCGTTCGAGCGCCGGTTCGGTATTCGCGTCCACGCGACCTACGGACTGACCGAAGCGCCGACGGTCGTGACCATCGAGCCGCGTGACGAGCCGCACGTTCCCGGTGGAAACGGCACTGCATTGCCGCACCTGTGCGTTGAGGTACGCGACGATGAAGGAGCGGTGCTGCCGGTTGGGCACGTCGGTGAGATCACTGTGCGAGCGCAGGAACAGGGCCCATGGAAGGACTGCTACTCGCCGATGGTCCGGTACCACCACCAACCCGAGGCGAGCGCGAAGACCCTTCGCGACGGGGTGCTCTATACCGGCGACATCGGCGAACTCGACCCCGCCGGCAACCTGTTCGTCCACGATCGGCGCAACGCCCTCATCCTTCGAGGTGGTGCGAACGTGTACCCGGCTGAGGTCGAGAGAGTCCTCCTCGACTCGAGCGACGTCGTCGGCGCGGCGGTCATCGGTATCAGCGACGAGCGTCTTGGACAGCGAGTCGCGGCGGCGGTCGAGCTCAGGCCGGGCGCGACCGCGAGCGTCGAAGAACTCGCCGAGCACTGTCGCCGCAACCTCGCGAAGTACAAAGTGCCCGAGCAGTGGCTGGTCGGAGTGCTGCCGCGCAACGCAATGGGGAAGGTGAGCCGCGTCGACGTCGCGCGGTTCTTCGAACGTTGAGTGCGACTACGAGCGACGCGTTCGCGCCGGCTGCACGCCGATCCCGTTGGCACAGAATCGCCAAAGGTCCGTCGACGACACTTCGCGATTGCTCTCCGCTCCGAGGATTCGCGCGTGCACCGCTGCCAACACCGTGTGGTGCAGCAGGTGTCCGGCTTTCTCGGTACTGAGTTCGCTGTCCAAGCGACCCGCAGCCGCGGCTTGCTCGATGAGCTCGATCACCAGATCGATGTGGGGCTTGAACGCACGATCGAGGTCGGCAGGCCGAGTCTCGGTCAACCGGTTGTAATAGGTGGTGAGCGCGCGCGATACCGCGCCGCCTTGCGACGCGAGTTCGAACAATCCGTCTATGTAGGCCTCGATCCGTCGGATCGGGTCGCTCTCCGCCTCGATGAGGGTGCGTAAGCGCGTCACGACCTCACTGGAGAGGATCGTCTCGTGGACCGCGATCAGCAGATCGTCCTTGCTGGCGAAGAAGTTGTAGAAGGTGCGTATCGACATGCGGGCGCGATCGACGACGTCTTGGACCGTGAAGTCGGTGCTCCCTTTTTCTTGCATCAATTCGATCGTTGTGGCGACGAATCGATCCGTTCGCTCCTGCGCACGCGCCCGTGCCGACGTGAGCGACCGCTCGACGCTCTGCTTCTTCCACTCCGGCAGGTCGTCGGCCGCGACGATCGGCTTCGCCTTCGCTTTTCGCGGGGCGGGCTGCTTCGTCGCCTTTCGAGCCATCGTTTCGTCTCTCTTTCACGCGCCGCATGGCCAAAGAGACGCGTCGCGTTGCGTGATTCGCATCGGAAAGTCTCGTTCTCAGGATATCTCAGGCACTGAACGAAACAGTGCGACCGCCTCCTACTCCTTCCTGTTGCCGGCCTTCATCGCAGCGAGGTCGGCCATGACCGACGTCACGCCGCCGGTGTGCGCGATCGCTCGCGCATGCCCGAGGTGATGGATGTCGAAATTCGCGGCGATCGAGTTCGAGAAACCCATCGCGTCCACCGCGCCATTGATCGCACGCTTCGCCAAACGCACTCCCCATGGGTCCATCGACGCGATCTTGGTGGCGATCTCCATCGTTCGCGCGGCGAGGTGGTCGAGGGGCACAACCTCGTTCACCATCCCGCATTCGCGGGCTTCCTCCGCGGTGATGGAAGACGCGGTGAAGAGGATCTGCTTCGCGCGCCGAGGACCGAACTCCCACGGGTGTGCGAAGAACTCGATGCCAGGCATGCCCATGAGCCCCACCGGATCGGAGAACTGCGCGTTGTCGGCAGCGATGATGAGATCGCACGGCCAGCAGAGCATGAGGCCCGCCGCGATGCACTTGCCCTGCACCGCAGCGACTGACGGCTTCACGAGATCGCGCCATCGACGCGCGTAGTGGAGGTATCCGCGTTCTTCCCAGTCGTAGTAGGTGTCGACGGTGAGCTGCCCGTCGATGCGCTTCGGACCGAGCGCCGGATCGCTTCCGCCACCCGTCATGTCGTGACCGGCCGAGAAGTGCTTGCCCTCCGAGCGGAAAACCACGACTCGGACATCCCTGTCGGTATCGCTCGCATCCCACGCTGCGTTGAGGTCCTTCAACACCTGAGGCGTCTGCGCGTTCGCCGCTTGGGGCCGGTCGAGCGTGATGACGGCGACGCCGTCGTTCACGTCGTAGCGCACGAACTCCGAATCCATGTGGCCCTCGACTCTTCCGATAAGAGAACGGCACTCTACTCGTCACTACAGGCGCTGCAACGGCCAAGGAGCGCGGTTCCGAGTTCGCTCAGGCACGGTCTGGAAAAGGTTGCCTTGCTTTCAGGTAGAAGCTTATTATCCCGCCCCGGGCGGAGTTATCTGAGCGCGACGGGGGAATCGCAGTGGCCCAGCACGTCGTCTTCCTGTTACTCGGCCTCGCGAACGGGGCCGTGTTCGCCTCTCTTGCCCTCGCGTTGGTGGTCACGTATCGCAGTTCGGGCGTCATCAACTTCGCGACAGGTGCGATCGCGCTCTTCACGGCGTACCTCTACGCGTTCCTCCGCAACGGGAAGTTGCTGCTCCTGATCCCCGGCTTGCCGAGGTCGGTCGACCTGCCAGGCAATGTCGCGTTCCTGCCTGCGGTAGCGATCTCGCTCGCAGTCGCCGCCCTGCTCGGCCTTGCCCTCTACGTCACAACGTTCCGGCCGCTCCGCACTGCCCGCCCGGTTGCCAAGGCGGTGGCGTCAGTCGGCGTGATGGTTGTCCTGAGCGGGATCATTCTCCAGCGCCTCGGCACCGCACCGGTGGTCGTGCAGTCAATCTTCCCGCGGCGCGTCTGGACGTTCGGGTCGATCAACATCTCGTCTGACCGGTTCTGGTTCGCCGCGACCATCGTCGCGGTCGCGGCGG
>JAODBJ010000248.1 GCA_025463905.1 Actinomycetes bacterium
GGCGCGCAGTCGGTGGTGGTGTAGCCGTCGCCGTCGAAGTCGACGGGACCGTCGTCGTTGCGCAGCGTGAGCGTGCCGGTGCCGTCGAAAACTGCTGCTCCCACCACGTTCGTGAGCGAGATGTCGATGGTCTCGTCTACCTCGGCGGTCGTGTCGGGGATCACCGTGACCGTGATCGTCTTCTGCCGCTGACCGGCCTTGATCGTCACTTTCTTGGTTCCGACCGGGGCGTAGTCCGACCCCGACGCCGCCGTACCGCCAGTGACGTGGTATTGCATCGTCACGGCTGACGTCGCCGGGGCATCGAGCGCGATGACCAACGACGCCTTGCGGTTCTGCGCATTGCCCTCGTCGACCGTTGCGTCACCGACTGCGACATGGGGTGTCGAAGCCGGATCGTCGTCGACAATCGTCGCGGTTCCGTCGAGCACGCCGCCGACGGCGTTGGTGACCGTGGAGAGATGCACGGCGAACTGTTCGTCGCCTTCGGTTGCGGCATCTGGGAGCACGGTGATGGCGATCGTCTTGGTGACCTTGCCGCCAACGATCTTCACGGTGCCGTGCTTCGACGTGTAGTCGGCACCGGCGGTCGCGGTCCCGGCGACGGTTGCGTAGGTGGCGCTCACGGTCTGGGTCGAGGGTGCGGACAGGGTCACGGTGAACACCGCGGTTCGCGTGCCCGTGTTGCCTTCGAGCACCGATACATCACCTACCGACAACGTCGGTGGCGAGATCGCCGCAACGTGCGAAGCCGTCGCAACCATCGTTCCCATGAGCACAACCAGCGCGACAAGCGCGCGAGAACGTGTCGCCGACTTCATCTGTGTCCCCCAATGGGCCCGAAACGCCACTGGCTCAGCCGCCAGTTGACGCTCAGTATTTCATTGACCGCGCCGCGCGCGTCAATCGCCCGTCACGCCGTCGATCGTTTCTCGGAGGAGGTCGGCATGACCCGCGTGGCGCGCGGTCTCCTCGATCATGTGTACGAGGATCCAACGCAGGCTCACCTGTTGGTTACCGTGGTGCGCGAGCTTCACGGCCGACAAGTCGTCGAGAGATTGTGCGTTCGTGATCGCTCGGGCGTGGTCACATTCAGCGCGGTACGCGGCGAGCGCGCCGGCAGCCGTGTCGCTCGGTCCCGCGTGGAAGTCGCCGTCGGGATCGGCGTCGGAGTAGTAGAGGGGTGACACGTCCTCGCCACGGAACCTCGCGCGGAACCAGCTGCGTTCCACTTCGGCGAGGTGGCGGACGATGCCGATCAACGTCATGTCACTCGGCGGGATGGGGATGCGCGCCTGCTCGTCGTCGAGCCCCTCGAGCTTGGTTTCGATGGTCGCTCGGTACCAGTCGAGAAACTCGACCAGAGTGGTGCGCTCGTCGGCGCTCGGCTGCGGTTCGATCCGCTCTACGGCCACGCGGCGAGCCTAAATCACGTTCGAGCGAGCGGAGCCAGGCGCGGCCACGGCCGCGCCTGCTCGAACACACGCGCCAGCCGGAGCACTACGTCGTCACGATGGCGCGGGCCCATGATGTGCAATCCCACCGGGAGTCCCGCGGCGGTGACACCGGCCGGCACCGAGATCGCCGGGCTGCCGTAGAGGTTGGCCAGCATTGCGAACGGCACTGCGGCGGCGGCGTGCACGCGCCGGCCGAGCAGCGTGGTGGGCATCGGCCCTTCGGCCTCGAACGCCGGGACGGCGGCGGTCGGCGTGCAGATCACGTCGACGGTGTCGAACAAGGCGGCGACGCCTTCCTCGATTTCGGCCCGCCGGGTGAGCACGCGTGCCACCTTCCGCACCGGAAGGTGCTCACTCGCCTCGAAGCCGCGGCGAACACCGGGGTCGAGGTCGTCGGCGCGTGCGGGCCACAAGCCGTCGGCCCGGTTGATCCAGCGCTCGAGTGCACCGAGTTTCGACCAGACGTCGATGTGGCCGGGAAACGACACGGAACGCTCGACCCATTGCAGTCCCGCGGCATCCACCAACGCGCCGGCGGCGTCGCGCGTGAGCGAGACGACCTCGGGATCGACCACCGGCGCGTCGCCAAGATCGGTCGACCACATCACGCGCAGGCCGCGCACATCGAGAACGTCGATCGCGTCTTCGTACACCACATCCGGTGCGGGCAACGAGATGCGATCACGATTGTGCGGGCCGGCCATCACGTCGAGCAGCCGTGCCGCGTCACGCACGGTCGTGGTGAGTCCGCCGACCACCGCGGTCTGCGCGTAGCGGTCCGCGATCGCGTCCGGGATGCGACCGAACGAAGCCTTGAGCCCGACCAGGCCCGTGAACCCCGCGGGCGTGCGGGTGGAACCACCACCGTCGCTCGCGGTAGCGAACGGCACCATGCCCGCCGACACCGCCGACGACGAACCGCCGCTGGAACCGCCTGGTGTACGCGTGGGATCCCAAGGGTTGCGGGTGACGCCAAGCGCCGGGCTCGCGGTATACGCCCACGAACCGAACTCGGGTGTGGCCGTCTTGCCAACCGGGATCGCACCGGCTGCGCGTAAGCGCGCGACGTGCAATGCGTCATGCGTGACGGGCGGTTGGCCCTGATACCAACGTGAACCGCGCGTTGTGGGCATGTCCGCGCAATCGTCGAGGTCTTTCACCCCGAAGGGAACACCGGCGAGGGAGCCGACTGTTTCTCCCGCCGCGATCCTCGAATCGAGGTCGCGCGCCGCGCGACGCGCGCCGTCAGCGTCGAGGTGTACGAACGCATTCATTGGGGCGTTGCGGGCGTCGATGGCGGCCAGCGTGGCTTCGAGCACTTCGACTGCAGAGACCTGCCGGTCGCGGACGAGCGCGGCAGTTTCGACGACGGTGCGCATCTCAGGCAGTGACGCGGTGGCCATTGCCCGACCGTACTTCGCAACTACGCCACGCGCGTGTCCGCGGTCGCGCGGATGGCCAAGGCGGTCGCGACGCGCCCGATGAAGACCTCGAGCACCTTCTTCGTCATCCAGCCGGCGCCAGGCGCGCTCGACGCGAACGAGGATCGCCACACGATGTCGGTGCCACCCGTTGCGCTGGGCGTCAGCGTCACGTCGGCGCGGTAATCACGCACGCCGCGAAGCCCCGAGACCAACGCGTACGCGAAATGGCCCGGCGGATCGAACGCCACGACCCGTTCGACCGTCGTGCGCCGGCCTCGCCGAAATCTGCGCTGCGCACCGACGCCGTTCGGATCGGGTGCGCCCGGTTCGACGAGTTCGGACGCGTCGAACGGCGCCCACGCCGACCATGTCGTCACGTCGGAGAGCAACGCCCACACCGCCGCGGGAACCGCGGTCGACGTTGCGTGCGCCTCGATGTGGTGTTTCTTCGCGCTCATCGGAGCCCGTCCCTTTGTCGAAGTCGCTCATCCCGGTGGTGTACCAGTTGGTACATGTACCATACGGTACATGAGCGAAGCCAGAACGCGCCTCCTCGAAGCAGTGGTGACCGAACTCGACGAGCGCGGTCTCGGTGACCGGTCGCTACGCGACATCGCCGACGCGGCCGGCACGAGCCACCGGATGCTGATCCACCACTTCGGATCGCGCGAGGGCCTGCTGGTCGCGGTGGTGGAGGCGGTGGAGGAAGGCGAGCGGCAGCGCGCACTCGCACTCGGCCCGCTGGAGCGCGGCGGCGAGCAGGTGCGGTCGGCCTATCGCGAAACCTGGCGCCATTTCGCCGCGCGTGCGCAGGCCGGCCGCGAGCGGCTCTTCTTCGAGTGTTACGCGCGTGGACTACAGGGCGAGGAACCGTTCGTCCGACTGTCCGCCGCCGCCGTCACCACGTGGCTTCCGATGCTCACCAAGTTGCAGGAGGCGAGCGGCGCTCCGGCCGGCGTAGCGAAGGCGCGGGCGCGGCTCGACCTGGCCCTGATACGCGGCTTACTCCTCGACCTGCTCGCCACCGGCGACCGGCGAGGCACTGCGGCCGCCATCGACGAGTACGCGCGCCTCGTGCAGGCCGGGTGACTACCGCAGTGCCGTGCGCGTGTACTTCACGATGGCGCGGATCTGATCTTTGGTCATGTCGCGCTTCGAGAAGGCCGGCATCTCGCCCTTGCCGTCGGTCACGATCTTGATCTCGTCCTGGATGTTCGGAAAGGCGCGCACGACTGCGCCGTGATTGAGTTGCGGCCCGATCCCACCGCCGCCGCCACCCGGCCCGTGGCATGGCGTGCACCGGATTGCGAAAGACGTCACGACGTCGAACGGCGTCGTCGGTCCTGACGCGGCATCGTCCTTCGAGCCGCCCGACGAGAGCGCGAACGCGACGATGAGGCCGACGACCACGCACGCCGCCACGACGGCGAACACGATCTTCGGGAGATCGTCGGACTTCATCAGATGTGTACGTGGCCGACCGGCACGGTCAGGCAGCGCCGTAGTGGCGGAGTTCCACGACGTTGCGGTCGGGGTCGAGCACGTACAAGCTCGTGCCGTCGCCGCGCGCACCCCACCGTTGCCCCGGGCCGCTCACCACCTCGAATACTCCGGACGCCTTCAACGCTTCCAGATCCACCGGTTCGATCACCACGCAAAAGTGGTCGACGTTCTGATCGGTCGGTGGCGCGGGATTCGGGAGCAGGTCGATGATCGTGCGCGCGTCGATTCGCACCGACGGGAAGAAGACCTTCCCCACTCGCCAGTCGTCCGCGCGTTCCGCCTTCAGACCCAGCGGGCCGCAGTACCACGCGAGCGACGCCTCGACGTCGGCGCAGCGCAACACGATGTGGTCAAGTGCTTGTACGGATACCGCAGCCATCTCGACGCGAAAACCTAGCGCGGCAAACCCAGCATCCGGTCGCCAATGATGGTGCGCTGCACCTCCGAGGTACCGCCCGCAATCGACGCCGCCTTCGACCACAGCCATTGGCGCTGCCAGACGCCGTCGCCCGGGTTCTCGTGCGCCCCCTTCCAGAGGGGCGCGGCGTCGCCGACGACATCGAGGGCGACCTCCGAGAGGTGCTGGGTCATCGTGGTCCACGCCATTTTCACGATGCTCGATTCGGGGCCGGGCGCGATGCCACGTCCCAAACGCGAGAGCGTGCGCCAGTTGTGTAGCCGCAACACCCGTAGCTCTACGAACGCCTGCGCGAGGTCGTCGGAAATCTCTACGTCGTCGAGCACGCCCTCCCGCCCGGCGAGCGCGTACAACTCGTCGAGATACACCTCGTGCACCACTTGTTCCTTGAACGGGAACGATGTGCCGCGCTCGTGCGCGAGGGTGGTGTTCGCCACTCCCCAACCCCGGTGCACATCGCCCACGAGATGGTCGTCGGGTACGAAGACCTCGTCGAGGAAGACCTCGTTGAACTCGGCCTCGGCAGTGATCTGTACGAGCGGTCGCACCTCGATCCCGTCGGCCTGCATGTCGACAACGAGGTACGAGATGCCCTGGTGGCGCGGGGCGTCGGGATCGGTGCGGGCGAGGCATATTCCCCACCGCGCGAACTGCGCGTAGCTCGTCCACACCTTCTGGCCCGACAATCGCCATCCGCCTTCGACGCGCTCGGCTCGCGTCTGCAACGACGCAAGATCGGAACCCGCGTCGGGCTCACTGAACAATTGGCACCACAGTTCCTCGGCAGTGAGGATCTTCGGGAGGAAGCGCTGCCGCTGCTCGGGCGTGCCGTGTGCGAGGAGCGTCGGCCCGGCAAGATTGATCCCCACGCGATTCACGGGTTGCAGGGCGCGCGAACGCGCGTACTCCATGTTGAAGATCGCAACCTCCACCGGTGACGCACCGCGTCCGCCGTACTCGACCGGCCAGTGGATGCCCACCCAGCGCCCGGCCGCGAGTTTCTCCTGCCAGGCGCGACCCCAGGCGACCTCGTCGGCGAGCGACGTGAACCGCGGCGGCAGGTCGAGGTTCGCGACGAGCCATGCGCGCACTTCTTCGGCGAACGCTTCTTCGTCAGCGGTGAACGACAGATCCATCGCGCGCGTCTCAGAGGTCCCAGAAGCGGTCGCGTTGGTACGCCACGAACGAGTCGTACAGCGCGCGCTCGTCGTCGCCCGTGAACGGCTTGTACTCCGCCTCGCCGCGGTCACGTACGTAAAGCTCGTCGCCGTTCACCAGGTCGTGACGGAACTTCTGTTGCGCGAGCGCGCGCTTCACGATCTTGTTGGTACCCGTCGTCGGCGGGTCGCGCAGCACGCGCACATAACGCGGCCGCCACTTCGGGCCGATCGCGTCCTGTTCGTCGAGCCACTTCGCGAACGCGTGCGGTTCGAACCGAGCGTGGTCCGCAATCACGAGTCCGGCCATCACCTGGTCGCCGGCCTGGTCGTCAGGAACGCCGTAGACGGCAGCCAGCACCACTCCGGGCGCGTGCCGCAGTGCCTCTTCGATCGGCGCGGCCGGGAAGTTCTCGCCGTCGACGCGAATCCAGTCGGCGGTGCGGCCCGCGAAGTAGACATACCCGTCGGTGTCCTTGTATCCGAGGTCACCGGACCAGTACCAGCCGAAACGCGTGGTCTTCGCGTTCGCGTCGTCGTTGTTGTAGTAGCCCTCGAACGGGCCAACGCCCGCGGTGTTGACGATCTCGCCCACACAGTCTTCGGCGTTGCGCAGGCGACCGTCGGCGTCGAACGCTGCGCGCGGCTTCTCCTTGCCGTCGTCGTCGACGATCTGCACGTGATCCGGAGCGTGACCAAGTGCACCCGTGCGCGCCTCGGCGTCGCGGTTCACCGCCACGCCGCCTTCAGTGGCGCCGTAGGCGTCGATCACGTCCACACCGAAACGTGACGCGAACGCACTCACGACTTCGGGCGATCCTTCGTTGCCGAACGCGACCCGTAACTGGTTGTGATCGTCGTCGGACTGCGCCGGCTGGGCCAAGAGATACGCGAGCGGCTTGCCGGTGTAGTTGAAGTAGGTAGCTCCGTAGCGCCGGATGTCGGGGAGCCAACCCGACGCGCTGAAACGCCGGCCCAGCCCGACCGCGCAGGGCGTCACCAACGACGGCGCCCATCCCACTTGCACCGCGTTCGAATGGAACAGCGGCATGCACACGTACCCGACGTCGTCGGGGCCGAGGTCCATGAGCATGCGCATGCGGTTGCCGGTCACGAGGAGCCGGCGCTGCGAACAGATCACCGCTTTGGGTGCGTCGCTCGTTCCCGACGTGAAGATCAACGCCCAGACGCTGTCGACATCGGGGTCGACATCGGGGTCGTCGGGCAGATGCGGGTCGAGCGCGTTGGTGAACGACGCGCCGAGACTCGGCATGGGGTCGGCGTCATCGACGAAACGAGTCGACGTGAGGATCGGCGGGAGGCGTTCCGCGATGGGCGCGAGCAACACTTCATGGCGCGGTTCGGTGAGCACGAGGCCGCAATGCGTGTGTTGCACGTCGCGCAAGAGATGTTCGTCGCGGCGGGTGTGGTTGAGACCCACGATCGCAGCGCCGATGAGCGCCGCCCCACCGAACGCGAAGAGATAGTCGGGCGTGTTGTCGAGCAACACGGCCACGTGCCGCGGCCCGTCGGCCGGAAGGCGTTCGCGGAACAAGTTCGCGAACCGGCAGGACTCGGCGTAGTACTCGCCATGCGTCCACGTGCGGTCGCCGAAGTGAATCGCCGCGCGGTCGCGGTGCTCTGCAGCGTTCCGGCGCAACAATGCCGCCGCGTTGGGCGCGACGAGCGGTGCCTGCCCCGGCGCAGGGGCGTTTCGCTCAGCCGTACCTGACATCAACGTCATACTATGCCCCCCGCTCTAGATTGAGACCTCGGTGGATGCCGAGGCGTGGAACGCGCGGTATGCGAGCAGCGATCTCGTTTGGGGCGCGGACCCGAACCGGTTCGTTGCCGCCGAACTCGCCGACCTCGCGCCGGGTCGGGCGCTCGATCTCGCGTGTGGCGAAGGTCGCAACGCGATCTGGCTCGCCTCACGCGGCTGGACCGTGACCGCGGTCGACTTTGCCGGCGCTGCGATCGACAAGGGCCGCCGGCTCGCTGCGCACGAAGGCGTGCAGGTCGAATGGCGGGTCGATGACGTCACCGCCTTCAAGCCCGACGCCGGTTTCGACCTCCTGCTGTGGAGCTACCTGCAGCTCGCGGGCAGCGATCGCGAGCGCGCCCTGCAACACGCGATCGGAGCCGTCGCACCCGGCGGCACGTTCCTCTTCATCGCCCACGATCTGCGCAACCTCGCGGAAGGTGTCGGCGGCCCGAGCGAGGCGAGCGTCTTGTATCGCGCCGCCGACATTGCTTCCCTGCTCGCCGGGTTCACGATCGTGCACGCGGGTGAGGTGCTCCGGCCGGTGATGCGCGACGACGGCACCACCGCCGACGCAATCGACTGCCTCGTGCGCGCCGTGCGTTACCCGTGAGCGCGAAGCGCGGCGAGGAGCGGGATCGCGGCGATCTTCGCGTCGGTGAGTTCCGACCACCGCAGTCGAGGAAGCCGATGGCCCCGCGGTCGCGGGCATTCGATCACGCGCGAAGGCGTGACGATCAGGTCGAGGTGTACGTCGTGCGCGACGATCGGGATCGTTCCCGCCGGCAGTAGTTGTACGTCGTGCACCGTCGTGACGACGCGCGTGCGGGTGTCGACCAACCCGGCCGCGACCGCGAGCGCGAACTCGAGGTCGCTGAACCCACCGCCCTTCCCGAGACGCGCACCGTCTTCACCTACCGCGACACAGCCGGTGACGACGAGATCGACCGGCTCCATCTGTTCGAGCGTCACTCGCTGAGCCGACCGCGACGCGCCCTTGATCGACGCCGCTTTGCGGGGCGGGTCGGCCAGGCGAGCGGGATCGAGCGCGAAGAACGGTTCCGGGTCGGCAAGGCGCGGCACCGCCATGTACAGCAACTTGCCGTCGGCGAGAGCGCGTACGCGGACCGGCAGCTGCGGCGAGTCGGGGTTCGACTTGATCGTTCGCGCGCCCGCCCACACCCTGGTAGCCGCCAGCCGTTGCGCGGCTGCCTCCGCACCGACGAAGTTCGGGATCCGCCCGTCGGGAGACGGGAACCGGCGGACCCCCGGCACCGCCATCAAGTCCCAAACGCGTTCGCGAACCGTTGCCTTCGCATCGAGAACGTCGCGCGCTCCACCCGCATCCCGATCGTGTCGCGTCATTCGCAGTTATTCTGCCGCGCTGTGAGCGTCGACCTTGCGGGTGCAGCCGACCTGCACTGCCACTTTGGGCCCGATGCCCATCGCGAACGTTCGGTCGACGCGTTCGAAGCGGCGCGCGAGGCCGCGGCCGCGGGGCATCGCGCGGTGGTTCTCAAGTCGCACGACTTCCCCACTGCATCGTTGGCGTGGGCCGTTCGCCAAACGGTTCCCGGCATCGACGTCTTCGGCGGCATCTGCTGCGACCGCGAGATTGGCGGTATGAACGCGGCCGCCGTGGAGGTCGCCCTGCGACTCGGCGCCAAGATCGTGTGGCTGCCGACGTTGAGCAGCCGGCAAGACTTCGAGAACGGTGTCGCCGCGCAACTCGGGATCCCCGGCCCCGGTTTGTCGGTGACCGATGCAGACGATGCACTCCTCCCCGAGACCCACGAAGTGCTCGCGCTCGTCGCCGAGCACGACGCGGTGCTCGCAACCGGCCATGTGAGTGCGGCCGAGCATTACGCCGTTGTACGCGACTTCGCGACGCGAGGGACGGTACTCGTGACGCACGCAACCGAGGACCTTGCCGGACCGCACCTGTCCATCGCGCAGTGCAAAGAGCTCGCGGAACTCGGAGCGTGGATCGAGCTGTGCGCGATGACATGCATCGGCGCACTCGCCACCAAGAGTGTCGCCGACATGCTTGCCTGCATCCGCGCCGTCGGCCCCGACCGCGTGACGCTCGGCACCGACTACGGGCAAAAGATGAATCCTCATCCCGCGGCGGGTCTGCAGACCTACGCCGACGCGTTGTTTGCCGAAGGAATGACCGAGGCCGAGATCCGCACGATGGCGTGTGCGAATCCCACTGGCTTGCTGCACCTCGACGGATAATCACCGGCGTCGCGTCGACCGGCGCGCGTAGGGTCACCCGCGTGGGCGATCTTGCTGCGGATACCGAAGTGTTCGGTCGCGACGGTGCGTACGAACGGCTCTTGTCGCGCGACTGGGAGATCTGGGGGCCGAACGGCGGGTACGTCGCGTCCGTCGCGTTGCGCGCGGCCGGGGCGCACTCCCGCTTCGACCGGCCCGCGAGCATCGTGGGCCACTACCTCGGCGTCGCTTCGTTCGACGATCCGGTGGAGCTGACCACCACCACGTTGCGCGCAACGAAGCGCGTCGAGTCGATCCGAGTGTCGATGTGTCAACGTGATCAGCCGATCTTCGAAGCGCTGGTGTGGGCGGTCGGCGACGTCGACGGGCTCGAACACGACGCCACCGAGATGCCGCCGGCGCCCGAACCCACCGACCTGCTCTCCGTACAAGAACGGCTCCGCGACGTCGCCGAAAACATGTACCACCGGTTCTGGCGGAACTTCGACGAACGCCCGCTCACCTGGATCGACAATTGGGAAGCGCGCGACCGGCAAGCGCCGAACTTCGCGAGTTGGTTTCGATATCTGCCCGTCGACACGTTTGCCGACCAATGGGCCGACGCGTGCCGTTCGCTGATCCTCGTCGACACCTTGCCGTGGCCCGCGGCGAACCGCTACTACGTGAACGACCACGGGTATATCGCACCGAGCATCGATATCGCGGTGGAGTTCCATCGCTTCCGCGCCGAAGAGCCGTGGCTGCTCGCGCAGGCGAGCGCACGCAGCGCGCACGCAGGACTCCTCGGCGGTCACGTCGACGTGTGGGCGCGCACGGGCGAGCTCCTCGCGTCGGGTGTGAGCCAGATGCTGTTCCGTCCGATGCGCGCCTGACGCGACGAGGCGGCGCACGTCTACCTGACACGTCCGTCATAGACTCCCGCCTCGTGGAGGACCGCGACACACACGGCTTGTACCTCGAGATGACCGATGCGCCGCTCGACGACTACGCGCGCGACCGCGTGGCCGCAGTCGTCGCCGGCGCGGGCGTGACGCGAGCGACATGGTGGCGCAACGTGCATCGCGATCGCGACGACCTCCCACGAGTGCTGCCCGAGTTCGACCACCTCGGCGTGTACGAGGTCGACGCGGCCTTCTCGCCGCCGCAAACTCCCGAAGGCATCACCGGGTACCACTTTCACCGCACCCCGCGGCCGGGCCAGGGTTGCCTCACCGGGCGGGACACGATCGGGCTGTCGGTCGTGCTGA
>JAODBJ010000003.1 GCA_025463905.1 Actinomycetes bacterium
GACGGTCCGTACACTGGCCGTGTGGAGCGCCAACTCGAATACGTCTTGCGCACGGTGGAGGAACGTGGCGTGCGCTTCGTGCGCCTCTGGTTCACCGACGTGCTCGGCTTCTTGAAGTCGGTCGAGATCACGCCGGCCGAGCTCGAAGTCGCGCTCGAAGAAGGTATGACGTTCGACGGGTCCACGATCCAGGGTTACAGCCGCATCCAGGAATCCGACATGCTGGCGAAGCCCGACCCGAACACGTTCGAGCTGCTCCCGAACACCGAAGACGACACGCCGGTCGCACGCATGTTTTGCGACATCCAAACGTTCGCGGGTGAGCCGTTCGACGGCGACCCTCGGTGGGTGCTCAAACGCAATCTTGATCGCGCGCGTGAACGTGGCTTCACGTTCTTTGTCGGTCCCGAGATGGAGTTCTTCTATTTCAAGGCCGGCGACCGCGTGGAACCCATGGACCACGCCGGCTACTTCGATCTCACCGCGCACGACCTCGGGTCGGAGCTGCGCAAGCAAACCGTGCTGCGGCTCGAAGCGATGGGCATCCCGGTGGAGTACTCGTTCCACGAGAACGGGCCGAGCCAGCACGAGATCGACCTGCGCTACACCGACGCGCTGACGATGGCCGACAACATCATGACGTTCCGCCTCGTCGCAAAAGAGGTCGCGCACGACCACGGCGTGTACGCCACGTTCATGCCGAAGCCGATGTCGGGCGCGTTCGGGTCGGGTATGCACTCGCACCTGTCGCTCTTCGAAGGCGACGTCAACGCGTTCCACGACCCGGGCGACGAGCACGGCCTTTCGAAAGTCGCGAAGCACTTCATCGCCGGCCTTCTCCGTCACGCGCCCGAGATCACCGCGATCACGAACCAGTGGGTCAACAGCTACAAGAGATTGATCCCCGGCTACGAAGCACCCGCGTACATTTGCTGGGCGCGCAACAACCGGTCCGCGCTCGTGCGGGTGCCGCTCCCGAAGCGCGCCAAGATCGATTCGACCCGTATCGAGTTTCGCTCCCCCGACCCTGCGTGCAACCCGTACCTCGCGTACTCGGTGATCCTCGCGGCGGGCATGAAGGGCATCGAAGAGGGTTACGACCTCCCGCCCGAGGCGACGAACAACATCTACGAGATGACACCCGAGGAACGGCTGGCCGAAGGTCTTCAGTCGTTGCCGACGTCGTTGCACGAAGCGATCGAAGCCATGGAAGGCTCGGAGCTCGTTGCGGAAGCCCTCGGCGAGCATGTGTACGAGTACTTCATCTTGAACAAACGCCAGGAATGGGCCGATTACAAGGCGTACGTCACACCGTTCGAGATCGAGCGGTACCTCGGGACGCTGTGATCGTCTGATGCGGGAGATAGGCGACTTGTTACTGGTGTACCCGGACCCTCCGCCTGCGCTGCTCGCGCAGACGCTCGACCTCGCGGGCCATCCCTGGAAAGCGGTCGCCAACGCTGCGGTCGCGATGCAGCACGAGCCGCCCGACGGTTGGAGCGGTGCAGTGGTATGCGCCGACGACGACCCGGAAGGCGCGTTCGCGGTGTGTCGCGCGTTGCGCAAAGGCGACGCGCGCGTCGAAGGCGTGTTGTTGATGGTCAGCGGCGCGCAGCTTGCCGACCTCGAACACCGTGAAGACCTGTTCGACGACTTCTGCCTCGCGCCGTTCCACCCGCGCGAACTCGAAGCGCGGATGCGGCATCTGCTGTGGCGCTCCGGTCGCGGCGAAAGCCCCGAGACTGCGTCGTACGCCGACCTCGTCCTCAACTTCGCGACCTACCAAGCGGTGTGCATGGGTCGCCCGCTCGACCTCACCTACATGGAGTACGAGCTTCTCAAATTCTTCGTGACCCATCCCGGCAAGGTGTTCACGCGCGAGCAACTGCTGTCGAGAGTCTGGGGTTACGAGTACTACGGCGGCGCGCGCACGGTCGACGTCCACGTACGACGGCTGCGAGCGAAGCTCGGCGAAGAGCACGCGAGCTACATCCAGACGGTGAGATCCGTCGGCTACCGCTTCGGTCAGACGCGCTGGCCCGACGTGTTGAGCAGCAGCTCCGGAAACTGAGCTCGCTACCCGCCGGTGGCGGCGGGTTCCGCGGCGCGGCGATCAGCATCGTCGGAGAGCATCCAGCCGAGGGCCGCGCTCCACACCGCGCCGAGAGCGAACAGCAGGATCGGGCCGATGACGAAGAGCCCGAAGAGCACCAAGACCGCGCCGATCACGATCCCGACGTTACCGTCCGCGGCTAACCCGACCGGTTTTGATCTCAGAAACGTGCCGCTTTCGGTGTCCTTCTGAGATCAAAACGAGTGCTAGGCGAGGTACGCCCAGGTTTCGATCTCGACGACGGCGCCGCCCGGCAACGCGCCGACCTCGACGGTGGAACGCGCGGGACGGTGATCGCCGAACACGTCCGCGTAGACCGCGTTCACGGTGGCAAAGTCACCCATGTCGGTGACGAAGATGGTCGTCTTCGCGACGTTGGAGAGCGCCGCGCCGCAATCGGCCAGGATCGCCGTGATGTTCACGAGTACCTGGCGGGCCTGCGCGTCGACACCGCCGTCGACGATGCGGCCGGTGGCTGGGTCGAGGCCGACCTGACCGGCGAGCACGAGCCAATCGCCGGCGCGCACTGCGGGCGAGTACGGGCCGGCAACGGGGGGCGCGCTCGGAGTCGAGACGGGCGTGACGGGCATGCATTGCTCCTATCGACGGATGGCGGTGGCAGCCCGGCTGAGCCGGGCCGGGAACGATTCGGGACGAGCGCCCTCGGCGCGTGCGACAGCGTTCCACGTCGCGCCCGCCACCGCGGCAAATACCGCGTCCGACGCCCGCGGCAACGGGGGGCCGGCGTCGTCGACGATCGAGACGTCGACGGCCGGCATGTGGCGGGGGCGCACGATGCCGAACGAACGGATCGTGAGATCGTGCACCTCTCCACTCTGCGGGTCGACGGCGATGCTCTCGCTCAACACCCAGCCGAGCGCCATGTGCGCGGCACCGATCGCGTACGAGCGCAACACCACATCGTCGAGCGGATCGCCGGCCGCCACCCGTACGGAAACACTGGCGAGCGCGCCGCGCACGTCGAGCTCGACGCGCGCGCCGGCGAGTGCACCGCCCGGTTCTCGCGCACACGAGTCGAGCAACACACTCGCGCTCCGCGCGTCGTGAACAAGCTGTGACCGATCGGCACCAACCGCATCGAGCGCGCCCTCCACGAGCACATGCTCCTCCGCCCATGGCGCGCGTAGCTCGCCCACGGGCGGTCCGGCTAACGCGACCTCGCGCCACGAGCGCTGCACATCGAGCGCGTACGGCAACACGACCGGCCCGAATGTGCCGGCGCGCATCCCTTTTATCTTGACGACGCGCTCATTGAGAAACACTGCCGCCGATGCCGCAATCGGCGGTCGTTTCGCGCCGAGGCGTACAACGTCTTCGCGCGCGAAGACCACTCGTACGGGCCGACCGGTAGCGGCGGCGAGTTCGCGCGCTGCGAGCGGTGCGATCGATGTGGTCTTGCCGCCGAATGCACCGCCGTTTGCAAGCGGTGTGAACGGTTCACCTTCCGGCTCGCACCACGACGCGTCGGGTTCGAGGTACGCGGGCTCGACCCACGACGTCGCGAGGCGAACACCATCGCCAGGCAACGGTGGCGGCGTAAGCGGCGGCGCGTCGGCGACACTCGTACGGCGGCCTTGCACCTTGCCCGCGGCGGCTCGAGCATCGAAGAGCGTTTCGCCGAGAACCCACCAGTGGCCGGCGGCCGCAACGGCCGGCGCGTCAGAGCCCGGCGGTCGGGGCACCGCGACGAGGGCGTCGCGTGGAGCAACGTCGTCGGCGAAGGGCCGGTGCCCGAGCACGACGTCGGGACCGACTGCTTGGCCGACGCCACCTTCGAGCGCGGCGCGCGAGGCGGCCGCATCAAGATCGCGCTCGCCGACCGTGTCGACGTCGCCGGGAGCGGCCGCGCGATCGATTGCGTCATAGACGGTGCGCCAGCCGGTGCACCGGCAGAGGTGCGCAGCGAGCGCGCGATCCAGGTCGACGCGCGACGTGCGGCCGCGCGCGAGCAACGACGCAGCCCGCATCGCGATGCCCGGCGTGCAGAAGCCACATTGCGAGCCGCCCGTCGCGACGAACGCGTCAGCGAGCGCGGTACGCGTCGGTTCGGCCACACCTTCGACCGTTGTCACCGAGCGCCCGCTCACGCGTTCGGCCGGCGTCACGCACGCCACCCGCGCTTCACCATCGACGAGCACCGTGCAACAACCGCATTGCCCTTGTGGCGCGCAACCGTCCTTCACCGAGTCGAGGCCGAGGCGCTCGCGCAAAACCGACAAGAGCGATTCGCCCGGCGCAACCTCCACCTCGACGGGTGTGTCGTTGCACGTGAACGCCACCCGATCCGACATCAGAACCTCCGGTCGGCACAATAGGAGCGTGGCTACCGAACCCTTCTCTCGGCGCGCGTTCCTCGCGCTCACGGGCGGCACCGCGCTGCTCGCTGCGTGCGGTGGGAGCAAACATGCTTCGAGCACCACACCGTCGACGACGAGCGCGAGTGGCTTGGCCACCGCAGTGATGTCGAGCGACCTGTACGCGTCACCCGAGCCGCAGCGGCTCGCGTTCATTGCGTTGACGCAGAACCGGCGCTTTGCCTCCCGCGCGCCCGCCACGGTGGCGATCAAACCGCCCGGCGGAGTTCTCGGCCCGTACGCCGCGGCGCCGTTGCACCGCGACGGCCTCCCGACCGACCGCGGCGTCTATGTGGTCCAGCCGGTCCTCGCGAAAGCCGGCGTGTACTCGGCAACGATCAAGACTGCCGGCCAAACGATCGAGTTGCCGTTCCAGGTGCAGCCGAAACCGCACGGGCCGGCGGTTGGTTCGATCGCGCCGGCCGCGGCATCGCCCACCACCACGAAACCGCTCGGGGTGAAGCCGCTCTGCACGCGCAAGCCGATGTGCCCGCTGCACAGCCGGTCGCTCGACGAGGTGATCGGCAAGGGCCGTCCGGTCGCGGTGATGTTCGCCACGCCCGCGCTGTGCCAGTCGGCGTATTGCGGGCCAGTGCTCGACACGTTGCTGCCCATCGTGACGCGCTTGCAAGACCGCATCGACTTCGTGCACGTCGAGATCTATCGAGACATGACCGGCACGAACGTGTCGCCGACCGTCACGGCGTGGAACCTGTCGAGCGAACCGTGGTTGTTCGCCGTCGATCCCACCGGCAAGATCGTGTCGCGCCTCGACGGTGCGTTTGCATCCGACGAGATCGAGACCGTGCTTCGTCAGTTGACGCCGGCCTGACGATCGCGTTGCAGGACCGCGCGCAAGATGGCGTCGCGCGTCGGAGCCGGCAACGGCAACAACTCGGCATCCTCGAAGAGCACGAGGTGCACAACGCGACCGCGACGCAGCGTCACGAGATCGAGATGAGTCGTGAACGATGCGCCATTGCTCGTTGTCGGCACGCTCAACCGGTACCCGGTCGCGCCATTCTGAAGAGGTACGGCGATCGTCGACACGCTCGGCGTGCCGTAAGTAACCGACGCGTTCGGGCGTGCCGCCGTGCCCGTGAACACGAGCGCGACGCAACGCGCGTAGGCCGCGCCGGCGAGGACCTTGAACGTCTTCGTGGCGAGTCCCGCATTGGCCAGTACGTATACCCGTGCCCGCACCAGCGGCAGGCCTCGGTTGCCATTCACGAACGCGCTCGACGCTTGCGGCAACGCGCCACCCTCGAGCGCCTCGATGTGTCGCCGGGCCCGAGCGAGCGGCGGGCAGCGTCGTTGGAGCGCGGCGACCCCGGACGAGTCGGGTTCGCCGGCGATCGCGTGCCACCCCGGAGGCAGATCGCCCTTGGCCAGCACGGTCCGGCGGGCCACTGCGGTATCGGCCGCGCGGGCCTGGCTCGTCGGCGCGCTGGTCGTGGTTGCACCGGCCGCGCTGCTGGTGCTCGCCGCGTGCTTCGCGCTACCGCTACACCCACCGAGCGCCCCGGCCGCGACGACGATCACCGCCAGTGTGAGCACCTGGCGCGAAACGGCCCCGCTCAATGGCGGGGCCGTGACGTGAGAACTTGTGCGGCTCAGGAGAACGACGAACCGCAACCGCAGGTGCGGGTGGCGTTCGGGTTGTTGATCGTGAAGCCGGCGCCCTGCAGCCCGTCCTTGTAGTCGAGCGACGCGCCCTGCAGGTGCTGCGAGCTCGCCGGGTCGACGACGACGGATACGTCACCGAAGGTGGATTCGATGTCGTCGGCGGCGCGCTCAGAGTCGAAGAACATCTCGTAGCTCAAACCGGAGCAGCCACCGGGACGCACCGCGACGCGCAAGAACAGATCAGGCTGCGCCTCGGCTTCGAGGAGTTCCTTCACCTTGTGTGATGCGGTTTCGGTCAGGGCGATCATCAGCATGCCTCCGGAGAACGACTCAGGCCTGGTCAGGATAGCCAACAGAAACGGTGACCCGGCACGGGTCGTGGTCGTACAACGTAGAAAACGCTTCGACTGTTCCGCCGCCCACTTGGTCGACGACGCCGCGACAAATGCCGCGATGCAGGTTGCACACCAGCTCGGGGTACGCCTCGGCGAGTTCGCGGAACGGGCAGTGGAGGAAGCTGATCGTGACGTCGTTGCCGTCGGGCTGGGCCGCCGGGTCGAAGCCCAACCGTCCGAGTTCGTTCGACAACGCCTTCACGCAGCTACGGGCCCGCGTCCGGCGTCCGGCTTCCGCGCCCCAGGATTCGCCGATGGCTTCGGCGTCTTCGGAGCCGGCGCCGACCCGCTCGGCGAGTGCGGCCAGCAAGCCGGCGAGCAACGCGTGCGACGGGGGGTCGAAGGCAACGCCGGGAGCGCCTGACGCGAGCGTGTAGACGTGCTGGGGTCGGCCCACGGTGCCCCGACGCACCGGCTCGACGTCGACCAGACCCGCCTCGCGCATGCGCTCCAGGTGGAGGCGCACCGTGTTCGCGTGGAGCTCGAGCCGATCGGCAAGCTCGGTCGCGGTGAGTGGTTGCGTCGATGTGGCGAGCTCGTGGTACATCGCGTACCGCGTCTCGTCCGCCAGCGCTTTGAGCATCGAGAGGACGTCCATAAGGAACCTTGACTTGACCGTACCGGCGGCCGGGCATATTTTCAAGGCGTCGGTGTGTTTTATTCCGCGGACGTTGCTCCAGCGCTCCAGCCCGCCGACGAAGGCACCGATGGACGCTTTCCCCGAAATCCCAGGCCCCAGGCCCACTCCCGACGATGTGCGGGGCGCCCTCGCGGGCGTCATCGACCCCGAACTGCGCGTCTCGATCACCGAACTCGGGATGGTGAAAGACGTCGAGGTCGCGGCCGACGGCGTCGTGCGGGTGACGGTCGCGCTCACCACTGCCGGCTGCCCGCTTCGCGGCCAGATCTCCACCGACGTCCGCTCGAAGGTGCACGGTCTGCCCGGCGTCAGCGACGTCAAGGTGGAGTACGGCGAAATGACGCAGGAAGAGCGCTCGGCGCTCATGCAGCGCGCCCGCCTCCACGCGACCAAGAACGCGCCGAGCACGGAAGTGCCGCCGACCACACGCGTGATCGCGATCGGCTCCGGCAAGGGCGGCGTGGGCAAGTCTTCGGTGACGGCCAACCTCGCCGCGGCACTCGCGGCCCGCGGTCTCATTGTCGGTGTGCTCGACGCCGACATCTGGGGCTTCTCGATCCCGCGCATGTTGGGCGCCAAGGGCCGTCTCGGCGGCGAGAAGACCGGACCGGACCGCGGCAAGATCGTGCCGCAGGAACTCCCCGTGCAACACCCGAACGGTGGGCCGGCCGGCAAGCTGCGCATCGTCTCGATGGGGTTGCTCGTCGACGACGAAGACACCGCACTGATGTGGCGCGGGCTCATCCTGGCAAAGGCGCTCGAGCAGTTCCTCACCGACGTCTCGTGGGGAGATCTCGACTATCTCCTGATCGACATGCCGCCGGGCACCGGCGACATCCAAATGGCACTCGCCCGGCTGCTCCCGCAGACCGAGATGCTCGTGGTCACCACGCCCGCCAAAGGCGCGCAGAAAGTCGCGTCCCGCGTCGCCGACATGGCGCGCCGCAGCTACATGAAAGTGCTCGGCATCGTCGAGAACATGAGCGAATTCGTGGCGCCCGACGGGTCGCGCCACGCGATCTTCGGCGAAGGCGGCGGCCGGCGGCTCGCAAAGCTGACGGGCGCACCGCTCGTCGGCCAGATCCCGATCGAGGCCGCCGTATCGACCGGCGGCGACGAAGGCCGCCCCGTGGTGCTCTCCGCGACCGACTCGGCGGCTGCGCACACGTTCGAAGCGATCGCGAAGCGGATCGTCGACGAGTTGCTCCCGCCGGTAGAGATGGCGGGATGCACCGCGCGGATCTTCGAGATGGCCGAAGCCAACCTCGCATCCGCCCGCGTCTCCCCGTAGGCAGCTGCAGGCGGTGAGTGCCGCCAAGTCATTCCACGGCGACGCTGGTTACCATTCCACGGCCGCACACGGTGGAAGGGTCGAGGTGTGACAACACCAAGCGACGGCGCGCCGTTCCGGGTCGGTCGCGGCCCCGCCGTCTATTGGGACCACGACAAGGATCGTTTCGTCGCGCTCGGCGACGACGACTACGTGGACCCTGGGCCTCAGCCCGCCGTCGATCCCGCGACTGTGTTGCGATATCCGAACGCCCACTATCTCGTACGGACCGGCTCGTGGACCCTCGATCTCGGCCCTGCGGGGCCGGTCGTCACGGCACCCGCGCCCGCACCCGCACCGGAAGCCGAGTTGTTCGAGGCGCCGCCGGCTCCGGCGCCCGTCGAGGCACCGCCCGAGCCAACACCCGTGCCGGCGCCCGCCCCGGCCGCGCCTCCGATCATCACGCCCCCACCGAGAGAAGCCGCGCCCGCTCCGGCGCCGCTTCCGCCCCCACCGTCTGCAGTGCCGTCTCCGGCGGCCG
>JAODBJ010000016.1 GCA_025463905.1 Actinomycetes bacterium
GTGGTGCTCTTCCCGGTGAAGGGCTCCGACACCTCGACGCTCGACACCGCGGTGCAGATCATCCGCAACCGGGTCGACGCGCTCGGGATCGCCGAACCCGACGTGCACCGGCAGGGCAACACGATCGTGATCGACCTCCCCGGCGCGAAGAACCGCCAGCAGGCGTTGAACACCATCGGCAAGACCGCCGAACTGCGCTTCCGACTCGTGCAGGGTACGTATCCGCCCGGGCCGCTCCAGACCACGACGACCACCAAGCCCGGTGCCACCACCACGACGAAACCGGGCTCGACCACGACCACCACGAAACCCGGCACCACGACGACCACGGCCAAGCCGGGTGCGACCACCACCACCAAGGGCCACGCCGCCGGCCTCCCGTCGCGCACGGTGAACACCGCACTGGCCGCCACGCACCGCGCGGCGGCGTCTACGACCACGCCGCCGACGACTACCTCACCCACCACCGCCGCGAGCGCAACCGCGACGACGAAGGCGGGCGCGTCCACCACAACCGGCCCGTCCACCACGACCACCACGCTGAAGCCCGGCACGACGTGTCGCGACCTCGCCACCAAGCAAGCTCAGAACAAAGCGAACGCGACGGTTCTGCTGCCCGACCGCGACCCGAAGGCCGGCTGCTACCTCCTCGGTCCGGCCATCCTCACCGGCAAGAGCGTCAGTACCGCACGCGCGTCGTACGCATCCGACGGCACCGGTTGGGGTGTCGACGTGACCTTCAAGGGCAACGAGTTCGTCCAGAAGATCGCCGGCCCGTACGTGGGCAAGAACATCGCGATCGAGCTCGACGGTGTCGTGCAGAGCGCGCCGACGATCAACCAGGGCATCACGGGCCGTACGGTGCGGATCAGCGGCCACTTCACGTCGGGCGAGGCCAAAGCGCTCGCGCTGGTGTTGAAATACGGTTCGCTTCCGGTGCAGTTCGACCAGCGTCAGACGACGAGCCAGAGCGTGTCGCCCACTCTCGGCAAGGACCAACTGCACGCGGGCATCGTCGCCGGTCTCGTCGGCCTCGGCCTCGTCGCGATCTACATGATCCTCCTGTACCGGTTGCTCGGCGTGGTGGTGTGGCTCGGGCTCGGTCTCACGGGGATGATTTTCTTCGCGCTCACGTCGTACTTGTCGCACACGCGCGGCCTCACGCTCACGCTCGCCGGCATCACCGGCATCATCGTTTCGGTGGGTGTCACGGTCGACTCGTATGTCGTGTACTTCGAACGATTAAAAGACGAAGTGCGATCCGGCAAGACGGTGCGGTCGTCGGTCGAGAGTGGGTTCCGCCGCTCGTTCCGCACGATCGTCGCCGCCGACCTCGTGTCGCTGCTCGGCGCGGTCGTGCTCTACATGCTTGCGTCGGGTTCGGTGCGAGGATTCGCGTTCTTCCTCGGACTCTCGACCGCGATGGACTTGCTGCTCGCGTACTTCTTCATGCACCCGCTGGTGGTGCTGATCGCGCGTAGGCCGGCGCTCGTGCGCTTGCGCGGCATCGGGATCGGCGCCGGCCTCGACGTGCCGGAGGCCCGCGCATGAGTTCTTCTACAGACGAGATGGACATCCCCGGCGTTACTCGCCGCCACCGCGTCGCGGACTTCTACCACGAGCGCACCAACTTCCAGTTCATCAAGCACTCGCGGCGGTGGCTCTACATCTCGGCCACGTTGATGCTGATCAGTGTGGTTGCCCTCGGGGTCCGCGGTCTGAGCCTCGGGATCGAGTTCAAGGGTGGCACCTCGTGGCAGGTGCCGGTCACCGGCAAGTCGCCGTCGGTCCCCGACGTGCGCAACGTGCTCGCACCGCTGCACGTCGGCGATGCGAAGGTGAGCATCCTCTCGGGGCAGGGCAAGAAGAGCGTGCGGGCCGAGGCTCGCGTCCTCAACGACCCGGTACAGGATTTCCAGACCGAGTTGGCGACCTACGCGAAGGTCGGTGCCGCCGACGTCGTGCTCGAACGCACCACGACCGGCGCGGGCGGCACGTTCACCCTCACGAGCAAGAACAAGGCAATAAGTCAGGCCGGCATCGAAGCGATCGCCAAGAAGCACACGATCACGGGTGCGAAGGTCAACATCACCGGCACCGCGGTCACGATCACGGTGGCGAAGTTGCCGCCGAGTCCTGTCGATGCCGTCACCGTCGCGCTCGCGAAATACGCGAACGCGCCCGTGCGCGACGTGAGCGTCTCGACCGTCGGTCCCACCTGGGGTTCCGACGTCAGCCACAAAGCCGTGAAGGCCCTGATCATCTTCTTCATCCTCTTGGCGATCTACCTCGCGGTTCGCTTCGAGTGGAAGATGTCGGCCGCCGCGATCATCGCGGTGATCCACGACATTCTCTTCACCGTCGGTTTCTACGCGCTGTTCCATTTCCCGGTGTCGCCCGCCACGGTCACCGCGTTCCTCACCATCCTTGGTTTCTCCCTGTACGACACCGTCGTCGTGTTCGACAAGGTGAGGGAGAACCAGTCGACGATCACGTCGGTTGGCCGCTCGACCTATTCGGACATGGTGAACCGGTCGCTCAACCAAGTGTTGATGCGGTCGCTGTCGACGTCGTTCGTCGCGTTGTTGCCGGTGATCTCGATGTTGGTGATCGGCGTGTGGGTGCTCGGCGCGACGACGCTCGAAGACTTCGCGCTCGCCCTGCTCGTCGGTCTGTTCATCGGTTCGTACTCGTCGATCTTCGTGGCCGCGCCGATCCTCGCCTGGTGGAAAGAGAAAGAGCCGCAGTACCGCGCGCTGCGCGAGCGGCATCGGCGGGCCGCCGGTCCGGTGCTCGCGGTCGCGGCCGAAGAGGTTGGTGTGCCCGTGGGTGCGGGAGTGCGCAGCGGTGCCGGCCCGGGGAGCATGCCGAGCAGCGTGCCTCGCCCCGTCACGCCCCGACCTCGCCAGCAACGGCGTCGCAAACGCCGCTGATCTGCCGCAGTCTCACCGGCTCTGGCGGCGCACCGTTAGCATCGTCGGATGGGTGTTGACGAGGCGTTGGTCCGAGCACATGTGCGAGACATCCCCGACTACCCGAAGCCGGGGGTCGTTTTCAAGGACATCACGCCGCTCCTCGCCGACCCGGACGTGTTCGCCGCAACCGTCGACGCGGTCGGCGCGCCGTTCGAGAACGACCGCATCGACAAGGTCATCGGGGTCGAGGCGCGCGGGTTCGTGTTCGCGGCGCCCGTCGCGTACCGCCACCGCGCCGGGTTCGTGCCCGTCCGCAAACCCGGCAAGTTGCCGTGGGAGATCGAGCGTGAGGAGTACGAGCTCGAATACGGCACCGACCTGCTGGAAATCCACCGCGACGCGGTCCATCCCGGCGAGCGCGTCCTCATCGTCGACGACGTGATCGCCACGGGGGGCACCGCAGCCGCGGCCGCGACCCTCGTGGAACGGCTCGGCGGAACCGTGGTCGGGCTCGCCTTCGTGCTGGAGCTCGAGTTCCTTCACGGTCGGGAAAAGCTCCCGGGCCGCCGCATCCACACTGTGGTCACATACTCGTAGGTTGAGCGGGATGATGGTTGCGCCGATAAGCGTTTATGGAGGGTGAGATCATGAAGACCCTCCCGCGCCGCCGTCACCACTACGTGGACTCCACCCTCCGCCCCCTGCTCGACGAGTACCGGGCCCGCCACCCGAAGTCGGAGACCGCGCTCATCGAACGCGCCTACGACGTCGCGCGCGATGCCCACAGCGACCAGGTGCGCCGCTCGGGCGACCCGTACATTGCGCACCCCGTCGGGGTGGCCATCATCCTGGCTGAGCTCGGTCTCGACGACGTGACGCTTGCCGGAGCCTTGTTGCACGACGCCGTCGAAGACACCTCGGTGACGCTCGAGGATGTCGGCAACGACTTCGGCCCCGACCTCGCGGCGATCGTCGACGGTGTCACGAAGCTCGACCGCCTCCAGTTCGACTCCAAGGAAGCGCAGCAGGCCGCGACGATGCGCAAGATGCTCGTCGCGATGGCGAAAGACGTCCGCGTCCTGTTGATCAAGCTCGCCGACCGCCTCCACAACATGCGCACGATCGCGTCGCTGCCCGAAGCGAAGCAGCTGCGCATCGCGCAGGAAACCCTCGACATCTACGCGCCGCTCGCGCACCGTCTCGGCGTGCAAGACGTGAAGTGGCAGCTCGAAGACCTGTCGTTCGCGGTGCTGCACCCGAAGCGTTATGCAGAGATCGAGCAGATGGTCGCGTCCACCGCACCGGCACGCGGCGAAGACCTCGACGCCGTCCTCGAACAGGTGCAGACGCGGCTCGAGGAACTGCACATCAACGCCGAAGTGACCGGCCGGCCGAAGCACTACTGGTCGATCTACGAGAAGATGGTCGTGCGGGGCAAGGAGTTCGCCGAGATCAACGACCTCCTCGGTGTGCGCGTCATCGTCGACTCCGTGAAGGACTGTTACGGCGCGCTCGGATCGATCCACGCCTTGTGGCGACCGGTGCAAGGCCGGTTCAAGGACTACATAGCAATGCCGAAGTTCAACCTCTACCAGTCGTTGCACACGACGGTGGTGGGTCCGCGCGGTAAGCCGGTGGAGTTCCAGATCCGCACCGACGAGATGCACCGCCGCGCCGAGTACGGCGTCGCCGCGCACTGGGGTTACAAGGAGCAGCGCAACCCCACCGAGGACCTGTTGTGGTTGCAGCGTCTCGTCGACTGGCAGCAGGAGACGAACGACCCCGACGAATTCATGCAGAGCTTGAAGATCGACCTCGAGCAAGACGAGGTCTTCGTCTTCACGCCGAAGGGCAAGGTCGTGACGCTCGCGACGGGCTCGACGCCCGTCGACTTCGCGTACGCGATCCACACCGAAGTCGGCCACCGTTGCATCGGTGCGCGCGTGAACGGCCGGCTGGTGCCACTCGACTCCCACATGCAGTCGGGCGACACTTGCGAGATCTTCACGAGCAAGGTTGAAGGCGCGGGTCCGAGCCGCGACTGGCTGCAGTTCGTGCAGACGCCGCGCGCCCGCTCGAAGATCCGGCAATGGTTCTCTCGCGAGCGGCGGGTCGACGCGATGGACGCCGGCCGGGAAGAGTTGATCAAGGCCCTGCGCCGCGAAGGCCTCCCGGTGCAGAAGCTGGCCAACTCGCCGGTGTTGATCGCCGCCGGAGAGAAGCTGAACTACGCCGACCTCGAGGCGTTACACGCGGCGATCGGCGAAGGCCACGTTTCCGCGAAGGCAGTCGTGCAACGGGTGCAGCGCGAATTGCGCGGCGGCGAGGAGCAACTCCCCGTCACCGTCAGCCGCCCACCGCGCAAGCGCAGCCGTCGCCACTCGACCGTCGGCGTTCACGTCGAAGGCCTCGACGACGTCATGGTCCGCCTTTCGCGTTGCTGTACGCCGGTGCCGGGCGACGAGATCATGGGGTTCGTCACCCGTGGCCGCGGCGTGTCGGTGCACCGCACCGACTGCGCGAACGCGGCGAGCCTCCGCAGCCAGGCCGACCGGGTCATCGACGTCGACTGGGACAACGACGCGCCCGGCAACTACGTCGTGGGCGTCGAGGTGGAAGCACTCGACCGCTCCAAGCTCCTGCGTGACGTCGCCGAGGTGCTGTCGGAGCACCACGTGAACATCCTCTCGTGCAGTTCGCAGACGCAAGAGGATCGCATCGCCCGCCTGCGGTTCGAGTTCGAGTTAGCCGACCCCGGCCATCTCGACTCGATCCTCTCGGCGGTAAAGCGCGTGCATTCCGTCTACGACGCCTCCCGCGTCCTCCCCGGCGCCGTCCACTAACCCCCGGGGCGTGCGTCGATAGGGGACAAATAATGTCCCCTA
>JAODBJ010000017.1 GCA_025463905.1 Actinomycetes bacterium
CCCGCGGGGCCGACGCGCTCGCCACATGGCGAGCAAATGCCGCGAGGGGGACGCGAGCGTTCAAGCCACTCGTGTTCGGCATCACGTACACCGGGCGTCCGCCGAACGGTTCCTCTTGCCACCCGACTGTGGCGCGCCGATCGATTGCGTGGCGCCAGCCCGTCAGCCCGACGATGCCCACCGCACCCGGCGCGAGCCACGAAACCAACCGACGCACCCGTTCCGCGCCCTCGCGGTATTCGTCCCGCGAGAGCGCGTCGGCACGAGGCGTCGCGCGTTTCACGAGATCGGTCATGCCCACGCGATGGTGCACGAGCGCGTGGCGTGGGTCGCGATCGCGAGTCACGATCGCTGCCTCCAAAAGCGCAGGCCAGAACCGGTTGCCGGGTCGCGCGAACCCCACCCCGGCGTCGGCGGCGTACTCGCTTGGATTCAGCCCGACGAAGAGCACGCGCATGCCCGGCGCGACGTAGTCGGGCAGCGTCCGGGCCCTGATCGCGCCGGCGCGGAGATAGCGGCCATCAGCGGCGACGCGCTCGACCGTGAACCCTGCACCGTCGACGACATCTCGGAACCGATCGGCTCCAACCCGCGGCGGCACCCGGAACTCGACGTGCTCGCCCACTGCGAGCGAACGATGCGCGTCGGCAAGCGCGAGCGGCAGACGGGTAGCCGGGAGGTCGAAGGTGCGCACCCGGTGATTCAATGCGGTCATGGCGCTCTACGGGAAACTGGAAGTGGTCGACGACGTCGCGGCGGCGTTCCACGACCTCGTCGTCGTACGCGAGCCCGCGTCGATCGCGTTGTCGGGAGGCGATACCGCCCGGGTCTGCTACGAGCGGCTCGTGGCTGCGCCGGTCGGCTGGGAGCGGGTCGAGTTCTTCATGAGCGACGAGCGGTGGGTGCCGGTGAGCGACCCCGCGTCGAATGAGGGCATGGCCCGCATTGCCCTCCTCGACCACATCCATCCCGCGGCGATCCATTCGATGTACCGCAGCGACGAGACGATCGAAGACGCGGCCGCCGACTACGACGCGCTCGTGCGCGCCCACCCGCCGATCGAGTTGCTGCACCTCGGGCTCGGGCCCGACGGGCACACCGCGTCGCTCTTCCCCGGTACGGCCGCGCTGGACGTGCGGGACCGTTACGTGGTGCCGAACGGCGACGACCTGCATCCCTATCCCCGACTCACGTTCACCTACCCGGCGATCTCGCGTTCGCCGCTCGTGGTGTTTACGGTCGCCGGGGTCGACAAGCGCGACGCACTCGCCGCGGTGGCCACCGGCAAGGACGTTCCCGCCGCCCGGGTACGGGCGAACGAGGTGCTCTGGCTCGTCGACCACGAAGCAGCGTCGCCAGGGATCGGCTGACCAACCGCCCCGCCTAGTCTGCGACCCTGACCGAGCAGGGAGCGGGAAGCATGAGCGAACGCACTGAGTTGAAGAGATGACGATGATCTCCCGGCACGAGTTCGTCAATACGCCGCTTGACGAGTTGATGCGGGCAGCGGCCGACGTACGCGACAAGACGTTCGGCGATCACGTCACGTTCTCGCCGAAGGTCTTCGTGCCGCTCACCATGCTGTGTCGCGACCGCTGCGGCTACTGCACGTTCGCGAAACCGCCCGCGCGGCTCGACACGCCCTTCCTCGAACTCGATGCGGTGCTCGACATCGCGCGGCGCGGCGCCGAGGTCGGATGCCACGAAGTGTTGTTCACGCTCGGCGAAGGCCCCGAAGACCGTTATCCCATCGCGGCGGAGTGGCTGCGAACGCGCGGCTATGTGAGTACGGTCGATTACCTCGTGGCCGCCTGTGGCGCGGTGCTCGCCGACACCGGACTACTCCCCCACGCCAACGCGGGCGCGCTCGGCTACGAAGACCTGCTGCGCCTGCGAGCTGTGAGTCCTTCGCAGGGGATGATGATCGAGACGCTCGCCGCGCGCCTCGGCGAACCGGGCGGGCCTCACCACGGTGCTCCCGACAAAACGCCGGAGCGGCGCCTCGCGACCCTCGACGCCGCGGGCCGGGCGCGTGTGCCGTTCACCACCGGGATTCTGGTCGGGATCGGTGAAACGCGACAAGAACGGCTCGACGCGCTGCTCGCGATCGCGGAAAGCCACGAGCGTTACGGGCACGTGCAAGAAGTGATCGTGCAGAACTTCCTGCCCAAGCTCGGTACCGCAATGCATCGGTCGCCGCCGTGTGATCGCGAAGAGTTCCTCTGGTCCATCGCTGTCGCTCGCCTCGTGCTGCCGGCATCGGTTCACCTGCAGGCACCGCCGAACCTCAGCGAACCCGAAGACCTCGCGTCGCTTCTCGCCGCCGGGATCGACGACTGGGGCGGCGTGTCGCCGGTCACGATCGACCACGTGAACCCGGAACGCCCATGGCCTGCGCTCGACGCGTTGCACGCGGCCACGAACGCCGCGGGCAAGGAACTCGTCGCGCGTCTCACGATCTATCCCGAGTTCGTACGCGACCCCGACACGTGGATCGACGCGGATCTTCGCTTCGGCGTACAGCTGCGCTCGGATCTCGAAGGCCTGGCCCGAGACGACACGTGGGACGCGGGAGGCAACACGCATCCGCCGATCGTCTTGCCGCTGCCCGTGCCCACCCGGGCGGGAGGGCCGGTTGGAGGGGTGCTCGACGCGGTGCTCGCCGGTGAGGAACCGGGGGTCGACGAGCTTGCGATCTTGCTGTCGGCTCGTGGTCGCGAAGTGGGACGGGTCGCCGAAGTGGCCGACCAGTTCCGCCGCGAGATCGTCGGCGACGAAGTCACCTTCGTGCGGAACCGCAACATCAACTACACGAACGTGTGCACGTTCAAGTGCAAGTTCTGCGCGTTCTCGAAAGGCCCGCTCTCGCTGAACCTGCGGGGCAACCCGTACCTGCTCGACATCGAGGAGATCCAGCGCCGGGTGGTTGAGGCCGTTGAGTGCGGGGCGACCGAGGTGTGCCTGCAAGGTGGCATCCACCCCGACTTCGACGGCGACACCTACGCCGACATTTGCGCCGCCGTGAAAGCGGTCGCCCCCTCGATCCACGTGCACGGCTTCACTGCGCTGGAAGTGACCGAAGGCGCGCGGCGCCTCGGTGTGCCGTTGCGCGAGTACCTCGAACGGATGCGCGAGGCCGGGCTCGCCACCCTGCCGGGCACCGCGGCAGAGGTTCTCGACGACGAAGTGCGCGCCGTGATCTGTCCCGACAAGGTGAACACCGACGAGTGGCTGGAAGCACACCGCAACGCGCACTCCGTGGGACTGCGGTCGAACGTCACGATCATGTTCGGCAGCGTCGAGCGACCCGTACACGTTGCCCGCCACCTCGTGCGTACGCGCGAGTTGCAGAAGGAGACGGGCGGCTTCACGGAGTTCGTGCCGTTGCCGTTCGTACACATGGCCACGCCGATCTTCTTGCAGAAGCGTGCTCGTCCGGGGCCCACATGGCGTGAGGTGTTGCTCATGCACGCCGTCGGTCGCATCGCGTACCGCGGTTGGATCGACAACGTGCAGGTGTCGTGGGTGAAGTGCGGGGTCGGTGGCGCGCGCCAGATCCTCCAAGCCGGTGCGAACGACCTCGGTGGCACGTTGATGGACGAGAACATCTCGCGCGCCGCCGGCGCGAGCCACGGTCAAGAGCTCGACGAGGCGGAGTTCCGAGCGATCGTCGAACCGCTCGGTCGCCCCCTTGCCCAACGCACGACGCTGTACGGGCGTACCACCACGGTCGGCCGTCGGTTGCGCCCGCCGCTCGACGAGGTCGCTCCCGTCGAGCTCGGTCGGAAGGCTGCGGCGGTGACGATCGCATGAGTTCTCCGGCGATCGATGTGCTTGCCCTCGGCAACGCACTGGTCGACATCCTGAGCCACGAGCAAGACGACCTCGTGACGCGCCTCGCGCTCGAAAAAGGCACGATGCACATGATCGACGCCGCGCGCGCCGATGAGGTGTACGCGGCGATGGGCCCGGCGACCGAGGTGTCGGGTGGTTCGGCAGCAAACATGACGGCGGGGGTGGCGTCGTTCGGCGGACGAGCCGCGTTCATCGGTCGCGTCGCCGACGACACGTTCGGGCGGGTGTTCGCGCACGACCTCCGCAGCGCGGGCGTGCAGTTCGACTCGTCACTCGCTTCGGACGGCCAGCCAACGGGCCGGTGCCTTGTCATCGTCACTCCCGACGCGCAACGCACCATGAGCACGTTCCTCGGGGCGGCGACCGAACTCGAGCCCGACGAAGTCGACGAAGCACTGGTTGCCGACTCCGCGGTCACGTACCTCGAGGGGTACCTCTGGGATCAGCCGCCCGCGAAGGAAGCGATCCGGCGCGCGGCCGCGGCGGCGCACGGAGCGGGCCGGCGGGTTGCGCTCTCGTTGTCGGACCCGTTCTGTGTGGAGCGCCACCGAGACGAGTTCCGCGCGCTCGTCGAGGGCGCGGTCGACATCGTGTTCGCGAACGAGGACGAGATCTGCTCGCTCTACCGAGTCGACGAGTTCGACGATGCGGTGCGACTCGTGCGCGGTCATTGTGAGATTGCCGCGCTCACCCGAGGGTCGCGCGGATCGGTCGTGGTGCGCGGAAACGAAATGCACGTGGTTGTCGCCGCACCCGTACACGAGGTGGTCGACACGACGGGCGCGGGCGACCTGTACGCGGCCGGCTTCCTTTTCAGCCTTACGCACGGCCACGACCTCGCAACTGCCGGTCGCCTCGGTTCGCTGGCGGCGGCCGAAGTGATTTCCCACCTCGGCGCGCGCCCCGAAGTGCCGTTGGCGGAACTGGCCGCGCCACTGCTCGGGTGACGTTCTCGATCGTTGCGCTCGACGCCCGTACCGGACGCGTCGGCGCGGCGGTCGCGGCGGCAACGTTCGCGGTGGGCGCGACGGCTGTGCATGTGCGCGCCGGTGCCGGTGCAGTGGTCGCGCAGGGCGGTGCTTCTCATCACGCGGGGAACGCACTGCTGAACAAGCTGGCGGGTGGCGCGTCCCCCGAGGAACTCGTGGAGAAGTACGCGGGCGTCGAGGCGCATGCGGGCGACCAGGTGGCCGTGCTGCGCATCGACGGGCGCCTCGCCGCTTTCACCGGGTCGGAGTGCGAACCGTACGCCGGGCACGCGGCCGCGACGGCCGCCTGCACGCAAGGTGTGCTGCTCGCGAGCGGACGCATACCGCAGGCAATGCTCGATGCGTTCGACGATCGCGGCGGGCGGCTCGAGGCGAAACTCGCGGCGGCGCTCCGCGCCGGGCAAGACCTCGGTGGAGATGTGCGGGGCCAGCGGTCCGCGGCGTTGATGGTCGTGCCCGGCGATCCGAGCGCCGGCCATCATGGCGGCCCCGGCGATCCGTACGTCGACCTGCGGGTCGACGACGACGTCGACGCCGTTGGCGCGTTGGCTCGTCTCGTCGTGCGCCACGAAGCGAACGAGTACCTGTTGCGCAGCGCGGCACCAGGCCGCTCCGACGAGGAGCGTGCCGAGGACGCGCGCGCGGCGTTCGCGCTCGCACCCGACGACCCGCTCCTGCGAGTGGGCGTCGTCGTCGTGCTGTCCCGAGCCGGCGCCCGCGACGAGGCCGAACCGATCATCGACTTGATCGTGGCCGAGGGCGCCGCCCGGGGCGTGGCGGCGCGGTTGCGCTACCGGGCCGATGTCGGCCTCGAACCCCAAGACGCGAACTTCTGGTGGCTACTGCGCCGGCTCGAGAAGGCCGGACCGTAAGCTCCCCCCGATGGCGAAACTTCCGCGGTACCGCACCGGTGACGAGGAACTCGACGCGCAGATCGCGGCCCTCATCGCGTCGCTCGGCGACCTACGCGACGGCGACCTCGTGTTCGAACTCGTGGTCTCCTCGTTGCGCCTCGCGCTCGACCGCGCGTCGCGCGGCGACCTCAAGATGGCGAACGCGGCGCTCAAAGAGATGCGCTACGCGTTCGCGGTGTTCGCGCCGTACCGCGCGGCCCGGAAGGCGGCCATCTTCGGTTCGGCTCGCACGTTGCGCGACGACCCGCTCTACGCGCAGACGGTCCTGCTCGCGCGCCACCTCGCCGATGCCGACTGGATGGTGATCACCGGCGCGGGTCCGGGGATCATGGAAGCGGGGATCGAAGGCGCCGGCGTCGCGAATTCGTTCGGCGTGAGCATCCGGCTCCCGTTCGAGGCAGTCACGTCGGTGTTCCTTGCCGACGACCCGAAGCTCGTCAACTTCCGCTACTTCTTCACCCGCAAGGTCACGTTCGTGAAGGAAGCGCACGCGTTCGTGCTCCTTCCCGGTGGGTTCGGCACGATGGACGAGTCGTTCGAGCTCCTCACGCTGATTCAAACCGGCAAGGCGCCGCCCGCGCCGATCGTGTTGCTCGACGTTCCGGGCGGCACCTACTGGACGTCCTGGGCCGACTTCGTCACCCGAGAACTGCTCGGGCGCGGCCTGATTTCCGCCGACGACATGCACTTCGTCAAGATCACCGACGATGCCGACGAAGCGCTCGAGGAAGTGTTGCGCTTCTACCGGAACTACCACTCGATGCGTTACGTCGAGGGCGACTTGGTACTGCGCGTACAGCAGCTTCCGGATCCGCTCCGCCTCGAACAACTCAACTCGGACTTCGCCGACATCATCGTCAAGGGTCGTATCGA
>JAODBJ010000025.1 GCA_025463905.1 Actinomycetes bacterium
CCCGGCGCGCGCACGATGAGCGGGACGTGGTACGAGGCGTCGAACCATCCGAGCTTGCCGGTGAGGTAGTGGTCGCCGAGCATCTCGCCGTGGTCCGAGGTGAGCACCACGAGCGTGTGTTCCGCGGCACCGGTTTCGTCGAGCCGATCAAACAGGCGACCGAGATGATGATCGACTTCGCTCATCATCCCGTAGTAGGCGGCGCGTAGTTCGCGTACTTCTTGCTCGTCGGCGGGCGCGGCGATGAACGGATGGTTGATCATCAGCGCAAGGAGCGGATGCTGCGCGCCGTCGGCCTTCCGCGTGCTTGCGCGTTGCGGCGCGGGAACTGCGTCCGGGTCGTACATCGACGCGTACGGCTCGGGAGCGAGGAAGGGCGGGTGCGGCCGGAGATAGCTGGCGTGTGCGAACCACGGTTCGTCGCCGCAGTCGTCGATGTACTCGAGCACGCGGTCGGTGAGGAACGTCGGTTCCGTGTGCGCGGAGGAATACTGCGTCCGCCATTTGCTTCCGGGCTCGGGCCGGTCGATGAAGTGGCGCCATTCGGAGGGAATGTCGTAGCCCACTTTGGCGAGCCACTGCAGCCACGGCTGCGGGTTGCCTTCGGGAAGGTCGCACACAGGATCGAAGCCGGGTAGCACGCCTTCGTAGCTGTTCAGACGCGGGTCGTCGCCGGCCACCGTGCGCGGGTCGATCGACGTGTCGGTGTAGCCGAACAACGCGGGCCGGTACCCGAGGGCGCGCGCTTCGAGCGCGATGTTCGTGAACCGCGCGTCGAGCGGCGTGCCGTTCAGCACCGACCGGTGGTTCATCAGGTACATGCCGGTGTACAGGGAGGCGCGGCTCGGGCCGCACGGCGCCGCCTGCGCGAAATGCCGAGCGAAGTGCACACCGTTCGCGGCGAGACGATCGAGGTTCGGCGTCTGCACGACGGGGTGGTCGAGCGACGACAGGCACTCACCGCGCCACTGATCAACGGTGATGAACAACACGTTGAGGTCGGGCATTGCGCGAAGTGTACGAGCGTTACCAGAGCGAGAGCTCTTGGACACGCACCAACGCGACCTTCGTGCGGTCGAGTGCGTCCAAGAGTTCGTCGCTTGCGCCCGAGCCTTCCGTCGCGGACGCATCGCTGGGCACGGATGCGCCGGACTGCACCAACTCGTAGAGCGCGTCCGTCGCGGTCCACAGTTCGCCGAGGGCGCCGAGCCAGTCGCCCACTGATTCGCCGTGCAGCACGCTGCGCGCCAGCCGCGCCTGGGGGCAGAAGTAGTGCTCCCACACGAGCGTGCCGGCCGCGTCGCCCTCGATCGCCGACGGTTGGTGCAGTTCGTTCTCGGCATACCCGGCGATGCGAGCGGAGGAGCGGGCCTGGGCTTCGAGCGCCTGACCCAACGTGGCGAGCAACGCACGCTGGCGAGCCTCGACGCTCGGGCCGCCGACGCGTCGCATGTGCTGGTCGTAGAGCACCCGGGCGACGGTGACCCACTCGTCGACATCGCCCTGGGTGCCGGCATCGGCCAGCGCCAGAACCCGGGCGGCGACAGTGGGGTACAGCTCCTCGATCACCGCCCGCAGCCGCCGGTCCGCGAACTCGGCCGCGGTCTCGCCGGCGGCCGGTACCAGCACGGGAACGGAGTCGGCCGGCGCGGCGTTGGCAATTGTGTCGGCCGGAGCGTCTCCGATCACACCCGCGAGCCGCTGCAGCCCGCGGGCGACGCCGGAACGCCACCAGGGTGCAACTGATCCCGAATTGTCCATTTGCGCCGGTGCTTTCGTGTCATGTGTTTCGACACGCGACCCCCCGGAGCCGAAGCGGTTTTCTCCGCGGGCACCGCGCGGGAATTACGTGATTACACAGACGTTGTCATTGCGACCAAGCCAGTAAGAAGCCAGAAGAAGGCGAAATGGCCAACACCGAAACTCGAAACACCCAGGCACTGCCTCTGCTGCCGCTCTCGAGCGGCGCGGTGTTCCCGCAGATGGTGGTGACGCTCGCACTCGAAACCGACGAGGCGAAACGAGCCGGGACCGCGGCGCAAGCCGCTGACGGGCGCGTCCTCCTCGTGCCGCGTGTCGACGGACGCTTCGCGCGCGTCGGCACCGTCGCCCAGGTCGAAGACACCGGCCAGCTGCCGAGTGGCTCACCCGCGCTCGTCGTGCGGGGCCTCTACCGGGCGTCCATCGTGGGCCCCGGCGTCACCGGCGAAACCGGCGCGTTGCACGTAGATGTGCAGATCATCGAAGACCCGGTGCCGTCTGAGCGCGCCCGCGACCTCGCGCGTGAATACCGCGCGGTCGTCGAGACGATCCTTGAGCACCGCGGGATGCGGCGCTTGTCTGGTCTGTTCCAAAACGACGACGACCCCGGCGCGCTGGCCGACACGGCCGCGTACTGGCCGGATCTCGAGTTGGAGCAGCGGGTTGAGTTGCTCGAGACGCTCGACGTCGAAGCGCGTCTGGAACTCGTGCTCGGTTGGGCGCGCGACGTGCTCGCGGAGCTGGAGCTCAAGGAGCGCATTCGTACCGACGTGACCGATGGTCTCGAATCACAACAGCGCGAGATGCTGTTGCGCCGTCAACTCGACGCGATCCGCAAGGAACTCGGCGAGGGTGAAGGCGACGAGATCGCCGACTACCGGACGCGCGTCGCCGAAGCGAACATGCCCGACGACGTGCGAGTGAGCGTGGACCGCGAACTCGACCGGCTCGAGCGCATGGGCCCGCAGAACCCCGAGAACCAGTGGGTGCGCACGTGGCTCGACACGATGCTGGAACTGCCATGGGGCGAGCACGCGACCGAGCGTGACGACGTGGTGGAAGCACGTGCCGTGCTCGACGCGGACCACGAAGGTCTCGACAAGGTCAAGGACCGCATCCTCGAGTTCTTGGCGGTGCGTACGTTGCGTCGCCAGCGTGACCTCGGCGCGGTCGGTGGCCGTGGTTCGGGCGCGATCCTCGCGCTGGTGGGTCCTCCCGGCGTCGGTAAGACGTCGCTCGGGGAGTCGGTCGCGCACGCGCTCGGCCGTCCCTTCGTGCGGGTGAGCGTTGGTGGAGTGCGCGATGAAGCCGAGATCCGAGGGCACCGTCGTACCTACGTCGGTGCGCGGCCCGGTCGCATCGTGCGCGCGCTGACGGAAGCCGGCGCGATGAACCCGGTCATCCTCATCGACGAGATCGACAAGGTCGGTACCGACTGGCGCGGCGACCCCGCGTCGGCGTTGCTGGAAGTGCTCGACCCGGCGCAGAACCACACGTTCCGAGACCACTATCTCGAGGTCGACCTCGACCTGTCGAACGTGCTGTTCCTCGCGACTGCGAACGTGCTCGACACCATCCCCGGCCCGTTGCTCGACCGTATGGAGGTCGTGCAACTCGACGGGTACACCGAGGACGAGAAGGTCGCGATCGGTCGCAACCACCTGTTACCGCGCCAGCGGGAGCGGGCCGGTTTGCACGAGGGCGAACTGACCATCACGGACGAGGCATTGCACGCGATCGTCGAGGGCTGGACCCGTGAAGCGGGAGTGCGTGGCCTGGAACGCCAGTTGGGCACGATTGCCCGTAAGGCGGCGCGCCAGGTTGCCGTTGTCAACGACAACGCCGAGACGGTTGTGGTCGACGAAGCCGCGCTACGCGACTTGATCGGCCGGCCTCGGTTCAAGCCGGAAGACGCGACGCGTGCGCCGGTGCCCGGTCTCGCGACCGGACTTGCGGTCACGGGCGCGGGTGGCGATGTGCTCACGATCGAAGTGACGTCGATGAGTGGTGACGAAGGCCTCACGGTGACGGGACAACTCGGCGCGGTGATGTCGGAGTCGGCGCAGATCGCGTTGTCGTTCGTGCGGTCACACGCCGAGGAATTCGGTATCTCACCGGATGCGTTCGAGCACAGGCGCTTTCACGTGCACGTGCCGGCCGGTGCGGTGCCGAAGGACGGTCCGTCGGCGGGTATCACCATGACGACCGCGCTCGCGAGCTTGCTCACGGGCCGGCCGGTGAAGCCGAAGGTGGGCATGACCGGCGAGGTCACCTTGCAGGGACGCGTGTTGCCCATCGGTGGCGTCAAGCAGAAGCTGCTTGCCGCACACCGGGCCGGCCTCACGGAGATCCTGCTGCCCGGCGACAATGACGCCGACCTGGACGACGTGCCCGAAGCGGTGCGCGAGCAACTGCAAGTGCACCTCGTGCGCGACGTCCGCGACGTCATCGCCCTCGCCCTAGAGGCCTAAACGCCTAGAGCGTGCGTCGCTACGCAACACTATTTGTTGCGTAGCGACGCACGCCTGCTAGCGCAGGCGGTGGATGACGGGGGCGAAGTCGTCCATGGCTTGCTCGAAGACGACGAAGTACGAAAGGCCGAAGCGTTCGCGGCGTTGCCGCAGCGCTTCGGCCATTTCGTTGTGGGTGCCGGCGAGCAGGAAGGGCGAATCGAGCGCGTCGTCGACGTTGTAGTCGAGAGCGCCGATGAAGCCCTCCATCGCTCCGCGGGGATTGTTGGTCGTCGCGACTTGCTGCACGAGGGCGTTGAGTTCCAGCGTGTCGAAGCGGTCACCGGCGGCCGCGCGCACATGTTCCACCTGGCGTGAGAGCCCTTCGCTCGTGAAGTGCGTGAGCCGGACGCCACGCTCGCCTTCGACCTGCGAGAAGCCGGTGAACCCGACGATGTCGGCGAATTGCGCGGCGAGGGCGAGCACCCGCTTCCCGTTGCCACCGACGAGCATCGGAACGTGGGCCTGCGTGGGTCGCGGGTACACGCGATGGCCGCGCACGGTGTAGTGCTCGCCGGTGAACGTCACGGTGTCGCCGGCGAGAAGATCCCGCACGATCTGTACCGACTCACCGAGGCGCGCGACGCGCAGTGCGGGCGGGTCGAATCGCAGGCCGGCCGCGTCGTACTCCGCCTTCATGTGCCCGGCCCCGAGGCCGAGTTCGAGGCGCCCATCGGTGAGCAGGTCGACCGTCGCCGCGTCCCGTGCCAGCAGCACGGGATGGCGGAAGTCGTTGTTCACCACGAACGTGCCGACCCGCAGGTGTTCGGTCGCTTCGGCCGCGGTGCACAGGGTGGCGAGCGGCGGAAACGACTCATCGAGATGGTCGGCGACGAGCAGCACGTCGAAGCCCATCGCCTCGGCCCGCCTCGCCTTCTCACGCCACTCGCGTCGCGAGTCCGCCGTGCGTATCGATACGCCGAAGCGGAAGGGGCGCACGGCCCGACTCTACGCAACTACCGTCCGGCGCAATGGCTGACGGGATGCTCGACGAGAAGGTCGCCGTGGTCACCGGCGGCGGCGGTGGAATCGGGCGCGGGATAACCCAGCGCTTCGTCGCGGAAGGCGCGCGCGTGCTCGTGGTCGACATCGACGGTGCTCGCGCGGCCGAGAGTGCGTCGGCCGCCGGCGATGCCGCGCTCGCGTGTGTGATCGACGTGCGCGAACGCGGGTCGGGCGAGACGGTGATCGGTACCGCGCTCGATGCGTTCGGCCGCGTCGACGTGCTCGTGAACAACGTCGGCCACTACGGCGGTGGTCGCAAACCGTTTCACGAGTCGACCGACGACGAATGGGACGACCTGTACCGCGTGAACCTCGCGCATGTGTTCCAGTGTTCGCGCGCCGTGCTTCCCGTGATGCTCGGCCAGGACACCGGCGGTGTGGTGATCAACGTGTCGACGATCGAGGCGTTCCGGGCGATTCCGACGCGCGCCGTCTACTCGGCGTTCAAGACCGCGATCACCGGCTTCACGCGCAGCCTCGCGGTGGAATACGCGCGGCACGGCATTCGAGTGAACGCGATCGCGCCCGACGTGACCGAGACGCTGCAGGTGCCGTATTCGAAGTGGTTGACGCCCGAAGATGAGGCGCTGATCCCCGCGTGGGTGCCCTTGGGGCGTTTCGGTCAACCCGCCGACGTCGCCGGTGTCGCCGCATTCCTGGCGTCCGATCTCTCCGCGTTCGTGACCGGCACGACGATCCACGTCGACGGCGGCACGTTCGCCTCCGGCGGTTGGTTCCCGACCGAGGAGGGTGGATGGACGAACCGGCCACGACGACCCTGACCCCCGACGCACCGGGCGCTCCCACTCCCGCGGTTGCCCGGCGAGGGTTACGCGCGCGCTACATCACCGACGTGCGGCGCGACGCGGACGCGGCCTCGACTGCGTACCGCGCGACGACCGATACGAGCACCGTCGATCGCAAGATGGTGGTCGTGCTCGTGACCGCCGCGGTGTCGCTCACGTGCATCAACTTCCTGCGCGCCGGCGGCCAACCGGGCTGGCTCGTGTCGCCGTTACGCGCGATCGGGCTGCATTCGCTCGCCGGCTCGATCCACGACGGTTTGCTCACCTCGCCGCACTCGCAGTTCTGGCAACTCTTCTTCTGGGCGGTCGTGACGGTCGCCGGCTACATCGCAGTCCCCGTCTTCGCGATCAAGGTGTTGTTGCGCGAACGCGTGCGCGATTACGGGTTGCGCTGGCGTGGCATCCTCCCGCACGCGCGCGTGTACGTCTTGCTGTATCTCATCGCGCTCCCGGCGATCGTCATCGCGTCGGGCACGGTGGCATTCCAACATCGCTACCCGTTCTACAACCTGGCGCCCCACGAAGGTTTGTGGCCGTACCTGTGGTTGTGGTGGGGGTTGTACGCGTTGCAGTTCGTCGCGCTCGAGTTCTTTTTTCGCGGGTTCCTCGTGCACGGCCTCGCACCGCGGTTCGGATACGCCGCGATCTTCGTGATGATCCTGCCGTACAACATGATCCACTACGGCAAGCCGATGACCGAAGCGCTCGCGGCGATCGTCGGCGGCATCGTGCTCGGCACGTTGAGCCTCAAGACGCGTTCGATCTGGTGGGGCGCCGCGTTGCACATTTCGATCGCCGCCACGATGGACGTGTTCTCGCTGTGGCACGGCGGCGTGTTGTTCTGACCCTCTGAGCCCTAGTTGTCCGACGATCCGAACGCGACGGGGAGACGAGTCAAGCCTCGCAGCACCATCCGTCCGTTCCATTCGGCCTCATCGGTGGCGAGCGTGAGACCCGGGTAGCGGCGGACGAGCGTGCCGATCGCGACTTGCCCTTCGAGGCGGGCGAGGTGCGCGCCGAGGCACATGTGGAATCCGCCGCCGAACGACACGTGCTCGTTTGCGTTCGGCCGTCGGACGTCGAGGCGGTCGGCGTCGGCGCCGAAGTGCGAAGGATCGTGGTTGGCCGCGCCGAGGCACGTCATCACGAACAGACCTGGCTCGATCACCTTGCCGTCAATCTCGAGCGTGCGGGTGCTGACGCGTCGCGACATTTGGACCGGGCTGTCGTAACGCAACAGTTCCTCAATCGCGTTGGCGTCGAGTGACGGGTCGCGCTGCAGGACCTCGAGTTGGTCCCGGTTGCGCAACAGGGCGAGGGTGCCGTTGCCGATCAAGTTCACTGTGGTCTCGTGGCCGGCGATGAACAGCAGCGCGGTCTGCTCGTTCAACTCTGCGGTGCTGAGGCGATCGCCTTCGTCTTCGGCGGCGATCATCGCGGAGAGCACGTCGTCGGCCGGGTGGTCGCGCTTCCAGGCGATCACGTCGTCGAGATACGCCCACATGTTGTCGCTGGCTGCGAAGGCCGTCCGCGCTTCGTCGGGAGTGAGAATCGGATCGAAGGTTTTTACGATCGCCCCACTCCATTCGCGCAGCTGGAGGCGGTCGTGCCCTTCGGGGATGCCGAGCATCTCGGAGATGACCACGAACGGCAACGGGAAGGCGAGGTCGGCGATGACGTCCATTTCGCCGGTGCCACGCGCCGCGGCCGCGTCGAGGTGGTCGCGCACGAGTTCCTCGACGCGCGGCCGTAACCCTTCGACCGTACGCGGCGTGAACACCTTCGCAACGAGGCGCCGCAACCGGTGGTGATCGGGCGGGTCGAGGTTGAGCATCGAATGGTTCCCGCGCTCCTCGGGCCGGGACGCGATCATCGCTTCGATCTCGGGCGACGCCGGACGAACCATGTTCGCCTTGCGTTCTTCGACTGACAGAGACGGGTCGCGCAACACACGACTCACGTCGTCGTAGCGCATGAGCAGCCACGCGCCGATCGGGCTCTCGTGGACGGGATCCTGCTCTCGCACCGCGCGGTATTGCGCGTACGGATCGTCGAAGAAACCGGGCTCGAACGGGTTCAGCGTGGCGGGGAGGTAACCCGTCGCCGGCGTGTCGGGCGTCGTGGTCATGGACGCAGCCTACGACCGTCCCTCGGGATGCGGCACCGTCATAACTAGTTGCAGAGATCATGAAACTAGTGTTGAATTGCGTTGTGGTGGAGCTGGCGCCCGACGGGCGGGTGCTGCGAGGCGAGCGCAACCGCGAGGCGATCGCCGACGCGCTGCTCTCGTTGTACGAGGACGGCGTGCTCCGACCGAGCGTGCAGCAGCTCGCAGAACGCGCGGGCATCTCGACGCGGTCGGTGCACAACCATTTCGTCGACATGGAATCGCTCCGCGCCGAGGTAGCCGACCAGCAGTGGGAACGGCACGCGCACTTGGCCGAACCACCCGCCGCCGAGCGTCCGCTTCCGCAGCGCATCGAACGGCTCGTACAGCGGCGTGCCGCGTTCTACGAAACGGTCACACCGGTGCGACGCGCCGCGTTGTTGTCCGTACACGAGTCCCCGACGATCGCGCGACGCCTGGCGCGTCTCGCGCGCCTTCTGCGAGGCCAGCTCGAAACGCTGTTTGCCGCCGAGCTGGCGCGAGGTGGCGACGAATTGTTGGATGCCCTCGACGTGTGCACGTCGTGGGATGCGTGGGACCGGTTGCGCACCCAACAACGGCTGAGCGTTCCCGCGACACGTCGCGTTCTCGTCGCGATGTTGCGCGCGCTTTTCGAGAACCAGCTCGACGAAAGGGAGCGCCGATGAGCGCGATACGTCCGAACCGAGACCAGTTCGTTGCGCTCATGGGCGCGCCCGACGACGGACCGGTGGTGATGCTCAACCTCGTGAAGTACAAGGAGCGAGCCGACGACGGCAACGGTTCCGGCGGCGACGCCTACCGCCGTTACGGCGACCAGGCCGTGCAGATGGTGGAAGCGCGCGGCGGCAAGGTGCTGTGGGCGGGTCAGGCCGAGCAGGTACTCATCGGAAACCCTTCCGAAGATTGGGACGCCGTGTTCGTCGTGCAGTATCCGAGTCGCGCCGCATTCGTCGAGATGGTCACAACACCCGAGTATGAGAAGGCGCACGAACATCGTGAAGCCGGACTCGAACGCACCACGTTGCTCGCGTGCCGCCCGATGCTCGACCGTTTCACCGAAGGTAAGGCCGGCTGATGGGCCGCAAGATCCTCTTCATCACCACCGACCAACAGCGCTACGACTCCCTCGGCTGCAACGGCGGCCAGGTCGCGCGAACGCCAGTCGTCGACGGCCTCGCCGAGCACGGCATCAACTACCACCGTGCGTACAACCAGAACACCGTGTGCATGCCGGCCCGTTCGACGATGCTCACCGGTCAGTACGTTCGTACCCACGGTGTCGTCGCCAACGGTGTACCGCTGCCGCTCGACGCTCCGAGCGTCGCCGCGTACCTGCGCGAGCGCGCCGGCTATCACACCGCATTGCTCGGCAAGGCGCATTTCGAACCCGGCTTCGACCTGAAGAACGAGTACCCCGAGAACGCGATGGCAGTGAACGGCTCGACCGGTCCGTACCGCGGCTTCGATCACGCCGAGCTCACGATGCACGTCCCGAACGTCGGCAAGCATTTCATCCAGCACTACGGCAAGTGGCTGCTCGAGACGCACGGGATCGAAGCGTGCGCAGGCTTCGCGCCGCTGCTCTCGGCCGAACCCGGTGGCGACACGGGCGCGCCGGAAACCCGCATCAATCCGATACCTCGCGAGTGGTACCACACCGATTGGGTCGCGGATCGCACGATCGCGTACCTCGATTCGCTCCCCGCCGACGCCGACTGGTTCGTGTGGATGTCGTTCCCTGATCCGCACCACCCGTGGGACCCGCCGGCATCGGAACGGTCTCGCGTCGACTGGCGCGACCTCGACCTTCCTCCGGGTCATCCGGGCTCGGCGGACGCCATCGAGAAGGTTCTCGCGCAAAAGCCGGAACACTGGCTCGCGTGTTGGGAAGGGCGCTGGGTGAATGCCGAAGGCGGCCCCGGTTCATACCGGCCGCAGAAGGTCTCCGACGACAACATCCGCGAGATCAACGCGATGGCGCACATCATGAACGAGCTCATCGACGACGCGTGCGGGCGGGTGTTGAGCCGCGTCGCGGCGCGCGGGTGGGAAGCCGACACCGATGTGTTCTTCACGACCGACCACGGCGAACTGCAAGGCGACTACGGCCTCGTGTTCAAGGGACCGTTCCCCACCGACTCGTTGATGCGCCTGCCGATGGTGTGGCGTCCCGCGCCGTCAGCCGGCGTCGCGCCGAGCGACGTTTCTGAACCGGTCGGGCAGGTCGATCTCGCGCCGACGTTCTGCGAGATCGCCGGCGTCCCGGTGCCCGATTGGATGGAAGGCGCACCGCTGCCGACCGCGCCGGGATCGGGACGCGAACGCGCGCTGTGCGAGTGGGACAGCCAGTTCCCCGGCTACGGCATGCACACCCGTTCCATCTACCGCGACGGCTGGCTCTGCACCGCCTACGAGCCGAGCACGATCGGGGAGCCGAACGGGCTGGAGAAGTGGTTCGAGGCGACCGGGATGTTCGGTGGCAAGGGTCCGGTGAGCCCCGTCGCGTACGAAGGAACCGAAGGAGAGCTCTACGACGTTGACGACGATCCGCAGCAGTTCGTGAACCGCTGGAGCGACCCCAGTTCGCGGGCGTTGCGCGACGACCTGGTCGCTGACCTTTACGACAGTCTGCCGAAGGAACGGAAAGTGCTCGCGGTCGAACGACCAGCCTGATCGATCGCTCGCCGGGCGTAATCTCCGCGCATGACCGAACCGAGGCTGGCGCCGTTACCGAGTACAGAGTGGGACGACGAGACGCGCGCGCTGTTTACGGCGCTGGGCGCGCCGAATGGGCGCGTGCTCAACATCTTCGCGACCCTCGCCCGTCACCCGAAGCTGTTGAAGCGGTGGCTCGTGTTCGGCTCCCATGTGCTCTCTAAGAGCACGCTGTCGGCGCGCGACCGTGAACTGTTGATCCTGCGGACCGGCTGGAATTGCGCGGCACCGTACGAATGGGGGCAACACGTCGCCATCGCGCGAGCGGCCGGGATCACCGACGACGAAATCACCCGGGTGTCGGTTGGGCCGGGCGCGCCGGGCTGGTCGGCGTTCGACGCCACTCTGCTGCGGGCGGCCGATGAGTTGCACACCGACTCGACGCTTTCCGACGCGACGTGGGCCGCGCTCGGCGCGCAGTACGGCGAGCAACAGGTGCTCGACGCGATCTTCACGGTGGGCCAGTACCACCTCGTGTCGATGGCCTTGAACGCATGCCGGGTGCAGCGCGACGACGACGTCAGCGGTGTCCCTATGCCCGAGCCGCGCCGAGGCTGAAACCGGTGCCGGTTCCGGTGGGAATTTGCGCGCGCAAGTATCAGTTGGACCGAACATGGCTGACACCACCACCACCACCACGTCCCGGCCGGTTACGCGAGTAGTCGACGCTCCCCGCACCCTCGAAGGCGAGGGTTTCGAGGTCCGACGGCCGTTCCCGACGGGCGCGCTCTCGATGGTCGACCCATTCCTCCTCTTGGACGAGATGGGTCCGAAGGTCAATGCGCCGGGCGAGGCGATCGGCACGGGTGACCACCCGCACCGCGGCTTCGAAACCGTGACGTACCTGATCGACGGCGAGATGGAGCACCGCGACTCCGCTGGCAACCACGGCTCGATCCGTTCCGGCGACGTCCAGTGGATGACCGCCGGCTCCGGCGTAGTGCACTCCGAGCGACCGTCCGCCGCCTTCCTCGAACGCGGCGGGCCGATACACGGGTTCCAGCTGTGGGTGAACCTCGCCCGCGCCGACAAGATGAGCGCGCCGCGCTACCAGGACCTGCGGTCCGAAGATCTCCCCAAGGTCGACCGCGACGGTGTGCACGCGACCGTGATCGCCGGCAACGCGTTCGGCGTGACGGGGCCGGCCGACACCCGCATACCGATCCTGTACGCGCATGTGCGACTCGACCCCGGTGCGCGCGCCGAACTCCCGACGTCCGTTTCCGCGAACGCGTTCGTGTACGCCATCGGCGGTGCCGGCTCAGTCGGAAGTGACCAGCGACCGGTCCGCGACGGCCAGGCCGCACTTCTCGGCCGCGGCGAGAAGATCGAGCTGCGCGCCGGCGACGAGCCGTTCGAAGTGCTCGTGCTCGCGGGCGAACCGCTGAACGAGCCCGTCGCGCGCTATGGGCCCTTCGTGATGAACACGAAGGAAGAGATCGTCCAAGCGTTCGACGACTTCCAAAACGGCCGCATGGGCGCGATCACAAATCGCTGAGGCGGATCGCCGCTGACGCTCGATCTCGTTGATCACAGATCGTCGAGGCGGCGCAGCAACGAGCCGGCGCCTTCCACTTGCGCGCCGAGCGCGAGCACGCGTCCTCGCAGGTTCGCATCGGACGTCACGACGGTGAGCGACGACGGGTCGCGGTCGCGGGCGACTTCCTCGACGATCCGATCGTCGGCGGCGTCACGTCCTCCTCGTCGCGCGTACGCGACGAGGATGCCGTCGTGTACGCCCTCCTGTAGGTCGGGGAGCGGGCGTCCGTCGAACACGACGGCGATGCGCTCGTCGGGCGCGTTGCGCGCGAGCGCCTGCAGTTGCCGGGCGAGTCGCCGCACCGCGCCGTCGCGATCGCGCCACCAACCGTCGGGACGCGACCCGATCACGTTCATGCCGTCGACGATGATGCGCTTCACTCGCGCACGTCTCTTGCCGCGCGATAGCGCTCCGGGTCGGTCCACGCGCCGGTCGCGGCATCGAACTCGGCCGCTTCGGGCAACATCAGGTCGAGGCGGCCTTCGCGCACTGCGGTCGACGACACGTGCCCGTGGTCGTCGTCGAGGATGAGCGCCTCGGCGTCGCCGAGCGGCACCTGTACACCGCGCCGGGGGGCTACCAGCACGCGCGGCAACCGCGCCAGCGCGGCGTCGCGGGCGGCATCCGAGTCGTACCAAGATGCGTCGAGCATCTGCGCCCATTTGTCGGCGCCCACGATCAGCACGTCGCAGCCGTTCGCAATGTCGGCGACGAGTCGGTCGTCGGTGACGCGCACACCGAGCCACGGACGCGTCCGCGCCACCGCCTCCAACACCGACACGCGGTCGTCGAGCGTCGGTATCTGTACCTGCTCCTTCCCGAGCGCGACGCGCGACACGACCCAGTCGATCCGCTCGAGCTCGCCTTGCAGCAACGCGGCCTGCGCGATCGCGAGGTGAGCCACCGTCGGCGGGTTGAACGATCCCGGGTAACAACCCACGCCCGATGCGCCCACCCGCGCCGATCACTTCCCCCGGTCGACGCCTCGGACGGTGGCGGTGGCGACCGACATCACCCGGTTGTCGGCGCCCCGGTCGCGTACTTCGACGCGTGCGACGTGACCATCGGCCCGTTCGCCGAGCACTTCTGCTCGTGCGGTCACCGGCCCGACGCGCCCCGGCGCCAGGAAGTGCAGCACGACGTCGGCCGTGGCGACCGGAGCGTGTGTTATCGCGCCGACCGCATGCTCCGCAGCCAGGTCGACGAGCGACGCCACGACTGCACCGTGGAGGATGCCCCACGGGTTTCGGAGGTCGTCGCGCACGTCCATCTCGACCGCGTCGCCGTCGGCGCGTACTCCGAGCCAGACCTCGAGCGGCTGTGGGTCTTCGCACGGCGCAGGAACGGTCGAAGCCGGGCGCTGCCATTGCGGTGGCCCCGTTTCCGGCACGAGCACGGCCGAGGTGAGCACCGCATCGGCCACCGTGCGAGTGCCGGCGCCGTCGTCGGTGGCGCGTACGCGGATGACCACCGCCGCCCGACCGCGCCGTAACACCTCCGCCCGGATTCGCAGCGGCCCCGCGTGGTCGAGGGTCGCGATCCGCAACGACAAGTTGGTCGACACCACCCAGCCTTCGGGGAGCGCGGCGAGGCCGGCCGTCAACCCGCCGACGTGGTCGATCATCGCGAGAAGCGCGCCACTTCGAATGCCGCTCTTCGCGGCGCCGAGGAGGTGTGGTTGCACCGGCGCGATGCCCTCGATGATCACTTCGCCGTTCGCGTAGTCGCCGATCTCGTGTTGTTCCACGCCGAAGTACTGAGTCACCGCACGTTGCGCGCGCTGTACGTCGAGGTCCATTACACGTCCTTCGTCGCAACGACGCGCGCGGTGGTTGTGCGACGCGTTTCCGCGTCGACGTCGATCACGTCCACCAGCGCGGTACCGAAGCCCGGACTTGCTGCGACGACTTCGGTGGAGGTGCGCAGGGTGCCGCGTACGAACGCGAGGTACGTGACCTGCACATCGCTCACGCGCACCGGCGTACCGCACGCCGCCCGTAGTGCCTGTTCGGCGGCGACGTCGATCGCCAGGGCGACGATGCCGCCTTGCAACGCGCCCATCGAGTTACGCGAGTAGTCGATGACCGGTACTTCGACCACGCCTGCAGCGGCGTCCACCACGGTGACGCCGAGTTCGGCGAGCAGCGGCGCCCGGAAGCCCGAGCCCGGGAGCACGAGTGAGGTTCGGGGGGCTGCCGGCGTGAGGTTGAGCACGGGGTTGTCGTCGCGGCGCGGGAGTACCGAGAACGTCATCGTCGCGATGCCGAGTGGGCCGTCCACCGACCGCAACGACACCTCGATCACCACTGTGGTGCGCCCGGCGCGCAGGACTCGAGCGACCGCTTCCACGGTGCCGCGCGTGGCTCGACCCACCAGGTGCAGGGTGAGGTCGGCCGTCGCGATCCAGTTCGGTGCCGCGGTCTGCGCCGACAGGCCGCCGCCGATCATGTCGACGATGGTGGCGAACACGCCGGCTCGCACGGCACCGGTGTCGTCGAGCAGTTCCGGTACCACCTTGAGCCATGCCGCGCTCGTACCGTCGGCGCGGTGTTCCACGTCGAGCGCGAGGTCGCGCAGGAGGTGGAGCTCGGGCGGATACGACCGTGCTTCTTCCTGGCCCGGGTCGCTCGTCATTGCGTTCTCGGTGAGACGCGGATCTCGCCGTCGACTTCCTCGACGGGAAGTGTCGCGACGTCGTCTTTCGGGTCGAGGCGACCCTGCAGGTTGCGCTTGAACGCGTGACCGTCGCAGTCGAACGCCCAACCGTGGCCGGAGCACACGAGTTCGTCGCCGAACACGGTCGCGTCGGCAAGGTCCCAATCGAGATGGGGGCACTGTCGCGGCATCGCGCACAACTCGCCCGATCGACCGCGCCACACCACGATCTCGTCGTCGTCGATCTCCGCGGCAACGACGGCGCCGGCCGGTACGTCGATTGCGCGCAGGCGCGTATGTGAGCACATGGTCATGGGCGGTACTCGCGCACCATCACGTCGAGATCGTCGAGCGACGCGCCCGCCGCGACCGCTCGCCCGAGCACGTGGCACAGCAGTGGCGCGTTCGTGCGCTCACCAGTTTCGTGCGCCGCGTACCCGGCGAGGTCGAGCAACACCTGGGCGTCGGCCTCGCTCAATCGGAGTGCCTCACCGTCGAGTCCCGCTCGACTCGCAATGTGCTGCGCGATCCCTTCCATCCATGTCATGCCAAGGATTGTCGCGTACGCCGGCCGGCGTCAGTTCGTGGTGGGATCGTCGGGGCAGTTGGCGAACATCTTGAGGTGGCCCCGCTGCCGGCGCAGAACGGTCCGCCACAGCGCGGTCGGGTCGTGGTGGAAGGCGTCCTCGATGTGGAAGTCGGCGACGAACCAGGCACCGTGTTCGAGTTCGCCTTCGAGCTGGCCCGGCGCCCATCCTGCGTAGCCGACGAACACCCGCATCCCGTCGATCGTCACCTCTATATCGCCGGGCGCCCGCGCGAGATCGACGGTGCCGACCCCCGGCACGATCGGGATCCACCCGTCGCGTTCCGTGGCCTCGTCGCTGCGCGCGAGGGCGATGACGGCTTCGGCCGATACCGGGCCGCCCAAAAACACGACGGCTGGTTCCGACGCGAACACGCTCCATTCGGGCAACGCGTCCGCGACCTCCTTGTCGCCGGGACGGTTGAGCACCAATCCGAGCGCGCCTTCGTCGCCGTGCTCCAGGAGGAACACGACCGTGCGGTCGAAGTTGGAGTCCACCAGCGGAGGCGCCGCGATCAGCAGCCGGCCGCGCAGCGGCACGTCGGTCACTCTCGAATCTTCCCCCAACGCGCGACTCGTCGCACTATTCGCGGCCGCGACCTCCTACCGTGACGCGGTGGACGTGCTCCGCGTGCTGCGCGACGTCGTCGGGACGGCAAACGTCATGACCGATCCGGAGGTCACCGCGGCGTACGCCCGCGACTGGACCGGGCGCTTCCGGGGCGCGACCTCGGCCGTTGTGCGGCCCGGTTCGGTCGAGGAGGTGGCCGGCGTGCTCGCGGCCTGCGACGACGCCGGCGTCGCAGTGGTGCCGCAGGGCGGGAACACCGGACTCGTTGGTGGGAGTGTGCCGCTCCACCACGAGATCGTGGTGTCGCTGCTACGGCTGCGCGAGTTGTCGCCCGTCGATGCGCGCTCCGGTCAGGTCACGGCGCAGGCGGGCGTGACGATCGGCGCGTTGCAGACGCACGCCCGCGCTTCGGGATGGGACTACGCCGTCGACCTCGGCGCACGCGACAGCGCGACGGTGGGCGGCACGATCGCAACCAACGCGGGCGGCGTGCACGTGATCCGCCACGGCAGCACGCGCCGGCAGTTACTCGGGTACGAAGCCGTGCTCGCCGACGGAAGGGTGCTGCGGCACCTCGACGGTCTCGAAAAGGACAACACCGGCTACGACCTCGCAAGCCTCATATGTGGCAGTGAAGGCACCCTCGCAGTGGTCACGGCCGCGCGCCTGCGGCTCGTCGCGCACCCCGAGCATGTCGTGGTGGCGTTGCTTGCCTTCGACGCGGTTGAGGACGCGCTCGACGCGGTGGGTGCGTTGCGTCGGAGCGTCGACGTGCTCGACGCGGTCGAACTGTTCTTCGCGCCCGGGTTGCGTCTCGTGTGCTCGACGTTCTCGCTACGCGAACCGTTCCCCGAACCGCACGCCGCGTTCGTGCTTGTGGAAGCCGCAGGTTCCACCGACCCGACGGAAACGCTTGCGGCCGGTGTGCAAGCACTCGCACGCGTCGCCGACGTTGCCGTCGCCGCGGAGCCCGAGCGGCGGGCAGAACTGTGGCGCTACCGCGAGGCCCACACCGAAGCGATCAACACATTGGGCGCGCCACTCAAACTCGACGTGACCTTGCCGCCCGACGAGCTCGCGCCGTTCGTCGAGCGAGTAGGAGCGACCGTCACCGCCGTCGCGCCCGGCGCGCACGTATGGCTATTCGGCCACGCGGGCGACGGCAACGTGCACGTGAACGTCACGGGTGTTGACGCCAACGACGACCGGGTCACCGACGTGGTGTTGCGTCTCGTCGCGCAGTTGCGGGGCAGCATCAGCGCAGAGCATGGGATCGGCACCGCCAAGCGGGCCTGGGTGCACTTGAACCGGTCCCCGGAGGAGATCAGCACGTTCCGGGCGATCAAGCAGGCGCTCGATCCTCGCGGCATCCTCAATCCAAATGTGCTGTTGCCTCTTCGCTCGGAAGCGCGCGCCTGAGGTCGATGGCGCGCGCTTCGTCGCGTTCGCGTTGCCGTTCGAGTGCGAGGCGTTGGAGGGCCGCATCAAGGTCGAGAGCTTCGATCGCGTCGGCGGCTCGATGCACGCGCGTCGCCGTCTTGCGGGCCCGTAGCAGCGGCACCGCATGCGTCGCCCAGTTGGTGGCGAGGTGCGCGGCTGCCATGCGGTTCGGCCGCGCCGCGTCGGCCCCGACGCTCGGATCAAGGTAGAGCGCGAGCGTGACTCGCCGTACGAACGCGGGGTCAACCGGATGCCCCGCCGCGCGTAGACGATGTACGAGCAGTGACGCGAGCACGCGCAGGTGTTGCACGCTCACGGCTATCGCGGCGAGGGTCGATGCCGTGGCGGCGATCGCAGCTGCACTCGGTACGACGCGGCTGCGCCGAACCAGACGCACCGCCTGTTTCAAAAGCCAGGGCGCCCCGACGATCGCGGCGGTGTTACCGAGGTTCTGTGTGAACTCGTCGATGCGGTGCTTGGCCGTCGTCGCGTCGGGCACGTCGAGCGGGTCGTTGATCACGCGCCGAGTAACGCGGTCGAGGACGGGATCGACAGCTACGTTCATGATGCGTTCGTACCCCCCGGTAGCCCCAGCGTGAACGTTCGGCGGTAGGCATTCGGCGCGATTCCGACGGCGCGACGGAAGTGCACCCGGAGGTTCGCCGCGCTCCCGAGCCCGCACGCGCTCGCCACGTGGTCGACGGACAATGTTGTGGTTTCGAGAAGTCGTCGGGCGTGGCGTACTCGTTGGTGCAACAACCATTGCAACGGTGTGGTGCCCGTGACCGCGCGAAAGTGACGCGCGAAGGTGCGCGTGCTCACCATTGCGCGCATGGCCATCGTGTCGACGGTGAGCGGTTCGTCGAGATGATCGGCGATCCAATCGAGCGTGGGACCGAGTACCACACCGTCGTCGACTGTCGGCACCGGCAGGTCGACGTACTGCGCCTGACCGCCGTCGCGATGCGGTGGTACGACCATGCGACGAGCGACCGCGTTCGCGATGTCGCTCCCGTAGTCGAGGCGCACGATGTGCAACGACAGGTCGATGCCGGCCGACGTACCCGCGGAGGTGAACACCGGTCCGTCCTCGACGTAGAGAACGTCGGGAACCACTTGTACTTCGGGATATCGACGAGCGAGTTCATCGGCATACAGCCAATGTGTGGTCGCGCGCCTTCCGTCGAGCACCCCCGCGGCCGCGAGCGCGAACGATCCGCTGCAGTACGACACCATGCGCGCGCCGCGCTCGTATGCCGCGCGCAACGCGTCAACAAGCGCGGGTTCTACGGGTGCGTCTCCCGTCGGCGCGGCAGGAACGATCACGGTGTCGGCCGCGGCAAGATCGTCGAGACCGAATTCGCTCGCGAGTGTGAAGTTGTGCGCGTCGACCGGACCGTCGCCGGCGGTGCACACGAGGAAGCGGTACCAGTCGACGCCCACCTCGGGGCGGGCGAAGCCGAACACCTCGCAGGCCACCGCCACCTCGAACGGGTGGGTGCCGTCGGTGACCGTGATCGCGACGGTTCGGGGCTCCCTCCGCATTGGCAGGATCCTATCGAGCGGCGGCATTCCTGCCGCTCGTCCGGGCAATCCCGACCATCTCGCTCCCGCACACGGGTACTGGTGCCGCGGCGGGTATCAAACTGAGTAAACCGGTCGTTTCGGAACGTCACACAATCGTGACACAAGTGCCTTCCTTTTGACTCGCGCCGGCGGCACACTGAACGTCACGGCCACCATCCCGTCGCGTCGAGCGACGGGGGACGGAGGGGACCCATGAGTCGACGTCACCACGCCGAGTTCGCCGAAGCGCTCTCATTCCAGGAGCGCCGAGCGCACGCCCATCGGGAACGGTCCCGGGTGAACGTGCGATTGCGTGAGCTCGCTGCGGTAGGGGGCGACGGCGACGAGCCGGGCTCCGAATGGCGCCCCGAACGTCGCCACGAAGTGGAACACGCATCGACGTCGGGCCGCGAATGGCGGCACTGGAAGCAGCCGTTCTGGAAGCGTCGCACCGCGTCACGCCGCGAGCGCGCCGTAATGGAACGCGCGGTCGCCAGTTAGTCGCCAACTAATCGGCGACTGCCTCGGCCACCGCTTTGATTCGTTCGAGGGTGGTGCGCATGCCGGCCTCGCGTTGCGCGTGGCGGTTGCGCATGATCAACGCCTCGGCGATGCGTACATAGAGCGGTTCCGACATCGACTCGAACGACTCCGTCACGTCGGTTCCTGTGCCGGCGGGGCGGAACGCGTAACGCCAGCGGGTCTGCTCGCGATCGCCGCGCGTCTTTGTGGTGAACGCGAACGATGCCCCGGGCTCGGCGGCGACGATCTCGGCGGTGGTTGTCCAGCGGATCAAACCTTGCCGGTTCGAACCGCGAAAGCGCGCGCCCACCGCCGGCTCGCTCGCGCCGTTCGTCCAAGCGCAGCGGTAACACTCTGGCGACCACTCACCCATGCGGGTGACGTTCGAGATCAACGCGTAAACGCGCGCTGGTGGCGCTTCGATATGCACGGTCACTTCGCCGCTCGCGCCCATGCTGAATCCCCCTCGCCGCGGGTCAGACCGCGGCGATGCGATCCTAGGCCTGCGGGCGAAAGCGGGTCTCGTTCCACTCCAAAGTGATCCGCTCCAGCTGTCAGCAGCGAACGAGCTCCGAACACATTCGATCAGCAAACGAACATTGGGGGATCTATGTCGTTGCAGGTCGTGGGCGCGGGTGTTGGTCGCACCGGCACGCATTCACTGAAGCTGGCGCTCGAAGAACTGCTCGGAGGTCCCTGCTACCACATGCTCGAAGTGTTCGATCACGGTGAGCACGTGCCCCTTTGGGAAGCCGCCGTCGAGGGTGACCTCCAGGATTGGGATGCCATCTTCGGCAAGTACAACGCGACGGTCGACTGGCCGTCGGCGTCGTTCTGGCCGGAGCTCAGTGTTGCGTATCCCGACGCGTTGATCTTGCTGTCGGTGCGCGACGCCGACGATTGGTGGCGCAGCGCGACGAACACGATCTTCCAGACGTTGACGAACCCGCCGCCCGCCGAAGACGCGGAACGCTGGCTCAATCTCGTCAAGCGGTTGCTCGCCACCCGGTTCACGGCCAACATCGAAGACGCCGACGCGGCGAAGGCGGCCTACGTTCGGCACAACGACGATGTGCGGACGCGCGTGCCGTCCGACCGGCTGCTCGAGTGGCAACCGGGTGATGGCTGGGAGCCGCTGTGTGATCGCCTCGGAGTGGCGGTGCCCGACGCGCCGTTCCCGCATGTGAACACGACGAACGACTTCCGGGAAATGATCGGGCTCCCCGCGCTGAGCTGAAGCCGCACCACCTTCAGCGCCTTCACAACGCTCAGAACGCTCAGAACGTGCCCGCGCCCAACTCCGGGAAGACCCTCGCCACCTTTGCGAACAGGTAGTCGCCGTACGTGCCGGTGAACGTGAGCGGGTCGGCGCCGTCCCAACGTTTCCGGGCTCGCGCGCTCGTCGCGTTCGCGCCTGGTACGGGTTGCACCAGCGCGTCCCAACTGGGGTCGTAGAAGAACGGGAACGACAGCCGGCTGCGATTGCTCGCGTTGCGTACGCGATGCGGCGTGGAGCGGTATTGCCCGGCCGTCATCCGTTCGAGCATGTCGCCGATGTTGCACACGAACGCGTCCGGGTCGGGAGGCACGTCGATCCAGCCACTCGGTGCGTGTACCTGCAAGCCGCCGGTGCCGTCCTGCATGAGGATCGTGAGCAGTCCGTAGTCGGTGTGCTCGGCCACGCTCCAGCGCGGACCGGGATCTGGTGGGTAACGGAAGATCCGGAACAGCACGAGCGGGTCGGTCGTAACGGCTTGCTCGAACCAACGGGTGTCGATCCCCAACCCCGCGCCGATCGCGCGCATCAGCGACGCGCCGAGTTCGGTACACGCGTCGATGTATCGCAAGACGACATTGCGCAAGATCGCGGGCGCGGCCGGGAAGAGGTTCGCACCGTGCAACGGTGTGCCCGCGAGGACGCGCGGATCATCGGACGCGAGTTCCGCGCCGAAGTAGATGCCTTCCTTGTGGTCGGGCTGCCCGGAGGTGAGTTCGCCGCCGACGGGGAACCACCCTCGCCAGGCGCGCCCGCCGCGGGCCATCGCAATCTGTGCCTTCTCGTCGTCGGGATGCGCGAAGAACGCTTCGGCCGCGTCGATGAGCGCGGCGCGCAACGCAGCATCGATCCCGTGGCCCACGATCGAGAAGAAGCCGACGGTTCGGCACGCGTGGTCGATTTCGGACGCAACGCGGGCGACGGCCGGCGCGTCATGCGGACCGGCGACGATCGCCGTCACGTCGACGACCGGGATCGCGCCCGCAACACCCACTTCGCCCACGTGACAGCCTCGCGCAATTCGCCGCGCCGCGGCCCGTCCTACGCGTCGGCCACGGGCCGGTAGGTGCACACCTGCACGCCCGTGCCGGTCGTGACGCTGGACACCAGTTCGAGCGTGCGCTGCGCGCCGTCGTCGGGGAAGATCGTCTTGCCGCCGCCGAGAAGCACCGGCTCGATCATGAGTCGGAGCTCGTCGACCAGGCCTTCGCTCAAGAGGGTGCGCACGAGCGTGGGGCTTCCCATGACCGCCAGGTCACCGCCGTCGGTCTCGTGCAGCTTCCGGATCCGGGTGACGGCGTCGTCGCCGGGGATGCGCGTCGTGTTGTTCCACGAGAGCTCGTCGTCGCCCAACGTCTTGGATACGACGTACTTCGGGATGGCGTTCATCTGGTCGGCGAACGGGTCGCCGGCTCGCTCGGGCCACGCCGCGGCCATGGTCTGCCACGTGCGGCGTCCGAAGAGCAGCGCCTCGGTCTTCGCCATCGCGTCGCCGATGGCGCCGCCCATCACCTCCGGATCGAAGAACGGGTGCGACCAGCCGCCGTGTGCGAAGCCACCGTCGGTGTCCTCGTCGGGAGCGCCGGGCGCCTGCACGACGCCGTCCAAGCTCATGAACTCCATGATCACAATGCGCACGGGACTCGCTCCTCTTCGCTGCTCGGGAGGTACGGCGATACAGACGATCGCGCCGCCCCAGAATCATCGCGCCCGGTTCACGAGTCGAGCTTCGTCGTAGCGACGAGCACGAAATACTCCGGCGACGGCAACGGTTTCCTTCTTCGGTAGCCTGGGAGATTCGATACGGAACCGTTCCGTTCCGTTTTCGGTCCCAATCGATCTGTCTGCACCCCCCGATCCCGAGGAGCCCAATGCGAGAGCGACTTCGCGACCCGGAGGTGGCGTTCAACCGGCGTTGGCTCACGCTGCTCGTGCTGTGCCTCAGTCTCATGGTGATCGGTCTCGACAACACCATCCTCAACGTGGCGTTGCCGACCCTGGCGAAGGCGAAGATCAACGGTGGTCTCGGCGCGTCGCAAAGCCAGTTGCAATGGATCGTCGACGCCTACACGATCGTGTTCGCGGGCCTGCTGCTCACGGCGGGAAGCCTCGGCGACCGTTTCGGGCGCTACCGCGGGCTCGCACTCGGCCTCGTGATCTTCGGTACCGGCTAGGCGATGTCGGCGTTCGCTTCGGACGCCACCGTACTGATCGGTACTCGCGCTCTGATGGGTATCGGCGGTGCGTTCATCATGCCGTCGACACTTTCGATCCTTACCAACGTGTTCACCAACCCGGCCGAGCGGGCGAAGGCCATCGGTATCTGGGCAGGCGTGGCGGCGCTCGGCATCGGCATCGGCCCGGTTGCGGGCGGCGAGTTGCTCGCGCACTTCTGGTGGGGATCGGTGTTCCTCGTGAACATCCCGATCGTCCTGCTCGGCTTGGTGCTCGGGTACATGCTCATTCCCGAATCGCGCGACCCGTCTGTACCGCGACTCGATCCGCTCGGATCGTTCCTCTCGATCGCGGGTTTGGGCTCCGTGTTGTGGGCGATCATCGAAGGACCAAGCCACGGCTGGACGTCTACTTCGGTGCTCGGCGGCTTCGTGGTCGGTGCGGCCATCCTGGGCGCGTTCCTCGCGTGGGAACTTCACACCGACCATCCGATGCTCGACATTCGCTTCTTCGAGAATCCGCGGTTCTCGGCGGCGAGTGGCGCGATCACGCTCACGTTCCTCTCGCTCTTCGGCACCATCTTCTTGCTGACGCAATACCTCCAGTTGGTGCTCGGCTATTCCACCGTGAAGGCCGGCGCGGTGCTCATCCCACAAGCGGCGGTCCTGATGTTGTTCGCTCCGATGTCGACGCGCTGGGTGCGTCGATTCGGGAACAAGGTCGTGGTGGTCACAGGCATGGTGATCGTCGCGGCGTCACTGCTGCTCATGACGACGTTCACCACCACGACGGGCGTGTATTCGGTGATCCTGATCGCGATGTTGCTCGGTCTCGGGATGGCCAACATCATGGCGCCGGCCACCGAGTCGATCATGGGCTCCCTGCCGCGCGAGAAAGCCGGCGTGGGCTCGGCCATGAACGACACGACCCGGCAGGTCGGTGGCGCGGTCGGCGTCGCGCTCTTGGGCTCGATCCTCTCGTCGCGCTACGGGTCGAGCGTCAGTGCCGCGTTGCGCGGCCACGTGCCGGCAGCGATCGCGGCGAAGGCACGCGACTCCGTGGGCTCGGCGGTGAGCCTCGTGAACGAAAACCCCGCCGCGAAGCCGTACGCGAGTCAGATCGCGAACGCGTCGCGCCATGCGTTCGTGTTGGGGATGCACACCGCAGTCGTCGTCGCCGCCGTGACCATGCTCATCGGTGCGGCGGGCGTACTGCGATGGCTTCCGGCTCGCGCGACGGGCGACGAGCCGTCGCGACGGGCAGCCGACGTGCTTCCCGAACTCGGTCCGGTCGACGTCGTTCCCGCGGTGCAGGCCGCGGAACTTGCGGTTGAGCTCGAGGAGCAACGTGACCCCGTCTAGCGCGGCACGGATGGTCGGCAGTGGGGGTCGTCCGCGATCGTTGGAGCGCGAGCAGGAGATCCTGCGTTGCGCGCTCGCGGCGCTCGTTGACGAAGGTTTCAACGCGATGACGATGGAGGGCGTCGCGTCGCGCGCCGGCGCCGGGAAGGCCACGCTGTATCGGCGCTGGCACAACAAGGCGGAGTTAGTGGCCGATGCGATTCGCGCGCACGCGTGTACCGACGTGCCAACCGTCGATACCGGCGACGTGCGCGCCGACCTACGGACGTTTCTACGTGCGATGCACGGCGCATTCTGCGGGATCGACGGGCCGCTGATGGCGGTGTTCACCGCCGAGCGGATCCGCCATCCGGAGTTGGGTGAGGCGTTCGAACGCCGTTTCGTGGCCGACCGCCGTCGATACCTGCGGATGATCGTGCGCCGGGGCGTCGAGCGGGGCCAACTGCCGGCGAACACCGACGTCGACCTCCTCGCCGAGGTGGGCCCCGCGCTCATGCTCCACGAATTCGTGACCCGGCGGGGCCGGTTGCGTCAGGACCTCCCCGAGCGCATTTTGGCGCAATTCCTCCCGCAAACGCAGGCCCAGAAAAATTAGTTTCCTACACTAACTATCTGGTAACGTGGAGGTATGACCTCCTCGGGAACCTCGCCGATCGACCCGGTCGACCCGGTCGAGCTTGCGGGCCATCTCCGCCAGTCGGTGTTCCGCCTGGCGCGCCTGCTGCACCAGCAGGACGACAGCGGCATCGCGCCGGCGCTCATCGCCGCCCTCGCGACGATCGAGCGCGAGGGCCCGATCACGCTGGGCGATCTCGCGGAGCGGGAACAACTGAGCCCGCCCAGCATCACGAAAGCGGTCGATGCGCTCGAAGCCCGTGGCTTCGTGGAGCGGGTCCGCGACGAGCACGACCGGCGGGTATGCCGCGTGCGAGTGAACGCGCGCGGCCGGCGACGGCTCGAAGCAAGCCGCACCCGCCGCACCGCGTGGCTCACCACGCAGTTGAACGGTCTCGATGCCGACGAACTCACGCGCCTTGCCGGTGCGGTCGAGGTGCTCGAACGGCTCGTGAGAGCACCTGCACGAGCCGCCACGTGAAGAAACGCTTTGCCCTCGCGGCACACGACACGTTCGCCTCGTTCTCCGCGCGCAACTTCCGCCTCTTCTTCGGCGGCCAACTCATTTCGCAGGTTGGCAACTGGCTGACCTTGATCGCGCAGACACTGTTGGTGCTCAAACTCACCAACAGCGGTGTTGCCGTCGGCTTGCTCACCGCGTGTCAGTTTGCGCCCGTGCTGCTGTTCGGGGCGTGGGCCGGTCTGATCGCCGACCGTTCCGACAAACGGCGCCTCCTGCTGATCGTTCAAGTCTTCGCGATGCTCCAGTCGTTCGCGTTGGCGGGCTTGGCATTCATGCACCATCCGCCGGTGGCCGCGATCTTCGTCATTGCGTCCTTCGGTGGGCTCGCGATGGCTTTCGACAATCCGGCGCGCCGGTCGTTCGTGGTCGAGATGGTGCCCGAATCCCACGTGAACAATGCCGTCAGCCTGAACAGCGCGCTGATGACGTCGGCGCGCATCGTCGGGCCCGCATTGGGCGGCTTGCTGATCGCGACCGTCGGTTACGGCTGGTGTTTCGCGCTCGACGGCATCACCTACCTCGCGGTGATTGCCGGTCTGTGGATGATCGACTCGACGCGACTGCGGCGCGGTCCGATTGCTGTGCGCGGCAAACGCCAGGTGCGAGCCGGCCTGCAATACGTGCGGGGCGTCCCCGACCTGTGGATCCCCCTCGCGATGATGGCCGTGATCGGCACGTTCGCGTTCAACTTCAGCGTTGTGATCCCGCTGCTCGTGAAGCGCACGTTCGGCGGGAACGACACCACGTTCACGTTGCTGTTCTCGGTGCTGAGCGTGGGCTCGTTGATCGGGGCGCTCGCCAGCGCGCGCCGCAAGGTGATCAGTGTGCGCGACGTCGTGACGGCGAGTTTCGTCTTCGGCGTGATGATGTGCGTGCTCGCGGCAGTGCCGTCACTCGCGTTCGCGTTTCCGGTCGGCGTGTTCGTCGGGATGTCGAGCATCGCGTTCATGACCGCGTCCACCGCGATCGTGCAAGTGCGCGCCGACCCTTCGATGCGCGGCCGCGTGCTCGCGCTGCAAGCGATCGTGTTCCTCGGCAGCACGCCGATCGGTGGACCAATCCTCGGTTGGGTATGCCAGGACTTCGGCGCCCGCGCCGGATTGGTCGTCGGCGGTGTTGCCACCATCGGCGCCGCGGTGTTCGGCCTCCTCGCCGAACGCCGTTGGCACACCCACAGCGATTCCGCCGGCCAAGCCGCGCTCGTCCCCGAACTTCAAGTCGCCTAACCCCGTCCGCGCCAACCCAATCCTGGGTTGTTGCACTTCTGCACCCTGGCGGGCGTATAAGTGCAACAACCTGGCGGGGTTCAGGCGGCGGCGGAACCGAGGCGGTCGAGCAGCGCGCCGATCTGCTCCGACGGCAGCGGCCGGGAGAAGCAGTAGCCCTGCAACTGCTCGCAGCCCAACTCCTCCAGCCGGCGCACCTGGTCGTCGTGCTCGACCCCTTCGGCCACGGTGACGAGGTGGAGCGTCTGCGCCAGCGCGATGATCGCGTGCACGACGCCGGCCGCTTCGGCGCCCGTGGTCAACGCATCGATGAAGGTCTTGTCGATCTTCAGCGTGTCGACGGGCAGGTTGCGGAGTGAGCTGAGGCTCGAGTAGCCGGTACCGAAGTCGTCGACGGCAACGCGCACGCCGATCGACTTCAACATGGCGAGTCGCGTGATTGCAGCCTTCGGATCCTCGATCACCGCACTTTCGGTGATCTCCAACGTGAGTGCCGCGGGATCGAGCTCGGTGTCGGCGAGCACGTTCAACACGTCGTCGACGAGCATCGGGTCCGCGAGTTGTCGTGCCGACACGTTCACCGACATCGTGAGGTAGGGGTGCGCGCGTCGCCACGCGGCAACCTGGATACAGGCCGCGCGCAGCACGACTCGACCAATGTCGAGGATGAGGCCGTTCTCTTCGGCGAGTGGGATGAAATCGAGCGGCGGAACGATGCCGCGCTCCGGATGCTGCCATCGCACGAGCGCTTCGAAGCCCGAGATGGTTCCGCTCGCGACCTCGATGATCGGCTGGTAGTGCACGACGAGTTCGCCTTCGTCGAGCGCGCGGCGCAGGTCGGTGCCGAGCTCGAGTCGCGCGACCGCGGCAGAGTGCATCGCGGCTTCGAAGACCCGGTAACAGCCTTTGCCTTCGCTCTTGGCGCGGTACATCGCCGCGTCGGCGTTGCGCAGCAGTTCGTCGGACGAGTCGCCGTGTTCACAGCCCATCGCGATGCCCACACTTGCGCTCACGAAGATCTCTTTGCCCGCGAGGCAGAAGGGCTGCGCGAGCTCGTCGATCACGCGTTGCGCGACCTCGATCGCCACATCCTGAGACTCGAGGTCTTCGAGCAGGATCGCGAACTCGTCACCGCCGAGGCGGGCAGCGGTATCGCCGTTACGGAGCACCGATTCGAGGCGCGTCGCTACGCCGACCAGCAACTCGTCGCCCACCGTGTGGCCAAGGCTGTCGTTCACGGTCTTGAAGCTGTCGAGGTCGAGCAGCAGGAGCGCTAGCGCATCTCCGTGGCGCTGCGCCCGCCCGAGCGCGTGGTCGACGCGATCGCTGAACAACGCGCGGTTCGCAAGGCTCGTAAGCGCGTCGTGGAACGCCTGGTGCCGAAGCTCTCCCTCGAGCGCGTTGCGCTCGGTCACGTCCTGGATCGCGACGAGTACCGCTTCCCGGCTTTCGAAGACGAGTTCGTGCGGGTGCAAATCGACGTCGATGACGCGTCCGTCCTTGAGGCGGTGCCGTTGCGCGGTACCGACGCCGGTCGTGACACCGGCGTCTTCGCCCACCGGGGCGTGTACATCGGGTACCCCGCACGCAAGGAACTCGTCGCGCGTGAAGCCGTAGTGGGCGACGGCCGCGTCGTTCACTTCCAAGAACGCGAGTGTGCCGCGGTCATACACCCACATCGGCTGCGGGTTGTCGGCGAAGAGTTGGCGAAAGTTCGCCGCGCTCGCGACGAGCTCGGCCTCGGCGCATTCCTGCGATGCCGTCTTGGTACCGAGAAGATGCAGGATCCCGATGATGCCGAGGCCGGCGAGCGTTGCGACGCCGTGTACGTACGGTTCCTTCACGTAGGTCGGAACGAAGCCGAGCGCGACTGCGACCTGTCCACACGTGATCGAGATCGCGGTCCATACCACCGCGGGACGCCATACACGCGACCCGATGTCTTCGAGGTCTTGCGCGACGACGAACGCGTAGCCGATCGCGAGTGTTGCGCCCCACCCGATGGCGTAGATGATCGCGGTGACCGACAGCATCTGCACCGCGAGCAGGACCTGGAGTTGCCGAGGGGTCGGATCGTTGCGAAAGGCTCGGAATACCAGTTGGCCGAGCACGCTCGACCCGCCGAGCAACCCGAGCAGCACGACGATGTTCCAGTCGCCGAGCAGGTCGAACCGGTGCAGCGCGACGAATGCCGCGCCGGTGAGGACGGCGTAGATGAATGTCCACGAGAGGCTGCTGGAGCGCCTTCCGGGAGGTCGTGCGCCGGGGTCGTCTGCCACGAAATGTCAGTCGGCGTGCCGGCGCGGTGTCTGAATGGGACATTCGACAACATCGGACGCTCTGCCTGAACAAGTCGGACACTTCGCACGACGCGTGGCGTGACCATCACGTGCGGTGTGGGTA
>JAODBJ010000046.1 GCA_025463905.1 Actinomycetes bacterium
GTCACCTCGAGGCACACGACACGTTCGATCCGGCCACGGGCGTCAACCACGAGCACGCCCTGCTTCGCGACCCCGACGGTCAGGAACGCGAATTCGACCTATGGACGACCTGTTTCACGCCGCGAGAGCTGCGCTTACTCGCCGAACGCGCCGGCCTGACCGTCGACGCGGTCTACGGCGTCACTCCCGGCGCCTACGGGACGAACCCGCCGTCGCTCGATCTCCCCGAGTCGTTGCTCCTCGCTCATCGAGCCTGAACCGCACAGCCGCGCCGCAGACCGCTCAAGACCCGTCGCGCACCGGCCGAGCATCTAGGTTCGCGCCCTCAGGGAGGCCGAATGTTCTTCATCTTCGGGTTCGGGCGGAGAAAGGTCCGCGACGACGGTCCGGTCGTCGCGTGTACATGCCCGCATTGCCACAACGAGGTGTCGCTCTCGTTGTTGCACGTCAGCACGTGGTTCACGCTGTTCTTCATCCCCGTGATCCCGTACTCGCGCAAGCAGTTCCTCGTGTGCCCGATTTGCCGATGGTCACTCCCCGTGACCAAAGCGAACGAGCCGGCACTCGACGAGATGGCGACGATCACGCGCACCTGGCGTGACGGCGGGCTCGACAACGAGGAATACGCGAAGCGCATCGACGCGTTCTGGGCGCACCTGCAACCGACCGCAGCCTGACCCGCGACCCAGCGCTCACGGTGCCTTCGCAGGCTGCCCTTTTCCCAACCACTGCCAGCCCTGTACCCTTTCGCGGCCGTTCCATCAGGAGCGGCGGTTCGCGCGTTCGATACGCGCGGACCTCCGGCACCATCGCCTACGACCCGAGCAAAGCAGGAATACGAGTGTCCGACCAGCAAACCGAGACGCCCGCCGAGGGTTCCGCCATTGTGGATCCCGATTTCGACGAGGCGATGGAGACCGAGATCACCGTCGACGACCTCGACGGCATGTCGCTGGAAGACGCAATCGATCAGACGATCGTTGCGTTCGACGACGGTGACATCGTGAACGGCCACGTCGTGAAGATCGACTCCGACGAAGTGCTCCTCGACATCGGCTACAAGTCCGAGGGCGTTATCCCGTCGAAGGAACTGTCGATCCGTAACGACGTCGACCCGCACGAGGTCGTGTCACTCGGTGACGAGATCGAAGCACTCGTCCTGCAAAAAGAAGACAAAGACGGTCGACTGATCCTCTCGAAGAAGCGGGCGCAATACGAGCGCGCGTGGGGCACGATCGAGCAGATCAAGGAAACCGACGGCATCGTCTCGGGTCCGGTCATCGAAGTGGTCAAGGGCGGCTTGATCATCGACATCGGTTTGCGTGGCTTCCTGCCGGCCTCTCTCGTTGACTTGCGTCGCGTGCGCGACCTGCACCCATTCGTCGGGCGCACCCTCGAGTGCAAGATCATCGAGCTCGACAAGAACCGCAACAACGTCGTGCTCAGCCGGCGTGCGTACCTCGAAGAGACCCAGCGCGAGCAGCGCGATGAGTTCCTCGCGAACCTGAAGCCCGGCGAGGTCCGCCAGGGCGTCGTGTCGTCGGTGGTCAACTTCGGTGCGTTCGTCGACCTCGGCGGTATGGACGGCCTCGTGCACGTCTCGGAACTGTCGTGGAAGCACGTCGACCACCCGAGCTCCGTCGTCCAGGTGGGCGACGAAGTGACGGTGCAGGTGCTCGACGTCGACCTCTCGCGTGAGCGGATCTCGCTGTCGTTGAAGGCCACCCAGCAGGACCCGTGGCAGGAGTTCGCAACCGGCCACCAGGTCGGCGAGCTCGTCTACGGCCGAGTCACGAAGCTGGTGCCCTTCGGCGCGTTCGTACAGGTGGGCGAAGGCATCGAGGGCCTCGTGCACATCTCCGAGATGGCGGCGCATCACGTCGACGCGCCCGAGCAGGTCGTCACCCCCGGCGAGGAGCTGTGGGTGAAGATCATCGACATCGACCTCGAGCGCCGGCGTATTTCGCTGTCGATCAAGCAGGCCGCCGAGGGCGGCACGGTGTCGGCCGAGTACCAGCAGTACTACGGCGAGCACATGTACGACGCGGAAGGCAACTACATCGGTCCCGACTACACCGAAGGCGAAGGTCCCGAAGGCGCAGGTGGGCCCGAAGGTGCCCCGGCGGCCGAAGGTGCTGCCGACGCGGTGGCGGCCACCGAAGGCGGTGCTGAAACGACCGCCGAAACGGTCGCGGAAACGACCGCCGAAACCGTCGCGGAACCGACGGCCGAAACCGTCGCGGAACCGACGACCGAAACAGTCGCGGAAACAGTCGTCGAAACACCGGCCGTCGACGTTGCGCCGGAAGCTGCAGAGGCATCGGCGGTTGTCGACGCGAGCGCAGAAGAAACCGCAGAAACTTAAGTTTCCTGGGCCGTTAGGCCCAAAAGTGTGACATCTTTGGGTGCTTGAGCGGCCACAAATCGTGGCTTAGCCTCTTGTCGTCGCGCCCGGTCTCCCTCACACTGACAGCGCTCGATCGAACGGTCCCGGGCGGGCGCCTTGGACCGTGATCGGGACCCGGCTTTACCGCCGGGTTCACAAATCTCACGCTGTTCCAGGCAGGGGGAACACCGGTGCGTAATTGGCGGGTACTTACCGCCGTCGCGGCTGTCATTTTGGCGGCTGGGGCGTCGGTCTTGGCTTACACCTATCTCACTCAAGCTGACGCGCGCGCGCAGGACAAGACCGTCTTGGTCCCTGTGCTCGTAGCGAAGCAACAGATCCCTAAGGGAACTCCGGGCAAAAGCGCGATCGACAGCAGCCTTCTGGAAGTGAAGAAGGTTCCTCGCGAAGTGCTGCCCTCGGATGCCCGTATCGACGACGCCGGCCTTTCCGGCCTGGTCGCCTCCTCGGCGATCGCCAAAGGCCAGTTCGTCGTGAAAGACAGTTTCGTTGCTGCGACCGAGATCAATGGGTTCTCGACCACGGTCAAGGGCGGTAAGGAAGCGCTTTCGCTCAGCGTCGACATGACGCACGGCGTCGCCGGCTTCATCCAGCCGAACGACAACATCAACGTGCTCGTGACGATGGACATCGAGGACAAACTCGGTGCCGCCGGCACGCTGAAGACGACGGCGTTCCTCATCCCCGGCTTGCGGGTACTCGCAGTCGGTTCGACGACGGCCGGCAGCGCTGCCGCGACGACCGGTACTCCGGGCGCCACGACGCAGACGACGCAACCGGCCCAACAGCAGGGCTTGATCACGGTTGAGGCGACGCCTCGACAGGCCGAGCAGCTCGCACACGCGATGAACGTGGGCACGATCATGCTCTCGCTCAACCCGCCGAATTTCGACGCAGCGAGCTTCAAGACGCCGGCGGAAATTGTCGAAGCGTTCAACCTCTTCGACCAGCCCCTGTCGGTCCTCCAGTCGATCGAACAGCAGATCAACAACGCCAAGCCGGCCAAGTGACCCGAGTGGTCACCGGGACGGTTCGGGTAACTGACGAGCGTGCGTGAAGACATGGCCTTTCAAACAAATGCAAGCCATCACATGTCGGGTCCGGAGCGGTATCGGGTCGTCGCGGTTGAACCCGACGAACGGTTCCGTACCCGGCTGACGATCCAACTCGCAGGCCTTGCGCCGGCGCCGTTCGAGTCGCTCGAAGCACTGCTCGAGCAACTCGGTGGCGACGACCCGATGGTCGTCGTGTTCGGTCCGGGTCTCGCGAACGACACCGGCCTCGCGCATGCGCAGCGTTTGACGCGCACGCACCCGATGGCGGGCATCGTGCTCCTCGCGGAGGAGCTGACGCTGCCGTTGTTGCAGCAGGCATTGCGGTCCGGTGTGCGTGACGCAATCGGGCTCGAAGCCGACGACGCCACGTTGCGCCAAGCCGTCGAGCGGGTCGGTGACGCCATCGCGACAATCGCGACGCGTTCGGTCGGCACCGAAGGTGCTCGCCGCGGCCGCGTGATCGTCGCATTCTCCACCAAGGGTGGCGTTGGCAAGAGCGTCGTCGCGACCAACACGGCCAGCTCGCTTGCGAGTAAGGGCCAGCGGGTCGTGATCGTCGACTCCGACTTGCAGTTCGGCGACGTTGCGGTACTCCTCAGCGTCCCGCCCTTGCACACCACCGTCGAGGCAGCCGGCGCGATCGCAGGCGCCGACACACAATTGATGGAAGGGCTGCTCGCCACCCACGAGCTCTCCGGCCTGCGGGTGCTCCCCGCGCCGGTCGAGCCGTCGGCGGCAGACCAGATCACCGCGCAGGAGATGGTCGGCATCGTGCAGCTGTTGCGCACGATGTTCGACTTCATCGTGATCGACCTCCCGCCGCACTTCGACGACGTCGTCGTCGCGCTGCTCGAAGAGGCCGACGATGTGCTCCTCGTCGCGAGCATGGACATCCCGAGCATCAAGAACTTGAAGGTCGGCATTCAGACACTCGACCTGCTCGCGCTCGCCGGTTCCAAGATCCGTTTGGTTCTGAACCGAGCGAACGCAAAGGTGAACCTCGACATCGGCGACGTGGAGCGCGCGCTCGGCGTGCCGGCAGATTTCCGGGTTCCGTCGGACATCTCGGTGCCGCAAGCGGTGAACCGCGGCATTCCCGTCGTGCTCGACAAGCCGAAGTCACCCGCCGGCGCAGCGTTGCACGCAATCGCGGATTCGTTCTTGGTCTCCGACGCCGAATCGTCGGACCCCGAGCCCCGTCGCCGCACATGGCGCCGGCCGGAATAGGAGGCGGGCATGTCGGACCAGCAGCCGCAGTTCAAGCGGTGGCAGGAGTTCCAGAAGACGCCGGGTGCGCAACGCCAGGAGCAGCTGGAAGAACTGCGCCTGCGGGTGCACCAGTTCGTCATCGAACAACTGGGCCCGCTTCTCACCGACCAGCGCCACAGCGACACTGAAACGCGCAAGTTGGTGCACGAACAGGTGCACAAGGCGCTAGCCGAAGAAGCGAGCGCGCTCTCCGGCTCGGAACGTGCGCAACTCGTCCAAGACGTCAGTGACGACGTCATGGGCTACGGGCCGATCGACCGTCTCATCAAAGAGGTCGGCACCACGGAAGTGATGTGCAACGGTCCGAAGAATGTGTTCGTCGAGCGCGACGGCAAGATCGAGAAGAGCGACGTCGAGTTCGTCGACGAGACGCACTTGAAGCGCGTCATCGACAAGATCGTCGCCCAGGTGGGCCGGCGTATCGACGAGTCGTCGCCGATGGTCGACGCCCGTCTGCCCGACGGCTCTCGCGTCAACGCAGTGATCCACCCGGTTGCGCTCGGTGGCCCCTTCCTGACCATCAGGAAGTTCTCCGCCAACCCGTACACGGTGCTGGACCTCATCAACTTCGACTCGATCACCGCGCAGGTCGCGCACTTCGTCGACGCATGCGTTCGCGGCCGGCTCAACGTCGTCATCAGCGGCGGTACCGGCTCGGGCAAGACGACCATGCTCAACGTGTTGTCCTCGTTCATCCCGGCCGATGAACGCATCGTGACCGTGGAAGACGCGAAAGAACTCCGCCTCTTGCAGGACCACGTCCTTTCGATGGAAGCGCGTCCTGCGAACATCGAAGGTGTCGGCGAGATCAAGATCCGCGACCTCGTGCGCAACGCGCTGCGTATGCGGCCCGACCGGATCATCGTCGGTGAAGTGCGTGGTTCCGAGGCGCTCGACATGTTGCAGGCCATGAACACCGGCCACGACGGCTCGCTCACCACGGTGCACTCCAACGCACCGCGCGACGCGCTGTCCCGCATCGAGACGATGACCTTGATGGCAGGTATGGACCTACCGATCCGTGCCGTGCGCGAGCAGATGGCGTCCGCCATCGACATGGTCGTTCACGTGTCGCGTCTACGTGACGGCAGCCGCCGCATCACGCACGTCAGCGAAGTGATGGGCATGGAGGGCGACGTGATCGTCCTCCAAGACATCTATCTCTACGACTTCGGAATGGGTATCGACGAGGAAGGCCGGTTCCGCGGTCACCTCAAGAGCACGGGCATCCGTCCGACGTTCAGCGAACGTCTCGCAGACCACGGCATCCAACTTCCGCCGGAACTGTTCACCCTCGAGCCGTTCGCTCGACGGGTCGTGGGACTGCGGTGATGACGGTGCACGTAGCGCTCCTCGCGAGCGGGTTCATGGGCAGCCCCGCGAGTCGTGTGCTCATCGCCCTGCTCGTGGGTCTCGCGACCGCCGGGATCGTCGTGTCGTTCACGGTGATCTTCGGTCGCCAACAAGCGCGCCTCGAACGGCGTCTGGCCGGCTACGAGCGGCCCGAGGCCGCGAACCAGCCGAACGCGACCGGGGGCACCGCGCCCGAATCCCATCTCGTGCAGCAAGCGGTCGACATGACCGGGCGCTTCGCCGAGCGCACCGGGATCCTCGCCCGTGCGGAGCTGATGTTGCAGCAGGCGGACCTGCCGCTGCGGCCGGCCGAGATGTTGTTCTACATCCCGACGTTCGCCATCATGGCGTTCGTCATCACGGCGTTGATATCGGATCTCCTCACCGCGATCATCGTCGGTGTCGTCGTGCTCGTCGGCCCGGTGGTCTACGCGAGGTACCGGTGTACCGCTCGACTCAAAGAGTTCGAGCGCCAGCTCCCCGACACGCTGCAGCTGCTAGCCGGCGCGATGCGGGCCGGCTTCTCGTTCATGCAAGGTCTTGAAACGGTTGCGAACGAATCGCAAGGCGCGATGCGCCGCGAGCTGCAGCGGGTGTTCACCGAAGTCCGCCTCGGTCGCACGATCGAAGACGCACTCGACGAAACCGCGGAACGCATGCAGAGCCGCGACCTCTCATGGGCCGTGATGGCGATCAGGATCCAGCGCGAAGTCGGCGGGAACCTCGCCGAGTTGCTCGACACCGTCGCCGAAACGATGACCGCGCGCGAGCGGTTGCGGCGTGAAGTACAGACGCTGACCGCCGAAGGTCGATTGTCGGCCGTCGTCGTCAGTCTGTTCCCGCCCGTGTTCGGTGCCTTCTTGTTCATGACTCGCCGCGAGTACATGCGCGTGTTGTGGTCGCAGTCGGCTGGGATCATCGCGATGGTGGTCGCCGGTGTGGCGTGGACCATCGGCTGGTTCTGGCTCCGCAAGCTCGTGAAAATCGAGGTCTGACGATGGTCATACTCATCGCCCTCGGGTTCGCCGTCGCCATCGCGCTCGCGGTGTTGACGGTGTCGTCGTCGATGCAGCAACGCTCCATGATGCGCCGTTCGATTGGCGCGCTGGAGGGCTACGAACTGCAGGGCGCGAGCGTCCGTGAGCAGGAAATGCTCGGCGGTTTCGGCTCGCGTGTCCTCGCGCCCGTGGGCGCGGGGTTCCTGAAGGTCATTCGCAAGTACACCCCGGTGGGCTACGCGGAGAACCTTGCTCGCAGGACGAACCTCGCCGGAAGCCCGGCGGGATTCGAAGTCGACCGTTTGCTCGTGGTGAAGGTGATCGGCCTCGCGTCCGGGCTCCTCTGGATTCCGCTCGTGTACAAGGGGCTTGCGGCGAGCGGGCTGCAGGGGCTCGGTCTCACCGGCGTGTTGTGGGCGGCGAGCTTCCTCGGCGCCGACCTCACGCTGAACCGCAAGATCGAAGCGCGCCAGCACCAGATCGCGGTGGCGCTGCCCGACATCCTCGACCTCCTCGTCATCTCGGTCGAAGCCGGTCTCGGTTTCGAACAGGCAATCGAGCGGACGTCGGCGTCGGTACCAGGCCCGCTGTCGGAAGAATTCCGCCGGCTGCTGCAGGAAACCCGCATGGGTGCCACCCGGGCGGACGCGCTCCGCGCGATGGACGAACGCACGCAGGTGGAAGAACTCCGGTCCTTCATCCTCGCGATGCTCCAGGCGGACGCATTCGGTGTGTCAGTTTCTCGAATTTTGCGTTCGCAGGCCGATGAGATGCGGATCCGTCGGCGCTTGGCCGCCGAGGAACAGGCCGAAAAAGCTCCCGTGAAGATGCTGTTCCCATTGGTGTTCTGCATCTTCCCGGCGGTGTTCGTGGTGATCCTCGGACCGGCGATCATCCAGATCAACAAGACGTTGCACTAGGAGCGCCATATGACGGGAGTCGTGACCCGCGAGGAGCCGGTCGCGACGAGTGGGATTTCCACTCCCGTCACGCCACCGCGCCATGCCGGTGCATCGCGGCCCCCGAGCCTCGACACGCTGTTCACGCTGTTGTTCGCGCTGGCGGGCTGGATCCTCGGGTTTCGCCAATTGGGCGACAATTCGTTTCTCTGGCACCTGCGCACGGGTCGATTGATCCTGGCCAACGGGGTGCCGCACGCCGATCCGTACTCGTTCACCGTGCCGGGTGCGAAGTGGATCGCGCAGTCGTGGCTCGCAGAACTCGCGTACGGCGTCGCCGACAAGGCCGCCGGCGGGTTCGGAGTGCGCGTCCTGGTCGCGCTGACCGCAAGCGCATTTGTGGTTGGCGCGTACCGCCTTGCGTTGCGGGTCAGTGGCAACCGTGTGCGCGCCGCGGGACTGATGACCGTCGTGCTGGCGACCATGCTCAACGTGTGGTCGGAACGGCCACTGCTCTTCGGGCTTGCCGCCATCGTGGCGCTCGTATGGGCGGTCGAAGTGCCGGAGTCGTTCCTCGGGCGCCATCTCATGATTTCGATTCCCGTGACCATGTGGTGTTGGGCGAACGTGCACGGGTCGTTCGAGCTCGGTTACGTCTACCTCGCGCTGCACGTGATCGGACGGTGGGCCGACGGCGATCGGCCAACGACCGGGCGCGAACGCCAGCTCGTAATCGCGACGCTCGTGAGCGTCGCGGCACTCTTGGTGAACCCTTACGGGTTTGGATTGGTGTTGTTCCCGATCGACCTGCTGCGGCGGGGGAGCGTGCTCAACACGGTTTCTGAATGGCAGTCGCCCAATTTCCGTGAACTCGGCGGAATGATCTACGGCCTGTGGCTCGGCGCCGTCGTGCTGCTTCTCGTGCACCGCAAACCGTCGCGCCGTGACCTGATCGTGACGTTGCCGTTCCTGTTCCTCGGCCTGTGGGCGATTCGCAATGTCGGCATCGCTGCGCTTGTCACCCTCCCGGTCGCAGGCCGGGCATGGGTAGGCGGCCGCACCCGTGACGACGCCCGATTACGCCTCGGCTGGGCGTTCGTAGGTTTGTTCGTGCTGTGCGGCGCCATGCGTCTGTCCGCGGCTGCATCAGAGCCCGACTTCGATCTGCACAAGTACCCGGTTGCCGCGATGCATCAGCTCGACCGGCGCGGGCTACTCGGCGCGCGGCTCTACACGACTGACGCATGGGCCGGCTACACGATTTGGCGTTACTGGCCGCAGCAACACGTGTTCATGGACGACCGCTACGACATGTACCCGAAGTCGGTGGTCGACGACTACGACACGATCGCGAACGTCTCGCCGAAGTGGAGCGCAACGCTCGACCGGTGGCGCATCGACGTTGTCTTGTGGCCCCGGCAGCGTTCCTTGTCGCAGGTACTCGCCGAAGACACCAACTGGTCTCGCGTGTACGCCGACAAGACCGCCGTCGTGTTCGTGCGCAATCACGCCACGAACTAGCAATACCGGCCGAACCTGCGTCGCCAATTGCAGCGGCGATCGCGCCACCCCGTCATCGGCGGTTGTTGCACTTCTGCCCCCGCTGGGGACCATAAGTCCCACAACCCAGACTGGTGAGGACGGTCGGGAACGCGAAAGGGCCGCGGGGGTTGCCCGCGGCCCTTTTCGAACTCTTTGGCTGAGATCAGCCGAGCTGGCTCGAAGCCGAGGAGAACTTCGTGCTCACCTTGTTGCCGAGGTTCGTCACGACGACGATGACCAACAGCGCGATGAAGGTGAGAAGAAGCACGTACTCGACGAGGTTGGCGCCACGCTCGTTGTTGCTGAACCGAGCGATGAGCCAGGACTTGAGAACGAACAGATCCATGAGATAGACCCCCTGCGGTCTTTTTAGGCTGGTGTTCGCCGCCTGGCCACCCGCCTGACGGACATTTGCAGCATGACAAATCCATCCATCACTGTTAATAGGCCCGGTGGCCCATTGGGGCTGAACATGCGTCACACTTCATTGCTTTGTGGCGCCGTCACCTAGTACACGGGGCTCAGGTGAGGTGGACGATGCCGATACGGACGGCGCTCAACACGGCCTGCGTGCGGTCCCGGGCGTCGAGCTTGCCGTAGATCGACGCCAGGTGGTTTTTCACCGTCTTGGCGCTGATGTAGAGGTGTTCGGCGACCTCACTCGTGGAGCAGCCGTCGGCGATCAGCTGGAGGATCTCCTCCTCACGAGGGGTGAGGGGAGAGGGCGACCGCGCCTCGTGTTCCGTGCGCCCCAATTCCCGCAGGATTGCCTCGGCAATGCCGGTCGAGAATCCCACGTCACCGCCGGCGGTCGATACGACCGTTTGCACGACTTCCTGCATCGAGCAGTCCTTGGTGAGGAAGGCCGAGGCGCCCGCTTCGATGGCCTCGTGACGCAACGCCTGCTCGTCGTGCATGGTGAGCACGACGATCGGTAGCCGGGGCTGATTGGCGTGGATACGGCGAGTCGCTTCGATCCCGCCCAGGACCGGCATCGTTACGTCCATCACCACCACGTCGAGGTCCTGCTCGGCGGCGAAGCGAGCGGCTTCGTCGCCGTCGCTCGCTTCGGCGACGACGGTGGCACCGGCGTCCTCGAGCGCTCGGCGCAATGCTTGGCGGAGCAACTGGTGGTCGTCCGCGAGAAGCACTTTCATCGTTGGCCCTCCACCTGCAGCGAGAGGTGCGCTCCGCTGCCTGGTTTGCTGTCGATCGTTAGGCGGCCCCGAATGGCATCGGCGCGTTCCCGGATACCGATGAGGCCGTAGTGGTCGCCGGTGACGTTGGCGGGCTCGAAGCCGCGCCCGTCGTCTCGCACGTCGAGGCGGGCCGTGGTGCCGATGACCTGCCACCGCACATCGACCGTGCTGGCACCCGCGTGGCGCTCGACGTTCGTGAGCGCTTCTTGGAGGATGCGCCATACCTCTTGCTCGAGCGGTAGCGGGAGTCGGTGTTCGACGTGGTGTTTCCACGTCACCGCGACGCCCGTGCGTTCCTCGAACCGGGCGAGGTATTCGGGTGCCGCGTGCTCCAAGTCGGTGTCCTCGGTGACACTCGCGCGGAGTTGGTAGAGCGTCTCGCGCAACCCCGTCACGACCGAGCGCACGACCTCGTGCAAGGAACTCAACTCGCCCTGCTCGTCACCGCCGCGGTCGCGCAGACGTTCCAATTCGAAGGCCACATAGGCGAGCTCTTGGGCAATTCGATCGTGCAGGTCCCGAGCGATCCGAGCCCGTTCGGCTTCGGCTCCGAACATCCGAAGGCGGGCGAACCACTTGGCGTTATCGATCGCCAACGCCACGAGCGCGCTCGCGTTGGAAACCAGGGTCGCTTCGCGTTCCCCGTATGCGCCCGGATTGGTGTGCTCCAGCGCGAGGAGCCCCACGATGCTGCCTCGGGCTCGCAGCGGCGCGTACAAGCCGCTACGAGAAAGGGGCGCGCATGCTTTCTCGCCTGTCGTGAGCAGGTCGTCGACGACGAGGGGTCGGACGCCGGTCGCGGCTCGTTGCAGTGGCGCGGGTAACCCGTCGAGCGGGAGCGAGATCGGCATGCGCACCCCTTCGGCCAACTCGATCAGCCAACGGTCGCCGGTGTCGTCACGCACGAAGATCACGAGGGTGGTGAACTCCACGTGGGTGCGCAGCCGGTTGCGGGCGGACGCGACGACCTCACCGAGGTCGAGCGATGCCGGAAGGGTCTGGGCGAGGCCGTGCAACGCGACGAGCAGTTCATTGGCGCGGCTCATCTGGCTCGCCTGGTCGAGCACGGCGGCCCGTTGTTCCTGCACCTCCGACACGAACGAGCGCCCGAACGAGCCGAGCATGGCGCACATGAGGAAGACGACCGCGAGCTCCGTGGCCGAACCCACTCCGCCGTTGCCCAGGTGAAACGCAACGGTGGTGGCGATGCCGGCGGCCGCAACGCCCGTACTTGCGACCACGAACCGGTCACCCCACACGTAGCCGGCGAGCACCATGGCAGTCATCGGAGTGAGGACGAACGGGCTGCCACCGGCGCCGGTTGCTCCAACGGCGAGGAGCATGAGCGCGAGTTCGAGTCCGACGCGCAACTGCGTGCGTTGGTTGGGATCGCCGACGATGATCGGGTCGGCGTGCTGGAGGGTGGCGTACAGCACGAGCGCGCACGCCACGGTGATGAACCGGAGGTTCAGGGGCCCGGCTACGAGCCAGACTGCGAGGCCGAGCACCAACGCGGCCCAGCGGGCCGCCTCACCGAAGACGCGGAGCCGGTACTCGAGGGTCGAGCGATCGCTCGCGGCCTTGGGTCGCGTCCCATGGACCCCGTCACCGGAGCGGGCGCCTGCTGCGGGCGTGTCGTGCTGTGCCGATCGCGGCGTCGTCGAGGTCGTCATGCCACTCCCTGCCGTAGTCAGATCGGCCGGGAGGCGGGGCGGACTGAGGCGAACGGCCTAGGCCGTAGGATCCGCCGCCGTGTTCATGGTCGGGTTGACGGGCGGAATCGGGTCGGGAAAGTCGACCGTTGCCGGCCTGCTCGCGAAGCGTGGCGCGGTCGTCGTCGACGCCGACGCGATCGCGCGACAAGTGGTCGAGCCCGGCACTCCGGCGCTCGCGGCGCTCGCGGAGCGATTCGGTGCCGACATCCTGCGGCCTGACGGCTCGCTCGACCGTCCGGCGTTGGCGCGCAAGGCGTTCGTCGACGACGAGTCACGCAAAGCGCTCGAGGCGATTACGCACCCGGCGATCGGCGCGGAGTTCCTCCGGCAACTGGGCGACGCGCCCGAAGGCGCCGTGGTCGTCCACGACGTGCCACTCCTGGTGGAGTCGACTCGCGGCTACGAATACGGCGCGGTGATCGTGGTGGAAGCACCGCGGGAGGTACGGCTTGCGCGTTTGGAGCAACGCGGCGTACCGCGCTCCGACGCCGAGGCCCGCATGGCTGCTCAGGCCACCGACGAGGAACGCCGCGCAGTTGCCACATGGGTCCTCGACAACGGCGGCGACCTCGCCGCCCTCGAGGTACAAGTCGACGCTTTCTGGCCCGACCTCCAACGCCAAGCCACCGAACAGAAGCCGACGAGCGAAGGCGAATAGCGAACGCGGCGTGCGCGTACTTGCGTCACAGATTGCGCCTGGAGGGCCTATCCACGACGCAGGTTCGGAAGCGAGCGGCGAGCGACCCAGTCCAACGTGGGGACGGGGCCGCGGGCGGCGGGCGGCGGCCTGCGCAGCGAAGCGAGCACGGCCGCTTCGCAGGAGCGGCGAGCGAAGCGAGCGCGACCAGATAAAACTGTCTCACCCCGTCGGTACCCTTGTGGTGTGCCCGATTTCTCGCTCGTCACAGAATTTGACGCCGCCGGCGACCAACCGGAGGCGATCGATGGGCTCGTCAAGGGCGTCGAGCGGGGCGACCGGTTCCAGACGTTGCTGGGCATCACGGGCTCCGGGAAGTCGTTCACGATCGCGAACGTGATCTCGCGGGCGAACCGGCCCACCCTCGTGCTGGCGCCTAACAAGACCCTTGCCGCACAGCTGGCGTCCGAGTTCCGGGAGCTGTTCCCGAAGAACCGCGTGGAGTACTTCGTCTCCTACTACGACTACTACCAGCCTGAGGCGTACCTCCCCACGACCGACACGTACATCGAGAAGGACTCGTCGATCAACGACGAGATCGACCGGTTGCGTCACTCGGCCACCAGTGCGCTGCTGTCGCGGCGCGACGTCATCATTGTTGCGTCGGTGTCGGCGATCTACGGGCTGGGCTCGCCGCAGCACTACGCGAAGCAGTTGTTGATGGTGTCGAAGGGGGAGGAGCACGACCAGCGGAGCATCTTGCGCCGTCTCGTCGAACTCCAATACGAACGCAACGACTTTGCGTTCTCGCGCAACAAGTTCCGGGTGCGGGGCGACACGATCGAGATCTTCCCCGCTTACGAAGAACGCGCAGTGCGAATCTCGCTCTTCGGCGACGAAGTGGAACGGATCTCCGCGGTCGACCCGCTCACCGGCGAGGTGGTGGAGGAACTCGATTCCCTCGTGTTGTTCCCGGCGTCGCACTACGTCACCGACCGCGAGGCGATGCAGCGCGCGATCGAAGGCATCGAAGCCGAACTCGTCGTTCGGCTGAAAGAACTCGAAGACAACGGCAAGCTGCTCGAAGCGCAACGGCTGCGGATGCGCACCGCGTACGACCTCGAGATGCTGCGCGAGGTCGGCGTGTGCTCCGGTGTGGAGAACTACTCGATGCACCTCGACGGGCGGCAGTACGGCGAACCGCCCTACACGTTGCTCGACTATTTCCCCGACGACTTTCTCGTGGTGCTCGACGAGTCGCACCAGACCGTTCCCCAGCTGCACGGTCAGTATGCCGGTGACCGGTCACGCAAAGACACCCTGGTGGAGCACGGATTCCGACTGCCCTCCGCGCGCGACAACCGGCCGCTGATGTTCGAGGAGTTCCTCGAGAAGGTCAACCAGGTGGTGTTCCTGTCGGCGACGCCCGGGCCGTACGAGCTCGAAACGTCGCAACAGGTCGTCGAGCAGATCGTGCGCCCGACCGGTTTGATCGATCCCGAAGTGATCGTGAAGCCGACGAAGGGTCAGATCGACGATCTCGTGGCCGAGATCCGCAAGCGCACCGACATGGAACACCGTGTGCTCGTCACGACGCTCACGAAGAAGATGTCGGAAGACCTCACCGACTATCTCCTCGAGCTCGGCATCCGGGTGCGCTACCTGCACTCTGAGGTCGACACGCTCGAACGCGTCGACATCCTGCGGTCGTTACGCCTCGGCGAGTTCGACGTGCTCGTCGGCATCAACTTGCTCCGTGAAGGTCTCGACCTGCCGGAGGTGTCGTTGGTCGCGATCCTCGACGCCGACAAGGAAGGGTTCTTGCGCTCCGCGACCGCGCTCGTGCAGACGATCGGCCGCGCCGCGCGCAACGTCGAGGGTCAGGTGATCATGTACGCCGACCAGATGACCGACTCCATGACGCACGCGATCTCGGAGACGCAACGGCGGCGCAAGAAGCAACTCGAATACAACTTGGAGCACGGCATCGACCCGCAGACGGTGCGCAAGAAGGTGGTCGACATCCTCGAGATGGTGCGCGCCCGTGACGGTGGCGAAGGCGCGTCGTCCGGGCGGGGTCGCGGGCGCGGCCGTGGGCGCGCCTCGGTGATCGACAAGCTCGACCTGCCGCGCGACGAGCTCGGCCGGCTCATCCAGAGCCTTTCCGACGAGATGCACGACGCCGCGCGCGATCTGCGGTTCGAAGAAGCGGCGCGTCTGCGCGACGAGGTCAACGAGCTGAAGCGAGAGCTGCGCGAGGTCGTGTAAGGATCTCGGCGAGCGGCACCGACGCTCGCTCACGCTCAGTGGGAAAGCGCTACACGCCGCCCGAAGCGCCGGTTCACGCAGCTACCGGCTCCGGGAGCCGATGAATTGGCGTGAGCATTGCCGAGCGCAGTGAGGCGCGACCGCGCCCCGTCGCGATCAGCCGCCTCGCGTCGCCGAGCATTGCCCTGGCGTTGTTCGCCCTCGTTGCGATCGGCCCGATCGTCGCCGACGTCACGGCCCAGCCCGTGTCGCGATACGCCGCGACCGCGGCCTATGCGGAGCACGGCAGCGTCGACCTCACGCCGTACGCGCCGATCCTCGGAATCGACAAGGCGGCGTATCGCGGCGAACTACGCAGCGACAAAGCCCCTGGGCAACCAGTGCTCGGTGTGCCCGTCTACCTCGTGGGGCGGGCGCTCGGCTTCGAGCCCGCGTCGCGCATGCGGATACGCGGCGATCTGGGCGTGTGGTGGCAGACGCTCTGGGGCGCGATGCTCCCGTTCGTCGCGCTGCTGGTCCTCATGCACCGCGCCGCAGCACGAGTCGCGCCGCGCTCAGCCCTCGCCGCGACGCTCGCGCTCGGATTCGGGACGCTGATGTTGCCGCACGCCGCGAACCTGTATGGCCACACGATGGCCGCGCTCTTCGCCTTCGGTGCCTGGATCGTGCTCGACGGAAGCGAAGGCTCGCGGAGGCGGCTCGCGCTCGCCGGCTGTATCGCGGGATGCGCGTTCGCCGTCGAGTATCACACCGCGATTGTCGGAGTCGCACTGTTCGCGTTCGGCGCGGTGCGTTGGCACCGGCGGGTTGGGTGGTTCGGCGTGGGGTTCGCGCCGCCCGTCCTGTTCACCGCCGTCTACCAAACGATCGCATTCGGCCGCCCGTGGCACCTCGCGTACTCATACCTCGTTTCACGCTCGATCGGGGGCCAGTACGGCGTCCCGACCATCCATCAACTGACCGACGTCATCCTCGGCGCGCACGGGCTGGTGTTGACAAGCCCGATCCTTATCGTCGCCGTTGCGGGCGCCGGCATCACCGCGGCGCGTTCGAGCGGCTGGCTACGCGGGCACTGCCTGCTGGCGCTGGCGGTGTTTCTGCCGTACTTCGTACTCGCCGTCGGCTGGAGCGGGACGCCGTTGCTCGAACAACCCGGACCGCGTTATTTGATTCCGGCGTTGCCGTTTCTGGCGGTGCCGCTCGCCGTGGTTTGGGCACGCTTCCGCTCGCTCGCGTGCATCTGTGCCGCGTGGGGCGTCGCAGTGATGGGCGCGGGCGCCCTGACAATGCATCTTGTCGTGGCCGGCGAGGAGCCGTTCGCGCTGTACCTCGGACAGGTCGCGCGTGGCGAGTTCAACCCGACGCTGTGGTCGATGACCTTCGGCCGCGCGGGTGGGCTGTTATACGTC
>JAODBJ010000072.1 GCA_025463905.1 Actinomycetes bacterium
TCGAACCGTTGCTTTCCGACCAAGGCGATCCGCGGTTGGCTCGCCAACGACGACGACACGCATTGCGAGATCGTCGGCGAGTACTTCAGGCGTTCAGCCCCGTGGCGCGACGTACGCACCGAAGTCCGCCGCGCCCACGCCCCAGGCCAAGACCCCGTCTACGCAGTCTGGGCCCACCGCTAGCCAAAGCCCCCGCCAAAACGCTCCCCAGGTTGTGGGACTTGTAGTCCCGCACGGGTGCAGAAGTGCAACAACCCGAACCGACCCGGGCAGTACCCGCATCTGACCTAGCGTCGGCGTGTGGCACCGGCGACGGTCATCGTTTGCGTGGAATGTGGTGGGCGCGCGCAGCTGGCGACGCCGTTGACGCCTGACGATGTGATTGCAGTCGGTGACGTGCTCATGTACCGCTGCGACGAGTGCTGGGGCCGGTTCGATGTCGTCGTCCACGAGGACGATTTCGACGACCCACCCGGCGAATCGCCCGAACTTGCGTGAACGATCGCGTCCCCGGGCCGCACTCTTTCACGCCGGTTCGGCATTGAGGAGTTGGGCGAGGTACTGGCCGCTCTTTACGGCGTAGTCGGAGTAGCAGTTGTTCATCAGCGCATGCACCGGCCGTCCCTCCTCGTGCAGCGCGCTGACGCGAGGCACCCATTCCTCGAGCTCTCCGGGATGCTCGGTGTAGTCGTACGCGAAACGTTCGGCCGCGGTGACGCCCTTCTGCTGCCACGTGTCCTGGTTGCGGCCGTGGAAGCGCACGATGGCAACGCCGGCCGTCGCCGCCGCGATCGGTGGCACCGAACTCACGAATCCCTGCGGCTCATCCACCGATACGTAGGCGAGGCCGTGGCTCCGCAGGAATTCGAGCACCCGCTCGATTCGCTCGCCGTCCATCCACGAATGCTGCCGGAACTCGATCGCGCCTGTGACTCCGGCATCCTCGAGCCGATCAGCCAACCATTCCATGTACGCGTACGACGTTCGGGACGGGAAGAAGTACTGCGGGAACTGGAACAACACCACGCCGAGTTTCCCGGCCTCGCGCAACGGATGTAACGCCCCGATGAACCGGTCCAGCGCGTCGTCGAGCATCTCGGGGGGCAACTTCTCCGCGTAGACGTTGCGCGCCGCGGTGACCTCGGCCGGGAGTTCGTCGCGCAGATCACGCCACAACGACTTGTGCGGTGTCGGGTGATGGGTCAGCAGGCGGAACGCCTTGATGTCGAACACGAAGTCGGCCGGCGTACGCTCCACCCACAACTTCGCGACGCGCTCACTCGGCGGCGAGTAGTAGGTGGAATCTACTTCGGTGATCGGAAACTGGGTCGCGTAGTACCTGAGACGCTCTTCGGGCGTGGTCGCGTCGGCCGGATAGAAGCCGGTTTCTATCAGCGTCGGTTCGGTCCACGCGGTGATGCCGACGTAGATGCCGCGACCGGCAAGGTCGCGGACGGTCGTCGCGGACGCCGTCACACCGGCATGGTACGGCGCGACTCAGGCCGTCGCGCCGAGCGCTTCGAACTCGGGCGGTTCCACTCGCGCCCGCTCGACCGGCACGGGTTCAATGTCGGCGACGTAATCGAGGAGCCTGATCTCGACCAACCTCTCCGTGCGAAACGACGCAACGCGCACTGAGAACGCAGACGCCAATCGGCCCGCGCCACCGTTACGGGCGAAGAACGTCGTGAGCGGCCCTTCTTGTTCGTACGCGTCGGCGCCGTTCACAACCGTTGTCCGCTCGTCTACGAATCGCACTTCGAAACCCATGACGGTGTCCTCTGTTCGAGCAGCGTTCACCGTACGACGATTCGCTTGTGGATTGGAAGATGCGGGACTTGTGGATTCGCTGTGCGTTACGCGGGCGCAGCGGTGGGAAACCGCACGTACTCGTCGATCAACTGGAGACCGAGGTGCGCGTCGCGCGCGACATCGCGTTGCACGCGCCCCCGCGTTTGGAGGTCGTCGATCAGTCGATCGAGTACCGCGTCGATGCCGAGATCGTCGGTGTGGTCGCGCCACGCGTCACGTTCGGCGTCGTCGTGGAAGCAGTACGCCTTCCATGACACCGAGAAGCGCAAGTCGGGCCACGTGTATTCCGCAAGTGGCTCACCTTCCGGCGTGCGTACGCACCAACGACGGTCGCCGAGGAAGTCGAGTGTCATGCCGGGACGGAGGCGAGGCATCGACCCTTCGTCGATGTCGGCGATGCGGTCGACCCCGTGGAACACAGAGTCGGTGTCGAGCACCATCGCGGAGTTGTAACGAACCGCATGCGCGAGCCGCGGGCCGTCGCGACCGTCAGGCCAGTACACGAGCTGTCCCCCATCGCAATCGTGGAACCACGCGATCCCGGTGGCGATGGGAAGGCGCCATTCCTCGAACAGGCCCGAGTGATGCATCACCACGAGCAACCACTGCGGCATGAGTTTGCGATTGCAGCCGCGGAACTCCGGCACGTCGGTGTGCACGGCGAGCTCCTGGCCCGGCACCATCAGGTTGGCGTACGCGATGGCGGGTTCGATCACCGCGCGGCCGTGCACGCGCCGCGCCGCTTCGAGGAATCCTTCGTGGTGCAGGAACGGTTCGATCCCGTCGATGACGCCACGCTGGCCGTATGCGTATTCCTCACGGAAGTAGCTGGTGCGCGCGGCCAAGGTGAGCACTGATTCGTCGGTGGCCGACAACCCGCCGGTACGGAGGAAGTTCGTTACCGCGTCATGCCGTTGCGACAGGCCTCGCCCGATGTCGGTGTCGAGCTGTTCGAGCTCGGCGTACATGCGGTAGCGCCCGAACCGCTCGCACATCTCCACCATCGCGGTGGCACCTGCATCGTCGAAGAGGCATTCGTATATCACGACCTCGCTCACGGCCACGAGCGTACCGGCGTCTGCACATGTGCCGACAGCATGAAAGAGTGGGGCCATCGACGCACCGGGAGGAAACATGGCCGACGTCGGGCAGTTGTTTGCAGCGATCGTGGGCGACGCCTACGTGAGCGCAGGCGATGCAGTGAGCGACGACTACGCACACGACGAAGCACTCACGGCCACGTGGCAGCGCCCCGCGGCCGTCGTCCGGCCGGCGGATACCGCCGAGGTGGCGCGAGTTCTCGCGGCCGCGAACGAGCGGGGCATCCCCGTGACGGCACGCGGGAGCGGCACCGGCCTGTCGGGCGCGTGCACGCCGCACGCCGACGGCATCGTGGTGTCGTTCGAACGGATGGCCGCGATCTGCGAAATCGATACGCAGAACCATGTCGCGGTGGTGCAACCGGGAGTGACACTCGACCAGCTCGACGCCGCGACGCGCGAGCACGACCTCGTGTACCCCGTGTTCCCCGGCGAGTACAGCGCGAGCCTCGGCGGCAACGTCGCGACGAACGCCGGTGGAATGCGAGCGGTGAAGTACGGCGTGACGCGCCACCAGGTGCTCGGCATCGAGGCGGTACTCGCCAACGGTGAAATAGTCCGCAGTGGCGGCAAGTTCGTGAAGGCGACCACGGGGTACGACCTCACGCAACTGATCACCGGCTCCGAGGGCACGCTCGCGCTCGTCACGGAAGCCACTTTGCGCCTCTACCCTCGACTCGAGCACAGCGCGACGGTGCTGGCGCCGTTCGCCGTGCTCGACGAGGTGACGCACGCGGTGCCGCGGATCGTCGCGAGCGGCGTAGCACCGATGGTGCTCGAGTACATCGACGTCATGACGATGGCGAGTATCACCGCGAGCGCCGGCCTCGACCTCGGCATTCCGCAAGCTGTGAAAGATGCCGCGCTCGCGTACCTCGTGGTTGTGCTCGAGGAACGCACGCAGGACCGTCTCGACGAAAGCGTCGGTGAACTCGGCGCGCTGCTCGGTGAACTCGGCGCGATCGACGTATACGTGCTCCCCGCACACTCGGGCCAGCAACTGATCTCCGCACGCGAGAAGTCATTCTGGGTCGCGAAGGCGGCGGGCGCGAACGACATCATCGACATGGTCGTGCCGCGCGCACAGATTTCGGAGTACGTCACGAAAGTCGGCGAACTGGCGCAGTTGTACGAATCGCTCGTCGTCGGATGTGGGCATGCCGGCGACGGCAACGTGCACCTCGCCGTGTTCCAACCCGACAGCGAAAAGCGCTACAAGCTGCTGCGGGGCATCTTCGAGGCCGGGATGGCGCTCGGTGGTGCGATATCAGGTGAGCACGGTCTGGGTACGGAAAAGCGTCGCTACTTCGAAGAACTGGAAGATCCCGCCAAGATCGCCCTGATGCGGCGGATCAAAGTGGCCTTCGACCCGAATGGCATCCTCAACCCCGGCACGATCTTCGAGCCGAACCACCAGCCGACGAACCACGAGGTGACCGCGTGAACGGCGCGCAATCGCTCATCCGCACATTGGTCGACAGCGGTGTCGACGTGTGCTTCATGAACCCTGGTACCTCCGAGATGCATTTCGTCGCCGCGCTCGACCAGGTTCCGGAGATGCGCAGCGTGCTCGCGCTCTTCGAGGGGGTCGCCACCGGCGCCGCCGATGGCTACGCGCGCATGGCCGACCGGCCTGCCGCGACGTTGCTGCACCTCGGCCCGGGGCTCGGCAACGGCTTGGCGAATCTGCACAACGCGCATCGCGGTCGCACACCGATCGTCAATATCGTTGGCGACCACGCGACCTACCACGAGCAGTACGACGCGCCCTTGCAATCCGACATTCTGACGGTCGCGCGCAATGTGTCGTCGTGGATCGGCGTGCCGCGCACGCCGGATGAGGTCGCACCCGCCGCCGCGGAGGCGGTTGCGGCGGCGATCGGCCCGCCCGGCCAGGTGGCCACGCTCATTCTGGCCGCCGATACCGCATGGCTCGATGCAAAGGGCGCCGCCGCGCCGGCGCCGCGCCGCGCACCGAACGAGGTCGCGGCGGCAACGGTTGCCGACGTCGCGAAGGTGTTGCAGTCGGGTGAACCGGCGGCGCTGCTTCTCGGTGGCTCCGCGGTGCGCGACGAGCGGGCGCTCACCGCGGCCGCGCGCGTCGCGCACGCGTGCGGAGCGAAGCTCCTCTGCGAGACGTTTCCCGCGCGACTGTTACGCGGCGCCGGCATCCCGCCGGTGGAACGGCTCGGTTACCTCTCGGAGTTCGCGGCGGCCCAGATGAACGGGCTGCGCCACCTCGTGCTCGTCGATGCGAAGGCTCCGGTGTCCTTCTTTGCCTACCCGGAGAAGCCGAGCTACCTCGTTCCCGACGGTTGCGATGTACACCCGCTCGCCGCGCCGGGTGACGACGCGCCGCACGCGCTCGACGCGCTCGCCGACGCGGTCGGCGCCGGCGCCGGTACCGCCCCGACTGCCGCCGCGTCGCGCCCGGCGCGACCGACGGGCGCGCTTACCGGCGAGACGGTCGCCGCCGCGGTAGGCGCGTTGCTGCCGGAGAATGCCGTGGTGGTCGACGAGGCGAACACGCAGGGCCTCTGGCTGTCGGCCGCGACCGCCGGTGCACCGCGCCACGATTGGCTGTGTCTCACCGGCGGCGCGATCGGCTTCGGCTTGCCGGCCGCGACGGGTGCAGCAGTCGCGTCACCGGATCGCAAGGTGGTGTGCCTCGAAGCCGACGGCAGCGCGATGTACACGATCCAAGCACTGTGGACGCAGGCCCGGGAAGGGCTCGACGTGACCACCGTGATCCTCGACAACCGCTCGTACGCAATCCTGAATCTCGAACTGAACCGGGTCGGTGCCGAGCCGCCCGGGCCGCGGGCCAAAGCGATGCTCGAGCTCGCGCCGCCGGAACTCGACTTCGTGTCGATCGCGAACGGTCTCGGCGTGCGGGCAACGCGTGCGACCACCGCCGAAGAGTTCACGACGCAACTCGAAGCTGCATTGCAGACCGACGGGCCGGCCTTGGTGCAAGCTGTGCTCCCTTCCGGGCTCGGCTGATCCGAGGCAGTGGTACAACGTCGCATGGACATCGACGGTTGGACGGCACCGGGCTTCGAAGGCGTTCGCGAGGCATTCGAGGCGAACTTCGCGGCGGGGAAGGAAGTCGGCGCTGCATTCTCGGCGTACCGCGACGGCCGCAAGGTCGTCGACCTGTGGGGCGGCATCGCGAACGCCGATACGGAAAAGCCGTGGGAGGAGGACACGATGGTGCTCGTGTTCTCGACGACGAAGGGCGCGACTGCGGTCTGCGCGAACAAGCTCGCGCAGGAAGGCAAGCTCAACATCGACGCGCCGGTCGCGCAGTACTGGCCCGAGTTCGCGCAAGCCGGCAAGGAACGCATTCCCGTGAGTTATCTCCTCTCGCACCAAGCCGGGTTGGCGTGGGTCGACGGTGAGATGACGCTCGAGGAGGCGT
>JAODBJ010000106.1 GCA_025463905.1 Actinomycetes bacterium
GACAAATAATGTCCCCTATCGACGCACGCCTCGCATGCCGCGGAAGCGGGTGACGATTTCCGGGAGGGCGACGGCAAAGCGGTCGATGTCGTGCTCGGTGCTCGACCAACCGACGGACAGCCGGAGCGAATGGTCGGCGTCGGCGCCCATGGCTTCGAGGACGGGCGACGGCTCGAGGGCTTCGCTCGAGCACGACGATCCGGAGTGCAATGCGATGTCGTGTTGGTCGAGCGCGAGCAGGATTGGCTCGGCTTCGACTCCGGCGACGCCGAAGCAGAGGATGTTCGGAAGGCTCCGGCTCGGGTCGCCGTAGAACGTGACGTCGGGGATGGCGGCGATCGCGCGCCGCGCTTGCTCGGTGAGCGCGCGCTGCTGCGCTGCTTCTTCGTCGACCGCGGCCGTCGCGCACGCGCGTGCGAAACCGACCATCGCGGGAACGTTCTCGATGCCGCCGCGGCGTGCGCGTTCCTGCGCGCCACCCACGATGAACGGCGGCACGCGTAGGCCGCGGCGCACCAGCAGCGCGCCGGCGCCTTTCGGGCCGCCGAACTTGTGCGCGGTGACGGAGCACAGATCCGGACCGAGTGCTTTGAACGACAGCGGGAGGTGGCCTACCGCCGCGCACGCGTCGACATGCGTGAGCACGTTGCGCGCCCGGCCGACAGCCACTGCGTCGGCCGCCGGTTGCAGCGTGCCGACCTCATGGTTCGCGAGTTGGATGGTCACGAGGATCGTGTCTTCGCGGATGGCCGCGGCGATGTCGTGCGCGTGGAACCGGCCCGCCGCGTCGACAGGCACTTTTGTGATGTCGATGCCGTGACGTTCGCACGCGTCGAGCACACACGAATGTTCGACCGCGGAGGTCACCACGTGACCGCGTCCGCCGGCACGCGCGACCGCGCCCCAGATCGCCGCGTTCACCGACTCGGTACCACCCGACGTGAACACCACTTCGCGCGGTCGAGCGTCGAAGAACGCCGCAACCTGTTCCCGCGCGTTCTCGAGCGCCACACGCGTCGCGCGACCTTCGCTGTATACGCGCCCGGGGTCGGCGAACTCGTCGCCGAAGTAGGGCAACATCGCGTCGAGTACGCCGGGGCGCAAAGGCGACGTCGACGCGTGGTCGAGGTAGGCGCGCCCGTTCACGAGCGTTACACGCGGGTGACGCAGTGCTCGCCGCCGTCGGGCCGGCTGGTTTCGATCGTCGGGTCGGTCTCACCGTAGAGACCTTCGAGCATCCCTTTGATCATGCCGGTGTCGACTGCGCACAGCACGTGCGGGTACTTCTTCGCTGCTTCGCCGAACGGGCAGTGCTCTGCCACCAAGGTGAGCGACCCGCCGCGCGCCTCGGTGTGCGCCGCGAATCCGTGCGCGGTGAGCGCGTCGGCAACCGACGCCAGCGCGGCCTTCGCCGAACGGTGGCCGTCGCCCGGTTCCATGCGCGCCGCGATCCCGCGGCCGTACTCGTAGCCCACTTCCTCGGCGAGCTTGTGGGCTTCGTCGATCGGAAGTTTCTCGATCGCACGCGCGAGGAGGGTGCCGAGAAGGTCGTCGCGGCGCGGTGGGAAGTTGAGATGGTTGTCGGCGGCGATCGCGAAGTAGCGCTTCGACGGCCGTCCCGCCGCTTCCTGGCGAACCAACTCGACGAGGAGGTAGCCACCTGCCGCGAGTTTCTCGAGGTGGTGGCGGGCGACGTTCGAGTGCAAGCCGAAGTGAGCGGCCACCTCATTCGCCGTCACGCCGTCGGGGGCGGCTTCACGGGCGAGGAGGTAGATGTCGCGGCGGGTGGGGTCGCCGAACGCCGAGGTCACCGCACTGACGGCCGCCGTGAACTCGTCCGGACTGAGCTCGTCTGAATGTTGCCTGTCTGGACTAACCCGCGCCTGGTCCACCCCGGTATTCTACCTACGTACGTAGTGGAAATGTCCGGGCAACGCCAGGGGAGTCGCACAATGCCCACCGAGGCCGCCGTTCTCGAGGCTCTACGGGGCGTCGACGATCCTGAACTGCACCGTTCCATCGTCGAACTCGACATGGTTCGAGGCGTACAGATCGACGGATCTCGGGTCGGAGTGACGGTCGCCCTCACGGTCGCCGGCTGTCCGCTGCGTGCCGAGATCACCCGCCGAGTGACCGACGCGGTCACCCCGATCGACGGCGTCGACGCGGTCGATGTGGAGCTCACGGTCATGACCGACTCGGAGCGCCAGGCCCTCTCGGCTCGCCTGCGGGGCGAGCAAGGCGGTCATGCGGGCCACGACCACGGGCACAGTCACGGTGCCGGCGAGGGGCACGTCGCGCGATCGAACCCGTTCACCGATTCGCGCACGCGGGTTCTCGCGATCAGTTCGGGCAAAGGCGGCGTGGGCAAGTCGTCGGTCACAACGAACCTCGCCATCGCACTCGCCCAGCGGGGCCACAAGGTCGCCGCTATCGACGCCGACGTGTGGGGCTTCTCGATGCCGCGCATGCTCGGTATCGATCGCCCGCCGACCGTGATCGACGACGTCATCCTCCCGCCCGAGGCCAACGGTGTGTCGCTCATCTCGATGGGGTTCTTCGCCCGTGAAGATCAGCCCGTGGTGTGGCGCGGTCCGATGCTGCACAAGGCGCTCGAACAGTTCCTCACCGACGTGCATTGGGACGAACCCGACTTCCTGATCGTCGACATGCCTCCCGGTACCGGCGACATCGCGATCTCGATGGCGCAGTTCCTTCCGCGTGCCGAGGTCCTCGTCGTCACCACTCCGCAGCCCGCCGCGCAAAAAGTCGCGCAGCGAGCCGCGTACATGGCGCGCAAAGTGAATCTGTCGGTGACCGGCGTGATCGAGAACATGTCGTGGTTCCGTTGCGACCACGGCGAGTCGTACCGCCTTTTTGGTGAGGGCGGCGGTCAACAACTCGCCGACGATCTCGATGTGCCGTTGCTCGGTCAGGTGCCGCTCGTACCGCAGCTACGCGAAGGCGGCGACGACGGCAACCCGATCATCGTCGCCGCTCCCGACGACGAAGCCTCGCGAGTGTTCCGCGCGATCGCCGAACGCGTCGACGTAGAGCTCGCGCCCAAGAAGATCTTCCGCACCGAGCTCAAGATCGTCTGAGCCGCCAGCCCCGCGAACCCCTCGAACCTGCGTCAC
>JAODBJ010000109.1 GCA_025463905.1 Actinomycetes bacterium
GTCCCGAGTGGCTCGGATTACAAGCGTGGACGGTGGCGCGCGACCGCGCCGCACTCCACGGCGAGAACGTGCCCGCGGAGGTCTTGCTCGCGATACCGACGGTGGCAACCGCAGCCGACCACGAGGCGTACCAGCGCGACGCGGCTTGACGCGCGGGGTCGTCGAGGATCAGAGATAGAGACCGGGGGGCGCTGACTCCGGCGTCTCCACGACGTCATCGTCGGAGCGCAGCGCGTACAACTCTGCGATCGTCTACGCCCGGGCGACGAACGCGGGCACATCACCCAACCAGGTCTTGGCTTCGGCCGCGTCGAGCGGACCGATCTCGATGCGGGCAAGGCACCGCCCGGCACGCGTTACCGCCGGGTGCAGCGCCGCGATGCGTTCGTTGGTGGTGAGCGCGACGAGGGTGCGTACACCTTGACCGAGGATGCCGTCGGACAGGTTGAGCAAGCGCGACAACGCTTGGCGTTCCGCCTTCTTTGCGTCGACGCCGAGCAGTTCATCGCAGTCTTCGAGTACGAAGCAACGCCAACGCTTCGCGTCGTTGTGTCCATCGGCGTTGGAGTGGTCATCGAGGGCGGCCGCGAGGAGATAGGCAGGGTCGGCGAACAATCGCTCCGGATCGATGACGACTTCGAAACTGCACCACTCCCGCCACGCGTAAGCGAGCGCGCGCAGCGCCGTGGTCTTGCCGGTGCCCGGGGGGCCATGCAGCAGGAGGAGGCGACCCGTGATGTCGCGCGGCTCCAGCCCAACCAGGCGGTCGAACGCCTCGGCCGCGCTGCGGGTGTAGTTGCGGCGGATCGCCGGCCATTTCTCGATCTCGATGTCGCGCACGCGGCTCGTCGCACCGTTGCGGCCGCAGTGCCAGAAGCGGAATGCGACCGCGATGTCGGGCGGCGGTTCGTCGTACACGGCGTCGCGCACTGACAGGTCGAGCACCGACTTGGCGAGATCGTCGGTGCGGGCCGTGACCGACACGGACGCCTGGTTGTCGGCCCAACGCAGTGCGCGCAGGGTCCAGCCGTCGCCTTCGGCGAGGTGCGCGCGCTGCTGATTGGTCATCGCGCAGCGCGTCGGTGTGACGCCCGGCGGCACGAGCGGCGCATCGGGACGGACGCGCTGCAGAAACGTGGCGCGCGCGTGCGGCTGTTCGCCGTCCACGAAATGGCGGCGGCCGAGCAGTTCGATGATGTCGAAGAGGTCGTCGCTGGCGGTGAGTTCCAACGCGACGACCGTCGCAATGTCGTCGTTCATTTCCTGTCGCTTCGCTTCTCGTGACGCGTGCGCGCGGCGCGGTGGCCGCGCGCATTCACCGTGAGTGGAAGCGCGTGCCACCGTCGCATCGAGCATTCGCCGGTGCCGACCGTATGAGAGGCACAAATCGCACGAGCGAGAGCGTGTCGCGATGGCGACAGTCCGTCAAGCGGTTATCTCGACATGCACGCCGACGGAGCAGAGGTTGCCCGGGCGTTTCGCCCGGGCAACCACGGCACGTCGAATCAGCCGACCGGCAACTGGTTGCCGTTGAAGGCTTCGGTACCGGCAACGAGGTTCACACTCGAGAACGACGAGTGCGCGTGCAGGTACTGCAGTTCCAGGTTGAGGTCGCCCACGCCGTTCGAACCGGCGAGCGGTGCGATCGCAACCGTGCTCAACACGCCGAGCGCTTTTCCGTTGGCGTCGAGGAACGCGCTCCCGGAGTCGCCGGGGATACCCGGTGTCACGGTGTAGACGTCGTGCGTCCAACCGTTGCCGCCGTCACCGAGACTCACGCCCTTCTTGGGGCTGAGTTGGGTGACGCCGCCGCGCAACTCGGAGTTGCCGTACGAGTAGATCGTGTCGCCGAGCGCGGTACCCGTCGAGTTGAGTCCTACCGGGCCACCCCAATGCGGGATCGACGGATTGACCTTCGCGATGTCGGCGGGGTCGAGTTGCACGAGCGCGAGGTCGTTATACGCGCATGTGTTCGCGTCGGCCTCGTGCAACGACTGCATCGTGAGCCACGAGTTGTAGACCATGGTGCCGGGCTTCGACGCGCCCGTCACCTGCACCTTGGTACCGACCGGCAGTGAGCCCGACGTGCAGCCGTCGGTTGCGGTGTTCCCTCCCGTACCGGAACAGTGCGCGGCCTGCCCGATGTACACGTTCGTACCATCCGAGTAAATGAAGTTCGCGGTGCACTGCGCACCATTGGTGAACACTTGAACACCGGGATGAACGGCGGCAGTGCTTGCAGGTGCCCAGGTCGGCGCGGCGCCTGCCACGTCGACGCCGGCAATCCCATATCCCACGAGCGTCGCCGCGAATGCGGCAACGAGCGCGACCCATTGCTTCAAGATGGCTCCCTTCGTACGCGCCCCCAATGGCGCGGCCGGAGGGGCCATTACCCAGCAAACCGTCGCATCACACGCGCGAACCTGCGTCACGACTTGCGCATACAGGGCGCAATCGTGACGCAGGTTCGTGTTCTTGCTACGGAGTAACGGCGCTCAGACGCGTTGACCAGTTCGCGACCGCGCCGCGAGTCTGGCCACAGGTGAAGTCGACTGAGTACTGCTCGTACGTGCACGTCTGCGCGATGTACTCATTCGCGATCCAGATCGCGTTGCCGTACGCCTGCGCCGCCGGGTAGTCGCCCCAACGCGGGCGAGCTCTCGGCGGATCGGTACCCGCGCAGTTCTCCGCCGTGTACTCGCAGAACCCGTCTTGCGGTCCAACACCCGCTGCCGCCACGTGCAACGCCCCGTTCGGGCCGTTGGAACCGATCAACACATACGCCTGCGACGGGAACCAGCCACCGCCCACCAGGTTCGCCGTCATGACGCCCCGACCGTTTGCGAGCGTTGCGATGCCGGGGTAGATGACGTTGTTCCCGGCGGTGGCGACGTAGCCCTGTTGTGCGATCGAACCGGCCGGGTCGAACGCGAACCACGCCGAGCCGGCTTTGATGCTGCCGCTCACTTGCACGATCGTCGACAGCGACGCCCATACGTGCGTGCCGTCGTACCACGTGTTGAATACGCGCGAGTCGCTCGAGTCGAGCGGGCCTTCCACTTCGGGCGATGGTCCGCTACCGAAGGGGCAGCCAACGACTTCGCAGTCGCGTAACGGTGTCGGCCCGGCTTTCTGCTCCGACAGTGGTGGTACGCCGTAGACCTCCGACGTGATCGGTGCCGCCGCGAGCGACAGGTTCAGTTGCGGCGCGTCGAGCGACTGGGTGTTGGTGAGCGCCCAGAGGCCCATCACGTTCGACAATCCCGACGTGTTGCCGGCCTCGATCGCGGCCGTCGAGCTCGCGAAGTACTCAGTGCCGCCATTCGCGTCGGCGAAGACGCCATCGGGGGCGTTGGCCGGAATCACGGTGAAGCCCGGCGTCACCTGCGGGATCGTCGTCAACACGAGGTTCTCGAATTGCACGAGCCGCAGTTGCGACGCACCCGACGCGAGCGCCGAACGCGACAACGCGTACACCTGCGCGCCGTTGAAGTTGTTGCCGAACACACCCGGGGCTGAACTCCAGGGGTACTCGTTCGTGGTGATGTACACACCGTTGCGGTCCGCGCCGATGTGCGGATAGTCGCCGATACACGGGCAATCCGTGTGGGACGGCGTTCGCTTGCGGCCGTCATCGGTCGTGTTGAACGAGTAGAAGTTCCATCCGCCCAACGGGTTCGCGGTCTTCGATACCGCGATGTCGATGTGGTTGTTCAACGTGAGCGCGCCGGTTCTCCGCTTCGTGTCGAGCGTCAACACGATGTGAACCCACCGCTTGTTCACGCTGTCGTACAAGCAGCTCGGGTCGGTCAACTCGGGACCGAACTTGAATGTGGTCCGGTCGATCACCGCGGGATAGCCGTAGAAGGAGTTGAGGTCGATCGGCTTCGACTTCGCTTGCCCCGCCGTGGTGAACACACGGAGCGCGTCGTTGACGGTCTCCAACACAAACCCGTTCCCGACGCACATGCCCTGGTCGGGCGGCTCGAAGCTGAACTGGTTGCCGTTGTTCGCGACGTAACGCTCTTGGTAGAGGTTGACTCCCTCGAAGCTCGTGCCGAGGCCGGTGGCCGAACCGCTGACTGGTGTCGACGCGACGACCGGGGCCGACAACGTTGCCGCGGCGTTACTACGCCCCTGCGTGCTCGGCCGCGGCGACATGCTGCGGTTCACGCCGCCGTTCGTTCGTGTACGGGTGGCCGCGCCCGCGTCGGGGCTGACACTTCCGGGAGGTGTCTCGGGACCTTTCGTGCCCGCCGGGAGATGGCCCGCGCCGGAACTCAAGGAGGTGAGCGATCGCTGGCGAGCAACCATCCGGATCGACTGCTTCGCCGTCGCCGGTGCTGCCGCCGCCCGCGGTCGCGCCGCCGCCGCGCCCGCCACTGAAGACTGGGGCACGAGGCCCGCGGCAAGTAGCGCTACCGCCCCGGTAAAGATGAATGGGCGATACGCCCAACGCGACCGTGCTCCCACGGTTCCCTCCAAGCGTCGATGCCCGCCACGGACTTCCTGTGCCGGGCAACGCTGGCATGCGCGGGCGCGCGATTACAAGCCCCGCGGCTAAATGATGAAGGG
>JAODBJ010000254.1 GCA_025463905.1 Actinomycetes bacterium
CCTCGGCGCCGGACAGCACGAATGGTGTTGCGACCGACGCGCCGATCCGCGCCGCGATCACGTCGGCCTGGTCCGGCGTCTCCAGGTCTTCGCACAGGATGACGAACTCGTCGCCCGACATACGGGCGAGCGTGTCGCCCGGGCGGAGCGCCGCGGTCAGTCGCTCGCTGACGGCCACCAGCAATTGGTCGCCGACGCTATGGCCGTATAAGTCGTTCACGATCTTGAACCGATCGAGATCCGCAAAGAGCACCGCGGCCATCTTCCCCGACCGCTTGGCTCGCATCACCGCGTGGTCGAGCCGCTCGAGGAACAGAACCCGGTTCGGCAATCCCGTGAGCGCGTCGTGGAGCGACCGCTCGCGGGAGCGGTCGGAGGAGTCCCGCAGCTCGTCTCGCGCTTGCGCATTGAGCAGGTACGCGGTCGCGACGTCGGCCAACGTCTGGGCGGCTTCCATTGCCGCATCGTCCAACGGTCCTGGGGTATCCCGATACAGGTCGAGCGCGCCCATCTGTTCGTCGCCGCTGCGCAGCGGGAACGTAAACACGGCCACCAGCCCCGCGTCGAGGGCCGCGGGTGCGAACCTCGGGAAGCGAGTTTCTCGGCGGAGGTCAGGTACCGCGACGGCTTCACCCGTCGTGTATGCCGCGAGGCACGGCCCTTCGCCGAGTTCGGTCTGCAACTCCTCATAGCGCAGCGCCGCGTCGTTCGACGCCGCCACGTAGCGGGGGTCCATGCCGGGCGAGATGAGCGTCACGCCCGCGGCCGTGATGGGCAAGACGTCGACGATGCGTTGCACCAGGTGATCGAGGATGCCCTGGATCGGGAAGTCCGTGACCAGGGTGCGAGCGAACTCGCTCAATACGTCAGAGAGCTGCTGATCGTTCGCCATCGTTCTCCGTCCACCATCAGGCTTGCGGCCGCGAGGTCTGGACGGGGCAGCGGATCAAGGAATCAAAAACAGAATACAACTTGTCCAAAGCCAAGCGAAGACTCGCGCGACGTACCGTTTTCGCACACTTTGCCCGCTAATCGTTGTCGAAGATCGTTCCGGTCGCGGTCGGTGTACCGACCACCTGCGCACCGAACGCACCTAGCAGCGTCGCCGTGAAGGTCTCAGTGCCTTCGTGCACGTGGTCGTCGATGATCGGTATGTCCAGCGATCCGACCGTGTCACCCGGCGCTACGTACCCGAACACGATCTCGTCGGCGCCGATGTCCTGGCCGAGCACGGCCGTACCGCTCTTCGGTTGGGCGACCACTTCGACAAAGTTGTCGGAGGGCGCCGAGAGCTGCAACGCGAAGTGGACGAACGTGCCGTCTCCCTCGACGCCGGATCCGTTCGTGATCGTCACCGTCGGCGACGGGTCGTCGTCCAACACCGTGCCCGTCGCGATGGAGTGGTCGAGGATCGCCTCGCTCGGCGTGGCGAGCACAACCGGCAACTGCAGATCGGGGCCGTCGCGGGTATTGCCCTGGTAGGTGACCGCGACGTTCGCGGACGTCTGGCCGGGAAGCAGCACGAGCCGCCGCGCGACCGAACTGGGTCCGAAGTTGAACGATCCGGCATCGACGAACACGCGCACGGTGCGCGTCGACGCACGCGACATCGTCACGTGGAACCGCAAGGTGTGCGGACCTGGGCCGCCCTCGATGGTCTGAACGTCGGCGATCGACAGCCGAGGCGCGTCGATCGGCGCCGACTGACCGTAGGACGATGCGCGCGCGAGCGTGAGATCGGACACGAATATCGAGCCCGACGCGACGCGATTCGTCACGATCATGACCGTGCGGATGTCGGCCAGGTTGACGTTGTTGAACGACGAGAGTGGTGCCCGGACTTCGCGCAGGATCGTCTTCGGTAAGCCGAAGCCGATACCGGGAAGCGGTGTCAGTGCGTCGCTGACGTTCGACGACGGTACGTCGCCCGTGTGGCCGGCGCCGTCGACAAGCCGGAACGTGACGTCGACCGGGTTGGTGAATGCCGGGTCGGGCGCCATGCGCGCGGTGAGCGCCTGGAAACCGCGGAGGTCGCGTTTGCCGTCGGGGAGCGCAACGATGAGTCGCCCGCTCGGACCATTCCATCGCAGGCGCGTCACGGCCGTCGTCGGATCGTCCGGCGCGAGGTACGCCTGCGTCCAGTGCGGTGTTTGCGACGAGTCGAACGTGTCGGAACACAGTGGCAACCCGCCGGCAGGCGGTGAGAAGAACGCCGGGACTCCCGCGCACACTTGCGTCGTGGCGGCACCCGTGTTGGTTACGGCCGAGCTGTGGGCGTCGAGACGCGCGAGGTCGCGACGCGCGCTGAGCGGGAGTTGCGCGACCGTGTCGACGACTGCGCGCCCGGCCGACGCGACGCGTGCCGCCGAGCCGTCGAACATCGGCAACAGCGCGGGATGGCGATCGAGCACCATCTCGAGGAAGCCGGCGATGTACGCGCGACCTGCAGCCTGTTGTTCCAGGGGCGCAAGGCGCGGGGCGGAACTCGCACCGCACGGTGCTTCCGCGGGGTCGCCGAACCAGTCGTCGTTCGACGGTGCCGCCGACAACCCCGGTGTCCATTCGGAGTTGAAGAAGTTGTGGTTCGCGCCCATCACGAGCGCAGTCGAACGCAACACGTTGTCGGTCGAGAACGAATAGCGCGTGTCGTCGTAGAAATGCTGACCCTGCAGGTCGATCACGTCGCCGTCGCAGTAGGGGAGGATGACGCTCGTCGCGACACCGGGAATCGTCGGTCGCGCGAAGTCTGTTGGCGCGAGCGCAACCAGCGCGCGAACGCCGTAAGGGTGTTGGCGAGCCAGGTTCAAGAGAGCGGCGCGTACGACGCCTTCACCACCGCGTGAGTGCCCCATCAGACCGATGTTGTTCATGTCGACGCGGCCGACGAAGTCGGAACCGAACGGACCGCCGCCCACCGTCGACCACTGGTGCCACAGGTCGAGGTGCGCGAGCACCAGCTGCGCGCGTGCGAGCGCACCGCCGTCGATCGCGAGCCAGTCCCACGCGTTGATCGCGTCGGCGCTGATCGAAACGACGATGTTGCCGTGGCTCGCAAGCGCGAGGGCCGGCGCGTCGTACCCGCGGTAGCTCGGAATCGGGAGGTCGCCGCTCGGGCACGGCCAGGGTTGATTGAAGTCGATCTGCACCGGGCCGTAACAGAACTCGTGCCGCCCGTGCAGAAAGATCACGAGCGGGCGTGAACCCGACGCGCCGACCGGCGCGTACACGTGGCCGCGCAGTTCGGATCGCTGGCCGCCGAGGCCCGGCAGCGCGATCGCCTGGTCGCCCAGGTCGTATTCACGTTGGATGACGGCGTATGGCCCGGCCGCGCCGGGGTCCGTCCCGAGTGTCGGCGTCGGGAGCGCCGGCGCGACAGCCGACGTACCGGAACGCGGCGCGTTGTCGTGGCGCGTTCCGGCGGAGTTGGGCGACCACAAGGTCACGGTGCCGGTCGGGGTGACGGCCGGGTCGGTCGTCACGACGGTGAGGGTCCGGTGGTCGGCCGATTCGCGAGCCGCACCGACCGGGCGACCGTCCACCGCGAGGATCGGGGCCGAGTCGCGCACCGCGAGCGGCTGCGCGAGCTGCAGGGTCACTTGCCAGCCGCCGTCGAGCGCGACGATCCGGCCGCTGCCGGCAGCGCCCGCCGCGGATGAGGTCGCCGACGGTGCCGGGGTTGCGGACGCGGATCCCGTGCCGATCGCCACGAGCGCGATCAACGCCCCAACCGCCACCAACGTACGGGCGCGTTTCATCAAGGTCATGTTCTCCCCGGGAGCCTGCCTAGACCGGCAGGCTCGCGCGTCAGGTGTCGCGATGCCAGGCGCGGCGACCCACGACACGGGATACGATTCCGTTGATCGCTCGGAGGAGGGTTTCGTGAAGAAGTTGCTGATGCTTGTTGTGCTGGTCGCACTCGGTGCACTTGTGGCCAAGAGGGTGCGCGCGGCCTAACCAACCCAAACCATTCTTGTACGACGCCGGGGTCAAATGCCCCGGCGTCGTCGCGTTCGCCGGTTATGCAGGTGCCTCGACCCGGCGTCGCAACCACAGGTAGAGCGCGACGCCGGTACCGGCGGCCGCCAGCGCACCACCTGCGGCAATGGTGGAGCCGCGAGGCGGCGCGGGAACGCGATCGCGGAGGCGTACCGGCCGTTCGAAGTGCCGCACCTCCCAGTCGCGATCACGAGCGACGCGCAACAGGTCCTTGTCGGGGTTCACAACCACCGGGTTTCCGACGAGCTCCAACATCGGCAGGTCGGTGATCGAATCGGAGTACGCGTACGAGGCGGCAAGGTCGATCTGTTCCGCTACCGCCATCTCGCGCATCGCGTCCGCCTTGTGCGGGCCGTACGCGTAGAACTCGAGATCGCCGGTGTAGCGCCCCTCACTATCGAGGCGGGGTTGCGTTGCGATCACCGCGTCTACGCCGAGGAACTCACCGAGCGGTTCGACGGTCTCGATCGGTGACGACGAGATGATCACCGTCTTGCGGCCCGCCGCGTGGTGCGCCTCGATGAGTTCGAGCGCCTCGGCGTAGATGATCGGAGAGACCACTTCTTCGAGGGTCTCACGCACGATGTCTTTCACGCGCTGCTGATCCCAGCCGCGTGTCAGCGCGAGCATCGCTTCGCGCATGCGTTCCATCTTCTCGTCGTCGGCGCCGACGAGCATGTACACGAACTGCGCGTAGATGCCGCGCACGATCGTGCGTTTCGAAATCAGGCCCTCCCGGTAGAAGGGCGCGCCGAATGCCATCACGGAGCTTTTCGCGATGACGGTCTTGTCGAGGTCGAAGAACGCCGCCTCCACGATCGCCAGCGTAACGATGTTCGCGGCCGCGCACCTTGACTACATCTCGCGTTCGCCGTACCTTTCCATCCACTTCCTCGGGGCTTCCCCTGCTCGCCTTCTGCGAGCCTTTCCCCGAACCACTTCCCGGTCGTGTGTCGAGCGCGCGTTCGCGTGCCCCACCGCAGGAAGGTCGATGCTCCTCTCCCTTTGGTCTCCGAAGGGCGGCGCGGGCACATCCGTGTTTGCCGCTGCCTGTGCCCTTGTGCTCTCACGTCAGTACCCGGTGCGCCTCGCCGACCTCGGGGGCGACCAGCCCGCGATCCTCGGGTTGTCCTCAGACCCGGCGCCCGGGCTCGCCGAGTGGCTGGCCGCGGGGCTCCACGCACCCGCGGGTGCGCTCGACCGGATCGCGGTGAACGTCGCGCCCAACGTGTCCTTGCTTCCTCGCGGCGAGCAGCTTCCGTCCGACATTGCTCCGGAGGCCGGTGCCGCGCTCGGAGTGGTGCTCGCGAACGAACCGCAGCTGACGATCGCCGACGTATCCCACGCCTCAACACCTGCGTTGCAAGCACTCGTCGAAGTGTCCGACGTCTCGGTGGTGGTCGTGCGCGACTGCTACGTCGCACTTCGCCGCGCGCTGCGCCACCCGCTCGTCGCGCGAGCATCGGGCGCGATCGTGATGGACGACGAAGATCGAGCATTGGGCGCCAACGAAGTTCGCGACGTGCTCGGCCTCGACGTGTTCGCATCCGTGCCCCTGCTGGTACCGATCGCACGTGTCGTCGACGCGGGCGTCCTCGCCACCCGTTTGCCGCGTCCGTTGGAGAAAGCCGCGATGCGTTTCCTTGCGCGGGTCGGTCTGTCTGGTCGCGAGGGTCGCGTCGCATGACGTCGGCGTTGGCCCATGATCGGCGTCCCGCGCTGAAACGGGCGGTGCATCGCCGCTTGTTATCCGAACCGGTTGCCGCGGGATCGATCGACCGCGCGGCGTTGCGCCTACGGCTCGAGAAACTCCTTCGCGACGAAGCACCGCTCATCCCCGACGCGGATGCCGAACGGGTGCTCGACGAACTTGTCGTCGAGGTCGACGGTCTCGGGCCGCTCGAGGCGTTGCTGGCCGATCCGCTCGTCACCGAAATCATGTTGAACGGGCCGGGCCGCGCTTACATCGAGCGTTCGGGCCGGCTGGAGCCCGTCGCACTGGACCTCAGCGCGATGGAGATCGTGCGTCTCGCCGAGCGCATCATCGCCCCGCTCGGTTTGCGCCTCGATCGGTCGGCGCCGATGGCGGACGCGCGCCTGGCCGACGGCTCTCGCCTGCACGCGGTGCTGCCGCCGCTCGCACCCGACGGGCCGTGTCTCACTATCCGGCGTTTCGCGACCCGGCGGATGAACCTCTCCGATTTCGGCGCGGGTGGCGCGGCGGGCGAGTTCCTCGCGACCTGCGTCCGCGGAGGAGCGAACATCCTCGTCGCCGGGGCCACGAGTGCGGGCAAGACCACCTTGCTGAACGTCTTGTCGGGTGCGATCGACGGCGGTGAACGTATCGTGACGATCGAAGAGACCGCAGAGTTGCGGCTCGCGCAACCGCATGTAGTCAGGCTCGAAGCCCGGCCGGCCAACGGCGAAGGCGTCGGCGCGGTGAGCGTGCGTCAACTCGTGCGCGCGGCGTTGCGCATGCGACCGGACCGGGTCGTGGTGGGGGAGGTCCGGGGCGCGGAAGCGCTCGACATGTTGCAGGCACTCAACACCGGTCACGACGGTTCGATGTGCACGCTGCACGCGAACAGTGCTGCCGACGCGTTGTCGCGACTCGAAACCCTCGTGCTGTTCGCCGATGTGGGTCTGCCGATCGCCGCGGTGCGGTCGCACATCGGGTCGGCAATCGACCTCGTCGTCTTCGTCACGCGCGGCGCCGACGGGTCGCGCCACATCGACCACATCGCCGAAGTTGGCGCACCGTCCGGTCGTGGGTTCGCGGTGCACCGCGTGTTGACGCGCCACGACGGCGTGTTGCGCGCCGCCGAAGCGCCGGCCCGGGCGCTGCGCCGTGCCGGTCACAATGCAAACGAGGCGTGGCAGCAATGCTGACGGTTGCGATCGCGATCGTCGGTGGGCTCGTAATCGCTCACCTTGTTCGCTTCGCGCGAAGGGCGCACACAATCGACCGCGCGTTGACGCTCGTCCCCGCGTCCTCTCGGTTGCCGGCGTGGCTGGCTACCCCGCTGGCCGACGCGCTCGACGCGGCCGGCGTGCAGTGGCTGCCGATCACTGCGCTGCAGAGTTGGGCGTTGTCGGTGCTCGTCGCCGGCGCTCTCGGTTCAGTGCTCTCGGTCGGCTTCGGTTGCTTCAGCGCGTTCGGCGCGGCCGTTGCGGGGCCGGTCGGCCTACGACTCGCGCGCGGGCGGCGCCGGCGTCTCGTCGCGGGCGCAGTCCCCGACCTCCTCGAGCGTGCTGCGCTCGAATTGCGAAGCGGGAGCACGGTTGCGAGCGCGCTCGACGCACTCGCGAGTGGAGGCGGCCCACTGGCTGCCGATCTCGCGCGCGTGCGCGACCGCTGCGCGTTGGGTGCGTCGGTAACCGACGCGGTCGGGCGGTGGGCCGACGAACGCGACGCGCCCGGCGTGCGAGCGGCGGCCGGTGCCCTGGCGCTCGCGTCGTCGGTCGGTGGTGCCTGCGCCGACGCGCTCGAAGGGCTCGCTGCGTCACTGCGGTCGCGACTCGCCGTGGTGGCCGAGGCGCACGCAATGTCGGCGCAGGCGCGGCTGTCGGCCATCGTTGTGGGTGCGTCGCCGATCGCCTACCTCGCGTGGTCTGCGGTCGTCGACCCGGGCCCGTTGCGCGCCCTGATCGGCACGGCCGCCGGTCGAGGCTGCCTCGGAGCCGCGCTCGGTTTCGAGGCGCTGGCAGTCCTTTGGGTGCGCCACATCCTGCGCGAGGAGGCGGCATGGTCCTGATGATGTTGGGCGGCGCCTGGGGCGTGATCGTCGCGCTGCCGCTCGTCGGGTTCGCGCGCCGTCAGGCCGTGCTCGCACGCGCGCAACACCTGCTGGTGGGGCGCCCGCGTGCGTGTCGAACGCCTCGGTGGCGGCTACCGCGGCCCGTGGTCATCGTCGGTGCGGTGCTGGCTTCCCCGGCGCGGCGGCGCAAGCAGCGGGCCCGGGCCGACGTGCTCCGGCGCGAGATCCCCGTAGCCATCGACCTCATCAGCGTCGCGGTAGGCGCCGGGTGTACGCCGTACGTTGCGGTCGAAGTCGCGTCGCTGTGGTGCCCACCCGGCGTGGGCGCGGCGTTGGCGTCAGTGCCGCGCGCGTGTCGCCTCGGCGCTTCGTTCGACGACGCGATTCGCGACGCCGGTGCCGCCACACCGGTGCTGGCGCCATTGACGGACGCGCTCGACGCGGCCGCCCGTCTTGGTGTTCCGATCGCGCCAACGCTGGCTCGATTGGCCGCCGAAGCCCGCGCCGACCTGCGTCGCGCCGCGGAACAACGCGCCCGCACGGTTCCGGTGCGTTTGCTCTTTCCCCTCGTGTTCCTCGTACTGCCTGCGTTCGGGCTGTTGACGGTCGCGCCCGTCCTGCTCGACGGCTTTGCCCGCATGCGTTGAACGCCGTTTCTCCCCCGTCCGAACGCAGTCGCTCTCCGGAGGAAGTCGATGTCATTGCTGTTCCTGCACGTGTGGTTGTGCGCCGTTAACCGCGTCTCACACCAGGTCGCGTCCCGCGCCGACGAGCGTGGCCAGACGACGGCCGAGTACGCGCTCGTCATCATCGGTGTCGCGGCGATCGCGAGCTTGGTGCTCGCGTGGGCCACGAGGTCGCATGCGGTCGCGAACCTCTTCGATTCGGTGATCAACAAGATCACGCCGGGGTGATCACACCTCGTCACGTTGTTCGCGGCGCGCCGGTACCACCGGCGCGCCGCGAGCGCGGTCAGGCGACGGTCGAGTTCGCCCTCGTGCTGCCGTTTCTCATGCTGTTCATGCTTGCGTTCGTGCAGGTAGGGATCGTTGCCCGCGACTACGTCCTCGTGGTGCATGCGGCGCGTGCCGCCGTGCGGGAAGCGAGTGTCGACGCGCCGAGCTCCCGCGTGCATGGTGCCGCCACGCACGTGCTCAAAGGCGCGTCCGTGACCGTAGGGCCGCGAGGCGCGGTAGGCGATCCGATCACCGCAACGGTGCGCTACACCGCGCGCACCAACTTGCCGATCGTCGGCGCGCTGTTCCCCGATCTCACGCTGTCGGCTACCGCCGTCATGAGGATCGAACACTGATGCGAAGCCAACGCGGCTCGGTCACCATCGCCGCCATGGCCGCAGTTGCGATCGCCGCGGTCTTGCTGATCGGCCTCTCGCGCGTCGGTGCCGCGGCAGGCCTGCGAGCCCGTGCCGACACCGCCGCCGACGCTGCCGCCCTGGCCGCCGCCGACGCACTCGCACTGGGCAAGAGCCCGGAGGCAGCCGCGCACGACGCCGAAGCGACTGCGCGCGCGAACGGGGCGCGACTCGTGTCGTGCGAATGCGCCGGCGATAGTGCCGAGGTGCTGGTTCTGGTCGTCGCGCCGGCAGCGCTGCACTTCACGTCGCCGGTCACCGGCCGGGCCCGCGCCGAAGTGGACTACAGCCGCGGATTCCGTGACGTGCTCAGCGGTGCATGAGGCTCAGGAGCGCGATCGCGCCCTGCTTGTCGAGATACTCGTTCCAATTTCCGCACTTCGGCGATTGCACGCACGACGGGCAACCGTCGTCGCACAGGCACGCTTCTACCAGCGCGAGCGTCTCGCTCACATGGCGCTCCACCGCTTCGAACGCGAGATCGGCGATGCCGGCACCACCGGGATAGCCGTCGTAGATGAAGATCGTCGGCTGGCCGGTGTGCGGGTGCAGCGCCATCGACACGCCACCGACGTCCCAGCGATCACAGATCGTGAAGAGTGGCAGCATCCCGATCAAAGCGTGCTCCGCCGCGTGCACCGTTCCGAGCACCTGGTTGGGCTCGATCGCGCCTCGCAACATCGTTTCGAGCGGCAACGAGTACCAGCAGGCCCGCGTCACGAGCGATCGCGGAGGAAGGTCGAGCGCGTGAACTTCGATCACGCTGTTCGTCGAGATCTGTTTCCGTTGGTACGCGATCACGCGGTTGGTCACCTCGACCGTGCCGAGATGCACGGTTGCCGCGCCGATCGGTGACTCGCGCTCGTCGTCGACGATCTCGATGTCGGTTTCGGTGCGGGCAATGGTGTATTCGTCGGAGTCGTCGTACTCCTCGAGCACCGCGATGTGGTCACGCATGTCGAGGCGTTCCACCCGGTACTGCCGCCCCTGGTGCAGGTACACCGCGCCGGGGTGCGCAATTGAGAAGACGCGTGCGTCGTCGACGGTGCCGATGGTGCGCTCGCCGGTGAGGTCCACCAATCGGTACTCCATCGAGGATCCGGTACGTAGCCCGATCTGTGGTGCGGGGGGTTGCATGCCAGACCAATACATCTTCTTGTCGCGGGGCTTCAGCAGGTCGTCGTGTACGAGCGAGCGCACCGCGTTGTCGAAGCCTTCCCCGAACCAACGCTCGTCGGCCGGCGCGAGCGGCAGTTCATGCGCCGCGCACGCCACCTGTGCTCGCAGCACGAACGGGTTCTGCGGATTCACCACCGCCCGTTCGGGACGGCGCGCCGTGAGCTCGTGCGGATGGGCCGCGTACCACTGGTCGAGCTGGTCGTCGCCCGCGACCAATACCGCGGCCGACCGGCGCCCGCTACGTCCGGCGCGTCCCGCCTGTTGCCACATCGACGCGAGCGTTCCGGGGAACCCGTTGAGCACCACCGCGTCGAGGCCGCCGACGTCGATGCCGAGCTCGAGGGCGTTCGTGGCCGCGACGCCGAGGAGCCGGCCGGCGCTGAGGTCGGCTTCGAGCTTGCGCCGCTCCTCCGGGAGGTAGCCGGCGCGGTACGCGGCGACGCGCTCGCCACTTCCTGCCTCGAGCGCGTTGAGCCGGCGCTTCGCGTGTTGCGCCACCACTTCGGCGCCACGCCGGCTTCGCGTGAACGCGAGCGTTTGGTGGCCCTGCCGTACGAAGCGCGCGAGCACATCGGCGGTCTCGACATTGGCCGACGCGCGCGTTCCGCGATGGCTGTCGAGGAAGGGGCGTTGCCAGCACGCGAGGATGCGCTCGGCGCGAGGCGAACCGTCGTCGTCGATCGCTTCAACTGGCGCGCCGCACAACGCGCTCGCCAGTTCGGCGGGGTTCCCGATCGTCGCGCTCGCAAAACAGAACGTCGGGTGCGCCCCGTAGTGCTCGCACACGCGTTGCAGGCGTCGCAACACGTGCGCGACGTGGCTGCCGAAGATCCCGCGCAGCGTGTGCAGCTCGTCGATCACCACGTAACGCAAACGCTTCAGGAACGTTGCCCAGCGCAGATGCGACGGCAGGATCCCGACGTGAAGCATCTCGGGATTGGTGAGCACGACATTCGCGTTCTTGCGCGCCCACATGCGATCGTTGCTGGCGGTGTCGCCGTCGTAGGTGACCGCCTTCAACCCGGGTACGAGCCATGACCGCATTGCGCGCAGCTGGTCTTGGGCGAGGGCCTTGGTGGGGAATACGAGGATGGCGGTGTCACGCCGGTCGGCGACGACGGAGTCGACGATCGGAACCTGGTAACAGAGAGATTTGCCCGACGCCGTCGACGTTGCGACCACCACGTTCGTGCCCGCCCGCAGCCCGTCTATCGCTCGGGCCTGGTGGCTGTACAGCCGGTCGATCCCCCGGGCTGCGAGCCGCTGTGCGACCTCCGGATGCAGGGGAGAAGCCAGCTCGGCGTAACGGGCCGCGGCCGCCGGCAGCACTTCGTGGTACACGAGCCGGTCGCGCAGCGTCGCGTCACCTTCCAGCGCAACGAGCGTGTCCGCGGCGTCCATGCCCCTAAGAGGATAGGGGTGTAATTACGCCCGTGTCAGTGCGTTTGCAGGACCACGTCGTCGCGGAAGTCGGCGAACAGCGAGCTTGCGCTCCCCGCCGTCGCCAGGCAGTTACCGCCGGCGGTCGGAAACTCCATGTTCCGTATCTTCGACGCGTCGAGGTGATGTGCGATACGGCCCAACCGGTACAAGTCTGTGAGGCCGACGCCGTCGAGCTGCGCGTGACGACCGAACAACGCCAGCAACCTGAACTCGCCGCTCGCGCCGCCCGCCTGTTGTTGCATGCCGGACAGTGCGTTCAACAGCAAGAGACCCTGGTTTTGGGTGCGGACGAGGTCGCTGCTCGGGAAGTCGTGCCGGTCGCGGGAGAAGGCGAGGGCTTGGGTGCCGTCCATGTGTTGGGGCCCGGGACTGAAGTACGCGCCCGAGTAGGTGTCGTGCATCTGGGTGGGGACGTTGACGGTGAACCCACCCATGCCGTCGATGATCGATGTGAAGCCGGCGAAGTCGACTTCGATGACCCAGCTGATCGGCACACCGACCATTTGGCTGATCGCGTCGGCTTGGCGGCGCGGGCCCCCGGCCGCGTTCTGCGCGTTGACCTTGTCGCCGTTGAAGCAGGTGTCGCGCGGAATGTTGATCAACGTCGCGGCGTGCTGCGACGGGTTCACACCAATGAGGTGCAGTGCGTCGCCCCGCGCCCCGCCAACACCGGGTCGCAGGTCGCTGCCGATGAACAGGATGTAGAAGTTGCCGTTCGGTGCGCCCGCGTTGTCGGCGACCGACAGCTTCGTCACCTTCATCCACGTCGCGCCGGACGCAATCGGCACGTGTATGCCGGCCAACCACGCCGAGGCGAGCGCGCCGACACCGAGCGCGAGCGAAAGAACGATCCCGGTGGCGATCTTCACGATCCGGCGCGTCACGGCTTCTTCCCCGTGGTGGTCGTGGTTGTCTTGCTACCGACGGTGCGGGCGGCGAAGACGCGGTACGCCGTCACGATCCAGTGGCCACTCGGCGTCTTCTGGAACGTCAACTCGGTGTGACGCTTGATCGTGAGGGGTTGCGAGCCGAGCTTGCTGGTGAGGTTCAGGTTGAAGTCGGTTGCGATGAAGGGAACCGAGCCGTCGCCACCGACGAGCGCCGTCATCGCGACCTGCGAGGCAGGTGCGTTGACGTCACCCTTCACCTTGCCGACCGCTTCGTCGGTGAGCGCGGCCCGGTCGGCGCCAAGCGCCGCCGCGCTGATGGTCGGGCCGAACAGGGAGGCGAGGCCTTTCTGCTTCTTTCCCGACAGCAATGGCTTCACGATCGCGTCCTCGACGTATTGGCGCGTTTGCGTCATCACGGTGACTTTCGTCTTCTCGTCGAGGTTGACGGCCGGCCCGGCCG
>JAODBJ010000120.1 GCA_025463905.1 Actinomycetes bacterium
CGGCACAGAACAAAGCGTTGGTCGCTCGATTTCTCGATGCACTCGGGACCGGCAACGTCGCCGGCGCGGCGGCGTGTTTCGACGCGCAGCGCTACTACTCGCACGCGTATGGCGGCGACCTCGCGACCACGTGGGAACGGATGAAGGCCAAGCGGCGCGCGGGTGCGCTCGGCGACATGGCGTCGGTATCGGTTGCGCTCGTCGCCGACGGCGATCGCGTCGTGCACCATTCCACGTTCCGCGCCACGCACACCGGCGACCTGCTCGGCGTTCCCGCCACCGGGCGGCAGGTCACCTTCCACTCCCTGGAAATCTGGCGCGTCGAGCACGACAAGATCGTCGAACACTGGGGTGGGCTGGCCGAAACCGACCGCTTCTACGCGCAACTGACCGCCAACGACCCGAAGGGGCACGAATGAGCGACGCGCCGGTGATCATCGAAGCGGCACTGAACGGCGTCACCAGCAAGGCGCGCAACCCCGTCGTGCCGACCGCGCCCGACGAGTTAGCACGCGATGCGATCGGTTGCATCGACGCGGGCGCGACGGTGGTGCACACGCACTCGCACAACATTGCCGCCCCACCCACCGAGGCCGCAGAGATCTACGCCGCCGCATACGCGCCAGTGGTCGCGGCGCGCCCGAACGCGATCCTCTACCCCACGACCGGTATCGGCGCGACGATCGAGGATCGTTACGGGCACGTGCCGTTGCTGGCCGAGCAGCACCTGATCCGCGCCTCGTTCGTCGACACGGGTTCGGTGAACCTGGGCGGGACCGGCTCCGACGGGCTGCCACCCGCGAGCAACTACGTCTACACGAACACGTTCACCGACATCGCGTACAAGTTCGACGTCTGTGAGCGTCTCGGTCTGGGTCCGAGCATCGCGATCTTCGAGCCCGGCTTCTTGCGCGTCGTCGTCGCGTACGCGCGTGCGGGGCGACTCCCGCGCGGCACACTCGTGAAGTTCTACTTCTCGGCCGGCGGCTACCTCGGTGGGGGCCAGCCGCTGTGGGGCGCGCCACCGATCGCCGAAGCACTCGACCTCTATCTCGCGATGCTCGACGACGCGCCGGTGCCGTGGGCGGTCGCGGTTCTCGGTGGGTCGCTCGTCGACTCGCCCGTTGCACGGCTCGCCCTCGAACGAGGCGGGCACTTGCGCGTCGGCCTCGAAGACTTCGACGCCGGCCCGGAGAACGTGGCGCAGGTGGACGCGGCCCGGCACCTGTGCGAGGAAGTCGGGCGACCGGTCGCGTCGTTGACCGAAGCGGCGGCCGTGCTCAGCCTGCCGTCCGGAGCGGTAACTCCGTCATAAGCGCCGTCTCGGGGCCGGGCGGCGCCATAAAGCGCTTCACGTCGTCGAGAATCACTTTGCGGCCCGCATCGGAATCGAAGAAACGATCCTCGAAATCTTCCCGGGTGCGGAAGTGCAGCTCGGCGATCCCGTCGATCTGGCCGCCGCCCGGCGTGTAGGCGCGACGCACCATGTTCTGGCGGTAGTTCCACAAGCCGACGTGGTGCTCGAGCGCCAGCGGCGTGTGCCGCTCGGACCAGTGACGCAAGAACTGCTGGCGCGTCAAGCCTTCGGCGCGGCGCATGAACGACACCATCTTCAGGCCGGGCGCCGGCTCGCCGTCGGGCCAGGTGCGCTCCCAACGCTTCGGCTCTCGCGTGTCGACCCGCCATGCCTCGACGCGTCGCGAGAACGGATGCAACGCGTCACGCGCCGGGATGTCGTCAAGGTCGTGCGCGCGTTCGAGACCGATGGAGCAGAGTGCGTCGACGGTCGGCACCATGCCGTGCGAGTCGGGCTCCTTCGCGTAGGGACCCTGGTCGTCGACGGCGAACGACACAGTGAGTTCGATGAGGCCTTCGGAGTTGATCGCTTCCGGCACCCACTCGTCGACGATGCGCGTCCGGCAGGTTTCCAGCGTCACACCCGGCGCCCGCCATACGGCGACGAGCAGTTGCTCGGTCATGTTCGTACCCGGTACGCGTCGCCGCCACCGAGATCGTTGTTCACGAGGTCCGCGTCGCTGTTCAGCACCACTGCATGGTCGCGCGGTTCGCTAATCGCGTTGTCACGAACCACCGTTGCGTCGTCGTCCCAGCACAGAACACCGACGCGGCAATCATGGAACCAGTTCTCGACCACTCGCACGTTGGTCGCGGCCCGTTCCACCAGCGCGCCGGTGTCGCAATGTTCGGCGAGATTGCGTTCCACGAGGACGTCGTCACTGTTCTCGACGTTGATGGCCCGCATTGTTTGCCACGCTTGATTGCGTCGCACCACCACCGCGCTCGACGCATCCACATGGATACCGAACCAGCGCGACTCGTAGCGGTTTTCGTCAATAAGTACATGCGTGGCGCCGGCCACTCTGACTGCGCACAGGTCGTCGGTGCACTCATTGGAGTCGACGACATGGTTCGCGCCACCGCGCACTTCGATCCCCGGTCCCCACCGCAACCCGTGTTGGAAGTTCGCGTGGATCGTCGTATCCGATGCGCCCAGGCACCAGATGTTGCCGCCCGCAACGACGTTGCCTTGAATGCGGTGGCCGTCGCCGCCGGTCACGCTGATCGACTCGACCGTGCAGTCGCGCACTACCGCGCGCGATCCGTTCGCAACCGACACGCAGGTAGGCGGGATCATCATGTATCCAGGCGCGCCGCCCACCACGGTGACACCGACGAGGGCGGCGTCGTCACCCGAGAGCGCGACCGCGTGGTGGCCGCCCGCATCGATCACGACCGTGGGCGCGGCAGCGCCCGGAACGCCGCGCAGCATGACGTGGGTGGGCACAACCAGCGGGAACGTTTCCTGATCCGTGCTGTAGCGGCCGGGACCGATCTCGACGACATCACCCGGCTGCGCGCCTTCGAGCGCGGCGGTAATCGAAGGCATCGTGACCTCGCCGCGGGTGATCCGTCCCGGTGCGGCGAGGGGTGTGTGCAGCACGATCGGCCCGGTCGCGGACGGCTCGAGATCGACGCAGTACCGCACCGCGAGCGTCGTGTCGTCCCAATCACGACCGTCGATCCGCAAGCCGGCATCGGTCTGCACGAATGGGAACTCGATGCCGTCGGGCCCCGTCACGCCCGTGACGCGCCCGAAGGCCGCGCCCAGCGCGGCGAAGCGCGGCGCCGCACTGGCGTGGAGATCGATCGCGTTGACTCGCTGTCGACCCTTCGCGCCGGCGGCGCCCGGTGTGACCGTGTACCAGTGCGCCGCCGCGCCCGGTACGGAGAAGCGCTCGCTCCCGTGGATCGCGTCGGCGTTCGCACGAACCCACTCGCCGGCGTCGCGCAACACGCGCTGCTGGATGTCGGGAATCGAACCGTCGGCCCGGGGGCCGACGTTCAGTAGGAGATTGCCGCCCTTCGCCACCGTCTCTACGAGCATGGCGACGATCTGACGCCCGGTGAGATGGTCTTCGTCGCGTTCGGCGCGGTTCCAGCAGAACGAGTAGGCGAGCCCGCGGCACAACTCCCACGCTCCGTCGGGGGCGTTCGGCGGCACGTCGTACTCGTAGCTGACGAAGTCGGCGTGCGACGCGAAGAACCGGTCGTTCACGGCGATGTCGAACCCGAGCCGATCGGCAATGCCGTAAACGGTCTCGAGAAGTGCATCGGCGCGCCAGTGTGCGCCGCTGTGGCCCCAATGACCGTCGCCCCACAACACCGCCGGTTGGAAGCGTTCGGCGAGTTCCACGATCTGTGGGTGGAGGAAGGCGTCGACGTAACCGGCCTGATCGGGGTACGCGGGATGGGCCCAGTCGAGCAACGAGTAGTAGGCCCCGAACACGAGGTCGCGCGCTCGCGTCGCAGCCGCGAGTTCTTCCACGACGTCGCGGCGCGGACCTTGCCGAACCGAGTTGCGATCGGTGAGCGCGCTCCCCCACCAACAGAAGCCGTCGTGGTGTTTCGTGACGTGCACGACGTACCGCATACCGGCCGCGACCGCGAGGTCGGCGTAGGCCGCGGGATCGAACTGCTCGTCGGTGAGACCGGGGATGAAGTCGTCGAACGCGCGACCCGGGAAGTGCTCCGCGTGCCACGCCACCACCTCGGGCAATGGCGAAGTCGGGTGCAACACCACGTCGGGCTTCGGTTCGAGATGCGACCAGTACCAGTCGGCGTACTCGCGCACGGGCGCGAACCCCGGGACGGATGCGATGTTGGCGTGCACGAACATGCCGAAACGTGCATCACCGAGCGAACGTATGGGCACTCACACTCCTGGGGATCCGGCCCAGCGTACGCGTTTTGATCTCAGAAAAGACCGGAAAGCGTCCGGTTCTGAGATCAAAACGAGTCGGAGTGCCGCACGTACTTGTGGAGCGACGCCGCGAGGAACTCGTCGTAGATGGGAGACACGCCGCGGCGCGGGCCGAGGTCGAGGAAACCGACGAGTTCGAGGCTTACAAGGCCATGAGCAGCAGCCCACAAGAACTGCGCGACATGGTTCGCGTCCGCGCCGGGGACGAGCTCACCCGCGTCGATGCACCGTTGCACACCGCGTTCGAGGAGGAGAAGCGTCGTTGTGGACGCGGCGACGTCTTCGTCGTTCGGCGTGAACTCGGGAACGGGATGACCGAACATCACGTCGTAGTAGTGCGGGCTCGCCAGCGCGGCGGCGCGATACGCACGCCCTTGCTCGCGCAGGTCCACCATCGGCTTGTCGGTGTCGCGCACCCGGCGGATGCGGGCCTCGAGACGCGCGTAGCCCTCTCGGAACATCGCGCGCACGATGCCTTCCTTGCCACCGAACAGCGTGTAGATCGACTGCGTCGTGGTGCCCGCGGCGCCGGCGAGCCGGCGGGTGGTGAGCGCGCCAGGGCCTTCGCGGCTCAGGAGTTCGCCCGCGGCATCGAGGAGTGCCACGCGTACGTCCACCCCGACCGGCGCTTTCCGCGCTCGCGACACCCGCACCGTTCCAGCCATAACCAGATGATAACGGTGTTATAGGCGCTAGCGTCGCTGTCATGTCTCGGCGCGGCGACCAACTCGTGATCAACAACCGCCGCGCGCGCCACGAGTACTTCCTGCTCGAGACGTTCGAGTGCGGCATCGTGCTCGCGGGTGCCGAAGTGAAGTCGTTACGCGACGGCCGGGGCAACCTGCAGGACGCGTACGCCAGCGTCGACGGCGGCGAGGTCTGGCTGCACGGCATGCACATCTCGCCGTACCCGTTCGCGCGCGGCGAACTCGATCCGGTGCGTACTCGGAAGCTGCTGCTGCACCGGCGCGAGATCGACAAGCTGGCGAACGAAACGAAGGAACGCGGCGTAACCCTCGTGCCCACCCGCATCTACTTCAAAGATGGGCGCGCGAAGGTGGAGATCGCGGTCGCACGAGGCAAGCACCACTACGACAAGCGCCGCACGCTCGCAGAGCGCGACGCGAAGCGCGAAACCGAACGCGCCATGAAGGGCGACCGAGAGTAACTACCTACTCGGCCGTGCGTAGCGGGGTGGCAGGGTTGCGGCGGGTTGCGAGCCACGCCGGCAGGAGCGCGGCCAGCACGGCGACGACGATTGCAGCGACCACGGCGGCGATCACGAGCGCCATGGGCACGACCGGCCCCGACACCACGCCGAGTTCCGAGGCGAAGATCTTCCACGCGCCGCGGCCCGCACCAATCCCGAGCGGGATCCCGATCAGCAGCGAAATCACGACCAGGGTGACGGAATGCGTGACGACGCACATCCGCACCTGCTGGCGCACGAACCCCATCGCTTCGAGGACCGCAAGCTCACGCCGGCGCCGCCGGATCGACGTGACAAGGGTATGCACGAGGAGCACGACGGCAAGTGCCATGAGGATCGCGCTGAAGAGCTCGGGCAGCGCGCTCACTCGTTCGAGGTTCGCGAGGTCGGCGGGATGGCCTTCGACGCGATGCGGTAACGGGTCGAGCGCCGCGCTGATGCGCGCCCTGGCCGCGTTGAGGTTCGTGCCGGGCCGGAACTTGATGAAGAACACGTTGCGCGGCGCACCGGTGAACTGGTTGTTGGTCGACAAGCTGCGCAGCAGTCGGTCGAGACCGCCGAGGGTCACATAGGCGCCGGTACCGAGTTGGCCGGCGTCGCCGAATTCGGGGAACACGGCGCGCCCGACGACCCGGAATGGTTGTGACGCGTCACCGATACGAACTGTGACGTGGTCGTCGAGCTTCACGTTCCACGATCGCATCGTGCGCGCACCGAGCGCGATCTCCTTGCTGTTCACCGGCGGCCGACCCGCGACGAAGGTCGGCGTGACCACGCCTTCGACCGGTTGCACGGTGAGAAGATCAATGCGTTGTTGGTGCACGAGTGCCTGCGTCACCGTGCCCGCCGACAATCCGCTCACTTCGGGGTTCTTCTGGAGCGCGGGCACGATCACGCCGCCGATGTCGGGCAGCGCCGGCGCGCCGACCCGCAGATCCCAGTTCCATCCGTAGAGATGCGGCGTGTTGATCAGCTGGCGGAGGCTCGCGGTGAACGACCACGTGCCCACCAGCAGAGCAACGGTCAGGGCCGCGCCGACGACGGTCGTCCAAATCGGTACGCCGGGCGCGCTGCGGTCGCGGCGCAGCGCGAAGCGCATCCCAACCGCAGTCGCCGGCGGAAGCGCGACTCCGCGTGTGACGGCGGCGAGGAGGCTGCGCCGCGGTCGGTCGCGCTCGCCGGTAACCGGCAACGCGCGACGGGATGCCAATCGGCCGACGACGACACCGGTGATCGTGATCCCCGCGATCGTGGCCAGCGCGCCCAGGGCGAGCACCAGCCCGTCGGGGTGTATGCCGGGATGGAGGTCGGCCTTCCGCGCCAGCCCGAGCAGCATGTGGGGCGATAGCGCGACCGCGATGATGCAGGCACTCGCCGCGGCCGGCAACGCGATGGCGAGGCAACGCACGAGCGTGACCGCGCGGAGCTGGCGAGGACCCATTCCGAGCGCACGCAGCGTCGGATGGTCGCCGGCCTCGGTGAGCGCCTGACGAGTGAGCCCCTGCGCCGCGACGACAAGGAACGTCAACGCGATAAGGACGCCGACGATCGCGAGCGCGGTTGTCTCCACCCGGAACCCTCGCTGCACCTTCACGGTCTGGATGGCGCCGGTACTGATGACGGCCACGTGCTGCCCGTGAGCGAGCCGTTCCACTTCCGCTTTGAACGGCTCGATCTTGTTGGGATCGTCGAGGCGGAGGTACGACACCTGACTGCCGACGAGTCGGCTCTAATACG
>JAODBJ010000129.1 GCA_025463905.1 Actinomycetes bacterium
AGCGCTGCTGCGCTGATGACGCCGATGAGTTTGTTACGAAGCATTTTTCCACGCATCCTTGTGTAGGTGGTGCATGGGCCTCCATGCCCAGCAAGAAGTGTTTCGGCCGCGCCGCGCGACCCCTTGAGACGGGTTCGGGGGCGCGTGGCGTGAAATATCCACCCAAACTCAGTCCGCGTTGCGTGGCCGCGCCCACGCGCCCAGCGTTCAGGCCGAGCGACGCAGCTGCCGGGCATCGATTGGCAATCGCGATCGTGTCAACTGTCACGCGCGCTGCGGCGCGCCGGTGGGGACCAGGTCACGTTCGCGAACGGTGCAAAGCGGGCAAGGCGCCGAATTGGAGACCGCCGAGGTGCAGTGCACGGCCTCTGCCGCCTGCGTCGCGCTCCACATGCAAGGTGACAGGTGGAAGGCCGAACGCCGACCCGTCGAGTGCGTAACGCGTGCCGGCGTCGTCGACCGGTTGCGTCACGACACCGGCGCGCCACGGACCCAACGGAAGCGCGGGGTGCAGCCGCAACTCGCGCTTGGTCGCGCGCACTGTCGCGCCGCCGGCGACGACCAGCGTGCGCACGTTGGTCAGCGTGCCACGACCCGGCCGATACCGACCGAGGAGGCCTGCCCACTGTTCGGGGTGTAGTGGCCGCCGCGGGATACCCGCGTCGACACCGAGCAGCGAGCACAGCGCGCGGTGTGCCGCGATCCAGACGCCAGGACGGCCCGTGTTAGTGACGGCGACCACACCCACGCCGTCGTCGGGTGCCAGGACGAACGCGGTCGTGAAACCGGGCATGCCGCCGCCGTGGCCCACGAGTCGGTGGCCGGCGAACTCGTCACGGAAGAACGACAGGCCGATACCGGGATGGGTCGGGGACGGGCGGTAGTGCACGTCGAACGCGAGTTGGAGCGACGCGGGCGCGACTATGCCGCGACCGTTGTCGAGCAGCGCCCCGCCATAGGTAACGAGGTCGGCCAGCGTGGAGAACACCGCGCCGCCGCCCGGCCCGGCGACATCGATGTTTCGGGACTCCCGCAACCCGCGCCGGCCGGTGCTGTAGCCGGTGGCGAGCCCGGGTGTGACCCGTTCGGTACGGCGGGCGTCGGTGTGGGTCATACCGAGCGGTTCGAAGATCTGCGATCGCAGGTGCTGCGCGAGGGGTTCGCCGGTGAGCGTCTCGAGCAGGTAGCCGGCGACGTTGAAGCCATGGTTGGCATAGGCCCACTTCGTGCCCGGCTCCACGTCGAGCCGCAACCTTCCGCGGTACAGCAGCGACGCCGGTCGCGGGTCCGCACCAACCGGCACCGCAAGCCCGAACATCGGTGTTGCCAGGTCGCGCCACGCCGACAACTCACCGATACCGGCGGTGTGCGTAAGGAGATGGCGGATCGTCGCCGGTCGCCAACCGGGACGCGCTTCGAGCACGAGGTCAGGGAGATGGTCGTTCACCGGATCGTCGAGCGAGATACGGCCCGCTTCGATCTGACGCAGTAGCGCCAGCGCGGTCATCGTCTTCGTGACCGACCCGATGCGGAACACGGTGCTCGCGTTCACCACCGCCCCGTCGCCGGCGATGCCGCGGTACACCATCTCTCCCCGGCCGTCGCGCGTGCATATGCCCAACGCGATCCCAGGGAATGGGTATTGCGCCCGCACGTCGTCGACCAAAGCCGCCATGTCGGCCAAGGCAGCGATCGTACGCACGGACGGGCGGCGACGCTGCGGCTGGGTCGTGAGTTGCGCGAGGCTGCTGGCCATGACGGGTGACACGAACCTTTCGACGATCGCGATCCTGGCGGCGATGCAGCCGGAGCTGAAGCCGCTGGTGCGGCGCCTCGGGTTGGTCAAGCAACGGCTCGGCGATGTCGACGGTTATCGAGCCGAAGTGCGCGGCGTCGACGTGATCGCCGCCGTCACCGGTATCGGTACCACGCGCGCCACCGACGTGACGGGGCGGGTACTCGACGCGGTGCCGGTCCAGCATGTGGTCGTGATCGGTATCTGTGGCGGGATCGACGGCGTGTCGGCCGTCGGCGATGTGATCGTGCCCGAATCGGTGCTCAACGGCATCACCGGCAACACCTATCAACCCACCGCCATACCGGGCACCACCCCGGCGGGCACCTTGCACACCTCCGACGTGCTGGTCGGCGCCCCCGACGACCTCGCCGCGCTCGTTGCGCGGGGCGTGATCGCGCTCGACATGGAGACGGCGGCAATCGGCGCCGCGGCTGAGGCGCGCGGCCTGCCATGGTCGTGCGTGCGGGGTGTGAGCGACATCGCCGGCGACACCGACGACGAGATTCTCGCCATGTCCGGTACGGACGGAAGCGGAGACGCACGCGCGGTCGCCCGTTTCCTGATGAAGCATCCGGCGCGGGTGCGCCAACTCGGCCGCCTCGCTCGCGGCATGCGCGTCGCGGTCGACGCCTCAGTAACAACTGCGCTCAACGCATACGTGCCTTGAACGCGGCCGCCGTCGTGCCGATGGAAAGGTGTGACGGACGCCGGGGTGGCAACGAGCGCGGTCGGCGAAGCCGACGTGATGGGGACCATGGCCGAGGTGGCCGTGGTTGCCCCCAACGCGAACGATCTCCTCGCCCGAGCGCGCCGGCAGTTCGAGCAACTCGAACGAGCGTGGAATCCACTCCACGCAAATAGCGAGATCAACCGCCTCAACGACAGCGGCGGCCGGGGAATGGTCGTGTCAGGGGCGACCCTCGCCCTCGTCGAAGCGGCGGTGAGCGCCTGGTACCTCACCGGTCGCCGATTCGATCCGACCCTCGTCGGCGACTTTGCCCTCCGTGATCCCGCTACCGGCGCGCTCCGGCGTGGTTGCGGCGAGATCGAACTCGACACCGCGGCATCGATCGTGCGGATGCCGGTCGGGGTTGGTTTCGACGCGAGTGGGATCGCCCGTGGCCTCGCGGCCGATCTGGTGGTGCGCGCGATGCGCGAAGAAGGTGCATCCGGCGTGTACGTGAACGTCGGGGGAGACGTGCGGGTGAGTGGCGCGCCGCTCGACGCCCGCGCGTGGCGGGTGCCGCTCGGCGTGCGCGGTGCCACTCCGCCCGCGCCGAGCGTGCCCGTTATCGAACTCACGCAAGGCGCCGTCGCCACCAGCGGTTCGGCGTCGCACTACCTCGACCCGGCGACGGGCGCAGCCACGCACACCGACGTTGCCCGAGTGAGCATCGTTGCGACGCAAGCGTGGCAGGCGCAGGTACTCACGAAGGCGATGTTCGTCGCGGGCAGCAAGGTCGGTCTCGAGATCGTCGAGACGCTGGGCTCGGCCGCGATGGTTACCACTACCGACGGCAAGACGCTGTCCACGGCGTCGTTCCGCCACTACGGCGCGTTCGCGGCGTAGCTCGCTCGCGCACTCAGCGCGGGTCGGGGCGGTCCAGGTTGAAGTGGCGGCTGACGGTCGGCATCCATTCGCAGCCGCCGTCGGCGCGAGGCATGAGGGAGAAGCGGGTGATCATGCGCTGGCCCCCCTCATGATCGCTGTAGAGCAGATCGACCGTGATCGGCTCGCGCGCGGCGATCGCCTCCGCGATCGGTGCATACTCGGCTTCGCCTTGCTCGCGTAACGCACCCTGCCAGAAGCTCAAGTCGCCCGCGGGCACGTAGATGTCTCGCGTCTGGCGGCGGAAGGAGTCGAGGTCCCCGCGCGGGTCCTCCGTGTGTATCCGTCCTGCCATCGGTTTCCACGACTGCAATACGGCGATACCCGTTCCGACGTTGCGCACCGAGATCGCGAGGTACACGATGCCGTCGACCAACTCGACCGTGGCGCGGCCGCCGCGTAAGTGCGTGAAGTGAAGGTCGACCCAAGTGAGCTTCTCTTCGCGGTCTTCGAGCCGCGACGGCACCAGGACCGGTCGGAGGCCGGCGAGCAGGGAACGTTCGGCCGCGCGCGCGGCGCGGTTCGCCGAGCGCACGGACGAGAACGTCGCGATCGCAAGCACCAGCGTGCCGCCCGCGGTCGCCAACGATGCAACGGTGCTCCAGTCGACCACGCAGCTGTTTTAGCTCGACGCTTGCCCGTCGAGCACGTTGCGCAGTACCTGCGCCGCACCCATCAATCCGGCAGTCTCGTACGGCACGACGATCTTCGCGTTGTCGCTGTCGGCGAACTTCGACAACGTGTCGAGTTGCAGGATCGACACGAGCGTGGGGTTCGGGTTGGCTTCAGTGATCGCGGAGTACACGGTGGCAATGGCGCGTGCCCGGCCTTCGGCTTCGAGCATCGCGGCCTGCCGGTTGCCTTCGGCGCGAAGGATCGCGGCTTGCTTCTCACCTTCGGCGGCCCGAACCGTCGCCTGCGCGTCACCCTCGGCCACGTTGATCGCGTATTGCGACTGACCTTCCGACTGCAAGATGCGCGCCCGCTTCTCCTGGTCGGCCTGCTTTTGCAACGCGAGTGCTTGAAGGATCTGCGGTGGCGGCGCGATCTCGACGATCTCGATCCGGTTGATCCGGATGCCCCACTTGTCGGTGACCTGTTCCATCTGCTCTTGCACGTCGGTGTTGATGCGCTCGCGTTCCGACAGTGCCTGGTCGAGCGTCATCGTTCCGATCACGGAACGCAATGCGGTGCGGGCGAGCGCGTCGATCGCGATGTCGAAGTTCTTCACGCTGAACAACGCCTGCTTCGCGTCGACGACCTGCGTGAAGATGGTCGCGTTCACGGTGACCACGACGTTGTCTTTGGTGATCACTTCCTGGCGGTCACCCGGCACCGGGATCTCACGCATGTCGACGTACTGCAACGACGAGATGAATGGCGGAATGATCACGAGCCCCGGGTCGCGCGTGTTGCGGTACTCACCGAGCCGCTTGACCACGCCGACCGTGCCCTGCTGGACGATGTTGATCGACTGCCTGAGCGCGGTCAACGCGACGATCACGACGATGGCGAGAAAGACGATCGCCGCGATACCGGCACTACTCATTGCGTACTCCCGTCTGTGGCGCCGTCGGCGCCGTGATTGTGATCTGTTTCGATTGCGGGTGGCCCGTCGTCCGACGGGTACACGACCAAGGTTGTTCCACGTACATCCATCACCAGGACTTTGCGGCCTGCCTCGATGCGGCCGGCGTCGGTTGTGGCCAACCAGCGTTCACCGGCGAGGCGAATGTGGCCGAGCGAGTGGGCGTCGCCGATTTCGTCGAGCGTGAGCCCTTCTTCGCCGACGAGGCCGCCGTGCACTCCTCGGGCCACGCGGCCACCGCGGTGATGATGGAACGCGCGACTCACGTACGGGCGCACCGCGGTGACCCCCACGGCCGAAACCACGATGAACACCCCCGCCTGGAGTGCGATCGCATCGGAAGCGACGCCGGCGACGATTGCGGCGGCGAAGGCACCGAGCGCGCCGAACAACGCGTAGAACGCGAGGTGGTGCATCTCGAAGAGGAGGAGCAGGATTCCGACCACTAACCAGGCGAAGATCATGTTCTGAGCCTCCGCCGATCGAGCGTACTCCCGCTCCTGCTGCGCCCGGTTCGCACCGCTGCGTCCTGAATACGGTGCTGCAATTGCCCTCCCGATGTGTAATCGTTTACAGCATGAACCGCGAACCACCCAAACGTCAAGGGCACGTCGACATTCGCGACGTCGCGCGGGCCGCGGGGGTGAGCACGGCGACGGTGTCGAGGGCGTTGAGCGGGCGCGGGTACGCGAGTGACGACGCCCGCCGGAAGGTTGCGGCCGCCAGTCGCCGTCTCGGTTACCAGCCGGCGGCGCCCGGGCGCAGCCTGCGCACGACTCGCTCCATGACCATCGGCCTCCTCGTTCCCGACCTTGCCGATCCCGTGTACCTGCCGTTCCTGCGTGGCGTCGAGCATGCGGCCCAGCAGCACGGCTACGTGGTCGTGGTTGCCGACGCGCGCAGCTCCACCACGCTCGAACGCCGGCAACTCGACCGGTTGTACGCACAGCGCGTCGACGCGCTCGTATTGGCCGGCTCGCCCCGCGATCGCGCGTACTTGCGTCGGTTGCAGCGCGCGGGGCTCATGGTGGTCGATCCCGAGGGCCCCAACGGCCCCTCAGACATCCGGCGCACGACCGAGGCGCACGCGACCACCAGCCTGTGTGAGCACCTTGCGGACCTCGGGCACTCCCGCATCGCGTACGTCACCCGTGGCGCGCCACGCGGTCGCACCGCGCAGCGCCGGTCGCGCGCGGTCATCGATTCGTGCCGGAAGGTTGGCATCGCGGCCAAGCCCGTGCTGCTCGGTGCGCGGCGCGAACCGGACGACGTCGGCGACATGCTCGCCGGTCTGGTGCGGTCGCGTAAGCCGGTCACCGCGGTGGTATGCGGCGCCCACTCGCTCGCCCCGTTGTTGCTCCGGGCGAAGAGCGCGGCGGGTATCCACGTACCCGACGAATGCTCGTTCGTCACCTACGGCGATTCCGACTGGGCCGCCGCGTACCGACCCGCCCTATCGGTGGTGCGACGAGACCTCTACGCGAGGGCCACCGCGATCACGACGCACCTGATCGCGCAACTCGACGGTCACGACCCGCATGTGACTGACCCCGACGCCCACCGAGTGGAGTTCGTCCCACGCGACAGCGTGGCCAGAGCCAGGTCGTGACGCCGCCTCTCACTGGTTTTGATCTCAGAAGGGCACCGAAAAGGGCACTTTTCTGAGATCAAAACGAGTGGGGGTGCGGGGTGCGGGGCGGGGTCGGGTGCGCTAGTCGTCGGTGGCGTCGCGTTCGAGCCGTTCGCGCTCGAGTCGCTCGAGTTCGCGTTCGCGCAGCTCGAGTTCACGGCGGCGCACGTCTGCCTCGCGACGGCGTAGCTCCGCTTCCTGGGCGTCGAGGTCGGGGTCGCTCGACGCGGGGGCCGGCAGCCCTTTCTTCCGTTGTTCGGCTTCCCACTGGGCGAGTCGGCGGTCGAGTTCTTCCGAGCGACGATCGGTGACGTCGGCGATCGCGCTGTAACGCGGATGGTCTTCCATGCCGACGGGCCGGTGTGGTGAGGCGTAATCCGTCGTTCCGGGCCGCCAGTGCGCGCGCTCGGGCCGGCCGAGCAGCAGCCATAACAACGCGCCGATGTCGAAGAGCAATAGCACGAGGATGATCCACACGCCCTTGGGCAGGTTGCGGCACAGCGAACTGTCGGTGGAGATGCTGTCGATCAGCGCCCACAGCCAGAAGAAGAACAGAAGGGCAGCGACAAGCCCCTCAAATTCGAAAAATGCCACGAAGAAACCCCCAGGACCCGGTCCCCCGGCCTTGCCGTCGTGAAGGGTAGGCGGGTTCGCGTAGGTCGGCGACCGAGCGACGATCAGTCCGACCAGGTCTGGATCAGGTCCCGGTCAGGTCGCGAGGGGTTCGTACTCGATCTGTTCGATGAGCGACGCGAGGCTTCCCGCGGCGATGCCCTGCCGAGCGCGGGCACGGAACAGCAGTGCCATGGCCGCGGCGCTCGCGCCGGCACCGGCGATCGCGCCGATCTCGACCCGCAAGAACAGGTCGTGCGAAACGAACGCGGTGGTGAAGACGAACGCGACGATGCCGATGCACCACGCGCACATCGCCCGCGCGTGACCCGACAATGAGATCAGTGCCTGCGACATGGTGAGCGCCAAGATGAAGAGGCCGCTGCCGGCCGTGAGCAACGCGACGTCGACGTGGCCGAGTTGGAACTTCTTGCCAAAGAGGATCCGACCCGCTTCGGGTCCGAGGGTCGCGCCGCCGACCACGCCGAGGATCGCAATACCGAGCACGATCAACGCGAGCCGGCGCACCGCGGCGCGGAACTCGTCGTCGCGTCCCGCGCTCACCATGGTGGTGAGGCCGGGGAGGAGTGCCGCCTGCACCGCCTGGAACAACACGATCGGGATGCGCGACAAGAACAATCCGACGATGAAGTCGGCGATCTGCGTGCGTTCGCTCGGCTTGGCGAGCACCTGCGCGCCGAGGAACGGTGCGTAGCCGAGCACCTGCGCGAGTAACGAGCCGCCGAGGAGGAAGCCGAGGTTCGTCGACAACTCCGCGTACGGCGCCTCCGGACCGGGAAGCATCAACTGGTTCTGCCCGCGCAACGCGATCGCGGTGGCGAACAGCGGCGGGATCGCGAGGCACAGGCCGAACCACACCGGGTTGCTGCTCGCGACGAACGCAAGCGGGATACACGGCAGGAGCCGCAACACGCCCTCGGCGCCCATGCTCATTCCGTACGCGTCGAAGCGACCGGTACCGGCGAAGGCGCCGCGCGCGAGGTACGTCACGCCGAAGGTGAACAACGACAGCACGAGACACACGACGAGGCCGACGTGACCGGCGAAGACGCCGGAGACGATGCCGGTGCTCGCGGCGACGACGAGCGCGCCGAACGTCACGATCCCCGCGAAGACGGCGCCGATCGCGCCGGCGCGACGAATGACGGGGCCGCCGCCGACATTGCGGGCCCGCCGGGCCGAGACGGCGCGTCCGACCTCTTGTTCGAGCGGCAGGAACACGCCCGGCGCGAGGACGAAGACAAACACCCAGAGCGCGTTCAGTGCGCCGTAATCCGGTTTGCTCAGGCCACGGAACGCCAGGATCTGGAAGCCGTACGTCGTGATCCCCGAGACGACGAGGCCCACGCCGACGGCGAAGGTTCCTTCAGGCGTGGTGCGCTTCGCGGCCGCGACCAGGCGAGCGGCGCGGGCAGGACGGTCGTTGTCATCCGTGTCGACGACGTCGTTCCGCTGGCTCAGCATGTCTGGCGAATCTCGGACTTTCGCGTTCCGACGCGCGGGCGCCATGGTGCCACCTCGGTGTCGCGGAGGCCCGCCGGCGAGGTGGCCGAAGCACAGTACGTGCCCCAGACGAGGCGCCGGGAAACGATCGGCCCATCGAGACCGGTCGAAATAGCCATCGGCGGGGCAGGTTAACGGCGCTCGTCCTATCGCCCAGGTCAGGGACGTGGCACCGTGTTTGGGTACATGCACGCGACCTGATGCCAACGACGATGGGGGTGGTGTGGATGCCCGACCGCGAGGCGGACGAAGCCGACGTGCAGGAGCAATTGGAAACGGCCGACGGCGATGAAATCGACAACGACCCGATCCCGAAGATCGAGCTCGACGACGCCGAGGTTCCCGAGGCTGACGCGTTGGAGCAGGCGATGGAGGTGGCGTACGACGAAGACGATCGCTGAGCATCGAGCCGGTTGAGAAGCGTCCTCGCGGCGCGGACAAGAGGGGGAAAGCATGGGCCCGAGTCGATGCAGCGGTCGCCGCACGCTCGTGACCGTCGTTGCGCTCGCGACATCACTCACTGCGGGGTTCGCCGCCACCGCGAGCACTGCCGCGGCGAGCGCGCACTATCCGGTCGTGTATTCGGTCGTCGCCGCGCTGGGCGGCGCGTTCGCGCCCGACTCACCGCCGCCGGGCGCGAACAACTGGGCGTGCCATCCCACTACCGCGCACCCTGATCCGGTCGTGCTCGTCAACGGCACGTTCGCCAACGAAGACAACAACTGGCAGACGCTGTCGCCGTTGCTCGCGAACAACGGCTACTGCGTGTTCACGTTCAACTACGGCGGACCACCCGCGCTCGGCTCCATATACGGGATCCATGAGATCGGCGCGTCAGCCGGGCAACTGTCGACGTTCGTCAATCGTGTGACCGCCGCGACCGGCGCCGCGAAGGTCGATCTCGTCGGCCACTCGCAGGGCGGGATGATGCCGCACTACTACCTGAGGTTCCTGGGCGGCGCCGCGCACGTGAAGCGCCTCGTCGCGCTCGCGCCGTCGAACAGGGGCACGACGCTCGGCGGCTTGACCCAGCTCGCCAACTACATCCCCGGCGTGTCGACATTGGTGAACGCCGGGCTCGCGAACACGTGCGAAGCCTGCGTCGAGCAAGAAGCAGGTTCCACGTTCATTACGCATCTGAACGCGGGCGGAATCACGGTGCCCGGTGTGACCTACACGGTGATCAGCACCAAGTACGACGAAGTGGTGACGCCGTACACGTCACAGGCCCTCACGGGTTCGAACGTCACGAACATCGTCATCCAGAACCAATGCCCGATCGACTTCGACGGCCACGCGGGTCTCGCCTTTGATCACATCGCGTTGCGCGACGTGCTCAACGCGCTCGACCCCGCGCACACGTCGCCGCCGTTCTGCACCTTCATCCCGTTCGAAACCGGCGGCTAGCGCGCCATCGCAACGATCGACGCGTAGGTGTCTTGGGCGCGAGCGAACACGGCGAGGTTGAGCGCGTACGCGTCGGTCGCCATCATCAGGTTCGGCATCTCGGTGGCAAGGTCGACGCCTTGGCCCGAATTGATGCTGGTCGCGCTGGCCCCGCCGGCGGGGTTTGCCGCGACCGTCGATACCTGCGCCTGGTAGGGGTTGCCGTTCGCATCGACCGAGTCGGCGTTGGCGATGTTGTTCGCAGTGACCGCAAGCCACGTGTTCGCAACCGAAATGCCCGATGCTGCGATCCCCATTGCGCCAATCACGTTGCTCCTTCGGAATACTCCGACCTGAACGAGACCTCGACGGCGGCGCGAAGAAGCTGGAGGGCGCGGACGACAGACGGCCGCAGACGAGCCAAGTGTCACGTCCGGCTCGGGAAGGCCAGAATGTCGCCTCGAACCAAGGGGAGACATCGGATGACCGGTCCCGAGCCCGAAGCCCGGCGCGCGCTGCACGAGCTGATTGCGCTGTTGCAAGAGGTCGACGAGCGCTACCTGGGCGATGAATGGAGCGCCGAGGCATTCGGTGACCTCGCCGACGGCTTCCGCAGCGTCGCGAACACGCTCGAGGGTGGCTTGGTGCTCGCATTCGACAGCGACCCGGAGCGGCCGTTCTTCCGCCCGATCGTCACCCGCACTCGCAAGATGCTCGGCGACAATCCCGACGCGCTCTATTACACCGCGCCGGTGCGGGCCGACCGCACGTACCGCGTCACCGGCAACCTCGCGGGTTGCGCGTACCTCTCGTTCACCGTCGAGACCGGTTCGGATGAAGGCGGCTACAGCGACGAAACCGCGGGCGTGCTGCGCGACCGCGACTTCGACGTCGCGCCCGACGGCGGCTTCGAAGTGTTCTTCGGCGGCCCGTCCCGCGATCGCAACTGGCTCGGGCTCGCGCGTGGCGCGTCGGAGTTGATCGTTCGTTGCTACGTTGAAGACGCGATCCCGGTCGCGGCCGATCCCAACCGCCGGGTGCCCCTCTACATCGAACCGGTCGAACCGATCGGACCGCCCGCACCGTGGGATGACGCGTCGGTCGCCGCCGGCTTGCGGCGCGTGACGCGTTTCGTGCGGACCCGCACCCTCGAGCAGGCCAAACCCGGTGAGCGCGAACAGCCGTCGTGGGTGTCGACTACACCGAACTCGTTTCCGCCGCCCGAGCTACCCGGCACCTTTGCGTTCGCCGCCGCCGATGCGGCATATTCGATGGCGCCCTATCTGCTCGCGCCCGACGAAGCGCTCGTGATGACCGGCCGCTGGCCGGTGTGCGTGTTCGCGAGCGTCTCGATCTGGAACCGCTACCTGCAGACGTACGACTACGCGCACCGGCCGGTGAGCCGCAACCGAGCGAGTACCACGCTCGAAGCCGACGGCAGCTTCCGTATCGTCATCGCCCATGAGGATCCCGGAATTCCGAACTGGATCGACACGGAAGGCCGCGCGTTCGGAATGGTGTTCTGGCGCTTCTTCCTGCCCGAAGGAAACGTCGAAACGCCGCAAGGCACCGTTGTGAAGGTGGCCGATTTCCGTGGATGAACTCAACCCCGACGCACTCCTTGCGCAGGCGAGCGAGACAACCGGTCTCTCCGACCTTGGTGACGACAGCTGGCGGGAGGGCCTCGAGCGCCTCACCGATGCATTGACCGACGAAGCGAAGCTCAACGAACTGGGCGAAGCGATCGTCACGGGCGAGCTCGTCGGTTATCTCAGTGATCGCCTTCGGCTGGTCGCGCATCGGAGCGCGCACCCGGAGATCGCCAACGTCGACGTCGTGCCGCCGATCGTCATCATGGGCCAGGCCCGTACCGGCACCACGATTCTGCACGACATCCTTGCGCAAGACCCGGCGACGCGCGCACCGCTCACGTGGGAAGTCGACCTCCCGGTCCCGCCGCCCGAAACGGCCACGTACGACGACGACCCACGTATCGCGCAGGTCGACGCGACACTCGCCGGCATCGACCTCGTGCTCCCGGGATTCCGCGCCATGCACCCGATGGGTGCGCGGCTGCCGCAGGAGTGCGTGCGCATCACGTCGTCGGACTTTCGCAGCATGATCTTCCCGACGCAGTACCGCGTGCCGTCGTACGCGCAATGGTTGTTGCACGAGACCGACATGCGCTCCGCGTATCGGTGGCACCGTTGCTTCCTGCAGCACTTGCAGTCGCGTCACCCGGCCCAACGGTGGGTGCTGAAGTCGCCCGGGCACATCTGGTGCATCGACGCGTTGCTCGCCGAATACCCCGGCGCGCTGTTGGTGCAGACGCATCGCGACCCTGTGCGCATCATCGCGTCGCTTGGATCGCTCGTCGCCACGCTGCGTTCACTCGCGAGCGACTACACGTCGGTGCGGGAAGCAGCGTCCGAATACGCCGACTACATCATCGACGGCCTCGACCGTTCGGTAGACGCGCGCGAGAACGGGACAGTGGGCCCAGAGCGCGTGGTCGACGTGAACTTCAGCGCGTTCATGGCCGACCCGTTCGCGACGATCCGCACCGTGTACGAGCGACTCGGCTTCGAGCTCACCGACGACGCCGAAGCCCGAATGCGCGCCTTCCTCGCCGCGCACGGCCAGGACGAGCACAGCTCGCACAAGTACTCGTTCGCCGACACGGGCCTTGACGAAGGCGCGCTGCGGGAGCGGACGCGCCGGTATCAGGACTACTTCGACGTCGCGAGCGAACCGCTCTCGTAACCATCGTTTTCGCCACTGTTCGCGCCCGAAACGGGCGTTTTCTGGTGACGAGAACGAGTTAGGGCACCCAAACCGCTACACTCTTTCCGGCACCGCTAGCGCCGGGTCCACTATGTGGGCTCCTGCGAGCGTGAGATCGCTCCCCGGCGATGACACGACAACCCCGTGAGCGGTGCAATTCATCACAGGAGCAATGTTGTCCGCGTTTTCCGATCTCGGCGTCCCCGCCGACCTCGTTGCCGCGCTCGCGCGCGGTGGCATAACCGAACCCTTCCCCATTCAGAGCGCCACGATCCCGGACGCGCTCGCCGGCCACGACATCAGCGGCCGCGCACCTACTGGTTCCGGCAAGACCCTCGCATTCGGCTTGCCGCTGATCGCGCGCGTCGAACGGTCACAGCGGATGCGTCCCCGCGTGCTCGTGCTTGCGCCTACTCGTGAACTCGCCGCTCAGATCGAACGCGATCTGCTGCCGCTTGCGAAGGCACGCGGCCGGCGCGTCATCGCCATCTACGGCGGTGTCGGCTACGGGCCGCAGTTCCGCGAATTGCGCCGCGGTGTCGACGTCCTCGTGGCGTGCCCGGGCCGATTGATGGACCTCGTCGAGCAAGGCGGCGTGTTCCTCGACGAAGTCGAGGTCGTCGTCATCGACGAAGCCGACCGCATGGCCGACATGGGCTTCTTGCCGCAGGTGCGCAAGCTGCTCGACCTCGTGCCCGACAATCGCCAGACGATCCTGTTCTCCGCAACGCTCGACGGCGACGTCGGCGTACTCACGCGTGAGTATCAGAACAACCCCAAGCGTCACGAGATCGGCGACGTCGAACCCGACATCACGTCGGCGACACACGCGTTCTGGCGCGTCGAGCACTCGGAACGGCCCCGCCACACCGCGGGTCTCATCAACGACCACGGTTCCACCATCGTGTTCACCCGCACTCGGCACGGTGCCGATCGCCTCGTGAAGCAACTTGGTGCTGCCGGTGTGTCGGCAACGTCGATCCACGGCGGTCGAACGCAAGGCCAGCGCGATCGTGCGCTTGCCGCGTTCAAGCAGGGAACTGTGAACGCGCTCATCGCCACCGACGTTGCCGCCCGCGGCATCCACGTCGACGGCGTTGCCTGCGTCGTGCACTTCGACCTGGCCGAGGACGCCAAGGCGTACCTCCACCGTTCGGGCCGCACCGCACGCGCGGGCGCGTCCGGCGTCGTCGTCACATTGGTTCCCGAAGCGCAGGCACGCGACGCGCGCCGGCTGCAGCGTGAGATCGGCCTCGACGGCGATCTCGAACGCGTCGGTCGCGCGCCGAGAGTCGACCTGCGCACCGAGGGTCGTACCGAAACTCGCAGCGATACGCGCAACGACACGCGAACCGAAGCCCGTCCCGAGGGTCCGTCACGGCGACCGCGTCATGACGCGCCCCGTGGCAAGGGCCCCCGTGCGAACGAGCAGCGAGGCCGGCGTCGCCAATCGCGCTAAGCGCACTCGACGCTCAGCGACGTACCAATCCATCGTCGACGGCGCGCACTGCGCGCCGTCGGCGCGTTGCACGGTTAGCTTTGCGCCGCGAGTTCGCGCTTGACGGCTTCCGCGATACGCCCGCCGGCGGCGTCGGTGCCGACCCGTGTCCGAACGGCCTTCACGACCACGCCCATCGCTTTGGGCCCGGTCACGCCGTCGGCCGCAGCCCGCGCTACCTCTTCGCTCACGATCGCGCCGAGCGCATCGTCGTCGAGTTCGGCCGGGAGGTACCCGGCCAGTACCTCGGCTTCGCTCCGTTCGCGCGTCGCCAGCTCGTCGCGCCCCGCCGCCGCGTACGTTTCGGCCGCCTCCGTGCGCTTGCGGGCCTCGGACCGCAGCACACCGAGCACCTCGTCGTCGGAGAGCGTCACGTGTTCCTTGCCTGCGACCTCTGCCTTCGTGATTGCCGCGAGTGCCATTCGCAACGTCGACACCACGACGTCGGCGCGATTGCGCATCGCGTCGGTGAGATCTGCCCGCAATTGTTCTTTCAAGGTCGTCATCGTCCTTCATGATGCCGCGCGGTAGCGTCCGCGTCGGGTGACAAATGAGGAACCGGGCCCCGACCCCGATGCACCGGTCACGATCGGTCTCGTCGCGGCGCCCGGCCCCGCCACCGACCTTGCGGTCGCGCTCGCCGCGGACCTCCCGGAGCAGCTGGCGGCCCGCTGGCCCGGGGTGCGCTGGAGGGTCGAAGTGGTGTCGAGCCGGTTGGTGGAACCTCCGGCCGAGTTGAGCGAGTTGATCGACGCCGCGCGCCGGCGGCTCCTCGAGGACCGCTGGCAGTTCGCGGTGTGCCTCACCGACTTGCCGCTACAGACTTCCCGCCGCCCCGTGGTGGCGCACGCCAGCGCGACGCACGGCGTCGCGGTGCTGTCACTGCCCGCGCTCGGCCCCGTCGCCGTGCGCCGCCACGCCACGCAGGCCATCGTGCGACTGGTCGACGCGTTGCTGGGCCAGCATGCGCAGAGTGACGTGTTCTCCGGGCGCGACGACCCGGACGATGCCGGTGTCGGAGTAGTGGCCCGGGTCGTGAGCGGCAATCTCCGGCTTTTGCTCGGCATGTTGCGGGCGAATCGACCGTGGCGACTCGCCGCCGGTCTGTCGCGCGCGCTGGTTGCGGCAGTCGCGGCCGGCGTGTTCGCGCTCGTGACGATCGACATCTGGAAGCTCGCCGACAACTTCGGTACGTTGCGTTTGGGCGCCCTCGCAGTGCTGTCTGTGCTCGGTACATCGTTCACGTTGGTGATCAGTGCCGGCCTGTGGGAGCGGGTGCCGCGTTCGAGTGCGCGCGAACAGGTAGTGCTCTTCAACATCGTGACGCTCGCGACCGTCGTGATCGGCGTGTGGGCGCTCTACGCCGCACTCTTTATGTTCATGACGATCGGCGCGCTGTTCCTGCCCAGTGGGTTGCTCGGGTCAATACTCGGACATCGCATCACCACGAGCGACCACTTAGAGCTCGCGTGGTTGGCCACGTCGATCGCGACGGTCGGCGGTGGTCTCGGCGCGGCGCTCGAGAGCGATAGCGCCGTACGCGAGGCTGCGTACACCTACCAAGGTGATCCGAAGCCACCCGAGGGCTGACCACCGCTCCAGTGCCACCGTAGGCATCTTCCCGATTCGCAGCGGGCCTCCTTAGGGCGACCATCGCGGTATGACCACATCGACTGTTCCCGAGGTGATCGTTCGCGGCGGTGAGCGCATCGACCCGCGTGAGATCGAAGCCGTGCTGCGGGGCCATCCCGAGGTCGAAGACGTCTCGGTGGCCGGTCAACCGAGCCGGATGTGGGGCGAAACCGTTGCCGCGGTGGTGCGGCTCCGGCCGCGCTCCTACGCGACCAGGGAGGAGTTGCACGCCTATTGCCGTGAGCATTTAGCCCGCTACAAGGCCCCAAGTAACTGGGTGTTCACAACTTTGCCGTCATAGGGGAGTCGTCCCGTGCAATAGTTCGCCACAAAAGTGCTCAGGCGAAAGGGCACGTCGTGACGATCGAATCCGAGCGGGTCAACGGGGATGCCGGCGAAACCGGAACTTCCGACGCCGACCGCAATCGGCTCCACGACATGGGCTACGCCCAGGAGCTGAACCGTCGCATGGGATGGTTTTCCAACTTCGCCATCTCGTTCTCGATCATCTCGATCCTCGCCGGCGCCATGACCACCTATTGGTTGGGCATGCAAGCCGGTGGACCGAGAGCGATCATGCTCAGCTGGATCATCGTCGGTTTCTTCGCGTTGCTCGTGGGCATGGCGATGGCCGAGATCTGTTCCACCTACCCGACGGCCGGCGGCCTTTACTACTGGTCGGCGAAGCTCGCCCGTCGTAACGGTCCCCGCTGGAGTTGGTACACCGGCTGGTTCAACCTGCTCGGATTGATCGGCGTCATCGCGTCGGTCGACTTCGCGTTGGCGACGTTCACGGGCTTCTTCATCCAGCTGTACCGCCCCGGCTTCGAGATCTCGGGAAGCTCCGGCGCCCGCAACATCTTCATCATCTTCGTCATCTACCTCGCAGTGCACGGCTTGCTGAACACGTTCCGGGTGGATCTCGTCGCGCTGCTCGGCGACATCAGCGTGTGGTGGCACGTCGTCGGCGTGTTGGTGATCTTCGCGGTGCTGTTCATCGCGCCGGCGCACCACCAGAGCGTGCACTTCCTGACCGAGGGAAAGAACCTCACCGGCTGGAGTGGCCCGTTCGCGGGGATATACGTCTTCGGCCTCGGGTTACTGCTCGCGCAGTACACGATCACGGGCTTCGACGCGTCCGCCCACGTGAGTGAAGAGACACACTCGGCACACACCGAAGCCCCCAAAGCGATCGTGCGTGCGATCTACGTGTCGGCCATCGCCGCGTTCGTCCTGAACCTCGCGATGACGCTCGCGATCCCGAAGGGCAACTTCGACGCGTCGACGCCGATGTACAACCACATCGCGTTCACCGGGATCAACGCGGCGCCGGAACTGATCCGCATAGCGGTGGGTGGCGCGGGCGCAAAGCTCCTGATCCTGATCTCGATCGTCGGTCAGTTCTTCTGCGGTATGGCGTCGGTAACCGCCGCCTCGCGGATGATTTATGCCTTCTCGCGCGACGGCGCGGTTCCGGGCCACCGGGTGTGGCACCGCATCAACCCCAAGACCCGCACGCCAACGAACTCGGTGTGGCTCGCCGTCGTGTTGTCGGCGATCGTCGGGGCGTCGTCGCTGTATCAGAACAAGGGGGTGTCGATCGCGTTCTTTGCCATGACCGGCATCTGTGTGGTCGGCCTCTACATCGCCTACATCATCCCGGTGTTTCTCCGCTTGCGGAACCCGAACTTCGTACAAGGCGAATGGAACCTCGGGCGCTACTCGCAAGTCGTCGGTTGGGCGGCGGTGGTGTGGGTCATTTTCGTGTCGCTCTATTTCTTCGCTCCGGTCTATCCCGTGCTCGGTTTCCTGCGCGCCCACCAGTATCGAGACTTCGCGAACAACTTCAACTGGTCGGGTCCGCTGATCTTGTTGAGCTTCATCGCCGTCACTATCTGGTGGTTCACGTCGGCAAAGAACTGGTTCAACGGCCCGATAGTGCAGGGTTCGAAGGACGAGCTGATGGCGATCGAGCGCGCGCTCGATTCCGGCGACGTGCAAACCTTCGAGCAAATCGAGCGCGTCGAAGAGGAGCGGCTCGAGGAGACGCTCGGTCACGACCACTGACGAGATCGCAGACCTGCTGGCACGGGTCCCGGGCTGGGGATCAGAGGCGCGTGCCGGCGCAGTGCTCACCGGCGGCATCACGAACCGCAACCTGTTGGTGCACGTCGGCGCCGAGCAGTTCGTGTTGCGGCTCGCGGGCAAGGACACACACCTTCTCAATATCGACCGGCGGGTGGAGCGGGAGGCGACCGAGCGCGCCGCGTCGCTTGGGATCTCGCCCGATGTGGTGGCATTCCTCGAACCGGAGGGGTACCTCGTTACGCGGTTCGTGAGCGGTGCCGAGATGGCGCCGGACGAATTTCGCACCTCGGCCCGGCTCGACACCATCTGCGGAGCCTTGCGCGCGTTCCATGCGAGTGGTCCGCTCGCCGGAGTGTTCGATTGCTTTCGCGTGCCGGGCCAGCACCGCGATGCGGCGATGTCGCGCGGTGTGCGCATCCCTGCCGCGTACGAGCAGGCGGCCGCGTACGCGTCGGAGATCGAGCAGGCGTTCTACGCAACGCCCGAACCGCGAGTGCCGTGTCACAACGACTTGCTCAGCGCAAACTTCCTCGCCGACGGTGACCGAGTGTGGCTCATCGATTGGGAGTACGCGGGTATGAACGACCGGTACTTCGACCTCGGCAACCTCGCGACCAATAACGACTTCGATGCCGGCACGGAGACCGCGCTGCTCGACGCGTACTTCGGCGCGGTGACCGCGCGACGGGCGGCCCGTCTCGCGCTCATGAAGGTGATGAGTGACTTCCGCGAGGCCATGTGGGGTGTGGTGCAGCAAGGCATCAGCACGCTCGACTTCGACTACGAGGCGTACGCAAGCACGCATTTCGACCGGTTGCTCCGTGCGGCGTCGCACCCCGATTACGGTCGGTGGCTCGCAGACGCGGCGACACCCGACCCGTCCTGAAGGCAGGTGCCTCGTGCGGTCCCGAGCCGAGATCGTGATCGTCGGCGCGGGCGTTGCCGGCGCGAGCATCGCCTGGCATCTCGCCGAGCGTGGGTGCACCGATGTGCTCGTGCTCGACCGCGCCGATCCCACGAGCGGGAGCACGTTCCATTCCGCCGGGCTCGTCGGCCAACTCCGTTCGAGCTTGCCCGTGACGCAGATGATGATGCACAGCGTCGACGTGTACCGGCGGCTCGAGGCGGACGCGGTCGTCACTGGTCGTTCACCGGATTGGCGCGAGGTGGGATCGCTGCGGATCGCGTGCACCCCGGCACGCATGGAGGAGTTGCAGCGCCAAGACGGGTGGGCGAAGACCTTCGGCTTGCCGATGAGCTTGATCTCCGCGGCCGAGGCGCACGAACGGTTCCCGTTGATGGACACGAGAGGTGTGCTGGGCGCGGCGTGGCTTCCCACCGACGGTTACCTCGACCCGAGCGGGGTGACGAACGCGTTCCTCGGCGGCGCGCGAAGCCGCGGCGTCGAGGTCGAAGCGAATGTGCGCGTGACCGACCTCGTGGTGGACGCCGGGCGAGTCACCAAGGTGGTCACCGACGCGGGTTCCGTCGAGGCCGGGTCGGTCGTCCTGGCGTGCGGGATGTACACCCCCGATGTCGCCGCGCTCGCGGGTGTGACCGTGCCGATCGTTCCGATGGCGCACCAGTATCTGATCACGAAGAACGTCGAGGGCGTGACGCCTGCGCTGCCGCAACTGCGCGACCCCGACAACCTCGTGTACTTCCGGCGTGAGGGCGACGGCCTGCTTCTCGGCGGCTACGAACGTAATCCCGCGCCATGGTCGCTGCACGGTGTGCCGGCCGACTTCAACAATCGTCTCCTTCCCGAAGACTGGGAACGTTTCGCGCCGCTGATGGAGCGAGCGTGCCGGCGCGTTCCCGCGGCGGAAACGGCCGACGTGATCACCCTCGTGAACGGACCGGAAGGCTTCACCCCCGACAACGAATTCGTGCTCGGTGAGAGTGAGGTGCACGGGCTGTTCGTCGCAGCCGGTTTCTGCGCGCACGGCATCGCCGGCGCCGGTGGCGTCGGGCGCGTCATGGCCGAGTGGCTGCTCGACGGCGAACCATCGTTCGACACGTGGAAGATGGACATCCGGCGCTTCGGTGCGCAGTACCGCAGCCGCGACTTCGCGCGTGACCGGGTGGTCGAGGTGTACTCGACCTACTACGACATCCATTACCCGAACGAGGAGCGAACGGCGGGCCGGCCGTTACGCCGTTCGCCTGCGTACCCGAGGCTCGAGGCACTGGGCTGCGAGTTCGGCGAGAAGAGCAGTTGGGAACGACCGAACTGGTTCCGACCGAACGCGGCCGGCGGCAACACCGCGGAACGCCCGCGTGGCTGGGCCGGGGAGCACTGGGACCCGGCCATCGGCGTCGAGGCAAGAGCGTGTCGCGATCGCGTCGCGCTGTTCGACGAGACGAGCTTCTCCAAGATGGAGATCGGCGGCCCGGGTGCGAGCGCGTTCCTCGACCACCTGTGCGCGAACGACGTCGACCGGCCGGTTGGGAGTGTCGTGTACACGCAACTGTGCAACGAGGCGGGCGGCATCGAATGTGATCTCACCGTGACGCGCCTCGGCGCGAACCGGTTTCTGCTCGTGACCGGCACTGCGTTCGGCAATCACGACCTCGGTTGGATCCGCAAGCAACTCGAACGACAGGTACACGACGACGTGCACGCGAGAGATGTGACCGCCGCGTGGGCGTGCTACGGGATCTGGGGACCGGGTTCGCGGGTGTTGCTCTCATCGCTCACGAGCGCCGACCTCTCCAACGAAGCGTTCCCTTACATGACCGCGCGAGAGATCAGCATCGGCGCGGTACCCGTGGTTGCGTTGCGCGTCACGTACGTGGGTGAGCTCGGGTGGGAGCTCTATTGCCCCACTGAGTACGGGCTGACCCTCTGGGACGCGCTGTGGGACGCGGGCACCGCGCACGGGATGGTCGCGGGTGGCTACCGCGCGATCGACGCGTTGCGAGTGGAGAAGGGCTACCGCGTTTGGGGCGCCGACGTAACGCCGGCCGACAATCCGTTCGAAGCCGGGCTCGGTTTCGCGGTGCGGCTCGACAAAGAACCCGCGTTCTTGGGCCGCGACGCGCTACGCGCCGCGAAGGAACGCGGTGTGACCCGTCGACTGAGGGCGATCGTGCTGGCCGATCCGCGCGCGGTCACGCTCGGGTCGGAACCGGTACGGGTCGACGGGGAGATCGTCGGCCGCGTCACGAGCGGCGGGTACGGCTTTCGCGTCGGGCGCTCGATCGCCTACGCATACGTGCCCACCGACCGCAGCCACATCGGTCGTTCGGTACACGTCGAAGTCTTCGGCGACTGGGTTCCGGGCGAGATCATGCGTGATCCGATGTACGACCCCGCGGGCGAGCGGATCAAGGCGTGAACGTACTCGCGATCGACCAGGGCACCTCGGCGACGAAGGCGCTCGTGGTAACGAGCGACGGCACGGTCCTCGGCGAGGCGGAAGTGCCCGTGCCGGTGATCGCGGGCGAGGACGGGAGCGTAGAAATCGATCCCGAAGTGCTATGGCGATCAGTCGTCGACGCCGGCACCGAAGCAATTGCGCGCGCCGGCGTGACAGTTGAGGCAGTCGGGCTCGCGAACCAGGGCGAAACCGTGCTCGCATGGGACGCCGCGACGACGAAGCCGCTCACACCCGCGATCGTGTGGCAAGACCGTCGCGCCGCGTCCGTATGCGAGCGGGTCGCGGCCGACGGTCACGCCGACTGGTTGGCTCAGGTCACCGGCCTGGTGCTCGATCCGTATTTCGTCGCGCCGAAGCTCACTTGGCTACGCGAGAACATGACGCGCGCCGGTACCGCCGGCACCACCGACGCGTGGATGTTGCAGCGGCTCACAGGTGCATTCGTTACCGACGCCGCGACCGCGTCGCGCTCGTTGCTGCTCGACCTCGACAAGTGCCAGTGGTCACCTGACGCCTGCGCGATCTTCGACCTCGATCCGGCTTCGATGCCCGAGATCGTCGACTGTGCCGCAGTCATCGGCGAGACGTCGGCGTTCGGCGCGAGCGTTCCCGTTGCCGGACTGGCCGTCGACCAGCAAGCCGCGTTGTTCGCGGAGTCGTGTTTCACGCCCGGCGACGCGAAATGTACGTACGGCACCGGCGCGTTCCTGCTCGCGAACCTCGGCGCGACCGCGCACCGGTCGCGAAATGGCCTCGTGTCCTGCGTCGCGTGGCGATTGCACAACGCGCCGACGTACTGCCTCGACGGTCAGGTGTTCACGGCCGGTGCCGCACTCACGTGGCTCGAATCGGTTGGTTTGCTCGACGGGCCCGAAGACCTCGATCGGCTCGCCGGCACGGAGACGACCTCGGGTGGCGTCTCGTTTGTGCCGGCCTTCACCGGTTTGGGTGCGCCCTTCTGGTCGACGGGAGCGCGAGCCGCGTTCACCGGTCTCTCGATTGCAACAACCCGCGCGCACTTGGCACGAGCAGTGGTGGAGGGAATCGCGGCGCAGGTCGCGTGGCTCGCGCGTGCGGCGGGTAGCGATCTTGGAAAGTCGGTCACCCGCTTGCGGGTCGACGGTGGTCTCACCCGCTCGCGCACGTTGCTGCAGGTGCAGGCCGACCTCGCGCAGGTGCCGGTGGAGGTGTATCCGTCGCCGCACGCGACGGCGCTCGGTGTTGCCGCGTTCGCGCGACTCGGCGCGGGTGCAGTTACCCGGCCCGAGGACGCGGTCGGCGTATGGTCGCCGCTGATGCATTTCGAACCGTCGATAACTGCTGCCGAAGCCGACGAGCGGCTGGCAGTATGGCGCGCCGCTGCTGAGGCAACAGTCCGGCTTGCCGGCGGGTAGCGAACCACACCGTGGCCGCAGATAGCGCGCCGTTCGACGTTGCCGTGATCGGGGCCGGGGTCGTGGGCAGCGCGATCGCGCGCTTGCTCGCGCAACACGACCTCTCGGTCTGCCTCCTCGAAGCGGGCCGCGACATCGGCGCGGGCACGAGTAAGGCGAACACCGCAATCCTGCATACCGGCTTCGACGCCAAACCCGGCACCCTGGAGGCGCGACTCGTCGCGCGCGGACAGTCGTTGTTACGCGACTACGCGACGTCGGCGGGCATCGCGCTCGAGGCGACCGGCGCGCTTCTGGTCGCATGGAACGACGAGCAACAGGCGCGGCTGCCGATGCTCGCGCAACAGGCGGTCGCGAACGGCTACGACCGCACGGCACTCATTGATGCCGACGACGTGTATCGCCGGGAGCCGAACCTTGCGCGCGGCGCGACGGGAGGCCTGTCCGTTCCCGACGAAGCAATCATTGATCCCTGGGCCCCCGTGTTCGCGTTCGCGACGGAGGCCGTCGCGAACGGCGCGCGCCTGTTGCGCATGGCGCCGGTCGACGATCTCTCCGACGACGGCGAGCACTGGCGCCTGGTCACGCCGCGTGGAGCGGTGCGGACGCGCTTCGTCGTGAACGCGGCCGGATTGCGTGCCGATGAGATCGACCGGCGTCGTAACGTCGACCGTTTCACGGTGACGCCGCGCCGCGGCGAACTGATCGTGTTCGACAAACTCGCGCGCGGACTGCTCCAGCACATCGTGCTGCCCGTGCCCACGGCCACGACCAAGGGTGTGCTCGTCAGCCCGACGGTGTTCGGGAACGTACTGCTCGGGCCGACCGCCGAAGACATCCACGACAAGACCGACACGTCATCGACCCGCGCCGGTATCGACGCGCTGCTGGCGCAGGGTCGTCGAATCATGCCGGCGCTCGTCGCGCACGAGGTGACCGCGGTGTACGCCGGGCTTCGTGCCGCCACCGAATACGCCGACTATCAAATCGCGCTCGATGCACCGGCACGGTTCGTGACGGTGGGTGGCATCCGTTCGACCGGTCTTACCGCCTCGATGGCGATCGCCGAGCATGTGCTCGCTCTCCTCGCTGAGGGCGGCCTCGACGCGCGCCCGCGCGCGCAACTCGAGCGCGTGCGCGTCGCGAATCTCGGCGAGGAACAACCCCGACCCGCGTTCGACCCCGATTGCATCGCGGCCGACCCGGAGTACGGGCGGATCGTCTGCCACTGCGAGCGGGTCAGCCGAGGGGAGATACGGGACGCGTGCGCGAGCACCGTCGCGCCGTTCGACCTCGACGGCCTGCGCCGCCGAACGCGCGTGCTCATGGGTCGTTGCCAGGGCTTCTGGTGCGGCGCGAACGTGATCGACCTGCTGGCGACCGGCGGCCGGGCCGAGCCGAGCGTCCCGGCGCGCGCGGTGCCCCCATCGACCCACTACGACGTGCTCATCGTCGGGGGCGGTCCCGCGGGTCTCGCGGCCGCGACCGCGCTGCGGAAGCTTGGTGCCGGACGGGTCGCGGTGGTCGACCGTGAGGCGGAGCCCGGAGGTGTTGCGCGCCACGTGAATCACGCCGGCTACGGCCTACGCGACCTGCACCGCGTCATGCGCGGTCCCGCCTACGCGCGGGCGTGGACGGCCAAGGCCGAACGCGCCGGCGTCGAGGTGCTCACCGAAACGACGGTGACCGGTTGGCACGGCCCGGCGGTCGACCGCGCCCTCGAACTGACCTCGCCCGGTTCGCGCGTGCACGTTGCCGCGGACGCCATCGTGCTCGCGACGGGATGTCGGGAACGGCCGCGCGCCGCCCGGCTCGTGCCGGGCAGCCGGCCCGGCGGTGTGCTGACCACCGGATTGCTCCAACGCATGATCGAAGCGCGGCAGTGGGTGGGCACGAACGCGGTCGTGGTCGGTGCAGAGCATGTGAGCTATTCGGCCGTGCTCGCATTGCGTCATGCCGGCGTTCGCGTTGTCGCGATGGTCACGGAAGGCCCGCGCCACGAGTCGTTCGGCGCCTTCGCGCTCGCCGCCCGCTACAGCTGGCAAGTGCCGCTCTTCACGGGGACGCGCGTCGAACAAATCTTCGGACGCAATCGCGTAACCGGTGTGCAGTTGTCCGGGTGGACCCGTCCACTCGAATGCGACACCGTTGTGTTCACCGGCGACTGGGTTGCCGACTACGAACTTGCAGTGCGCGCCGAACTGGCGCTCGACCCGGTTACGCGCGCACCACGCGTCGATACCGGACTCCGCACGTCGACGGCCGGCATCTTCGCCGCCGGCAACCTTCTGCACGGTGCACAAACCGCCGACGTCTGCGCGCTCGAAGGAAGCTTCGCCGCCGGCGCGGTGGCCTCGTGGCTCGACGGCGAAGCATGGCCGTCGAAAGCGATCGACGTAACGCCGGAAGCGCCGTTCGCATGGGTGTCGCCCAACCGGTTCGTGCCTGGTCAGAACGCCGCGCCGCGCGGCGTCTTCCTCGCGGCGAGCGCGGAGTTCGTTCGCCGGGCGAATGTCGTCGTACGCCAGGGCGCCAACGTGTTGTGGACGCGCCGGCGGACGACACTGGTGCCGGCGCGCGCCATCGCGATCGACGACACGTGGCTGGAGAACGTCGACCCCGAGGGCGGTCGGGTGACGATCGGTACGAACCGCGGGTAGCGGCTACGGAACGATCGGCGGGTAATAGTTCTCGGCGCCGATCTTCTTGATGTCTTCGTACCAGGAACCCTCGTACGCGTCGGTGTGACCTTGACGCACGGGGTCCTCGAAGTTCCACGCCTGGCGTTTGTAGGTCCAGTTGTCGGGTTGCAACCGGTGCGCCTCACTCCAGTGCCCGATCGCGGCCGCGTGATCACCGGTGCGGTGCAGGTACTCACCGAGTTCGAAGTGCGCGGCCGCGGTTGCGGCACCAGTGGGACGGGGTTGGGACCGGCTGATGACCTCATCGGGTGACAGCGCGTACACGCTCCTCACACCGCGCTCGACCCAGTCGCGCAACATCGTGACGTACACGTCGGGGTCGCTCTTGATCTTGCGTGCCTCTTCGAGAATTTGCGCGACGTCAGGCGGCAGCGTCGAGAGATCGATCGTCCGGAAGGACTCCGTCACCGGGTTCAGCCCCGGGTGCGCGGGCTCGACCGGCCGCACGATCATTCCCTCTTCGTCGATCCACACGCCGTTCGGCACGTTCACCACACCGAACAGTTCGTCGACCCGGTGAGTCGAGTCGATGAGCGACGGGTGATCCGGGTGCGCAGCTTCGATGAACGGACGCGCGTCGTCGGGTTCGACGTCGAGCGCGACGGTCACGATCTCGAGGCCGAGTGGGTGCAATTCGGTGCGCAGTTCCTGCCACACGGGCAGGTCGAAGCGGCAGCCTCACCACGATGCCCAGGCGACCAGCAACACCTTCTGGCCGAGCAGGCTCGACAGGCGGAACGGGTTGCCGTGCGCGTCGGGCAGCACGAGTTCCGGTGCGCGCGCAGAGGTGAGGACGCGGCCAGTGACAGCCGTTTCGGGCCCGAGCGCCGTGAGCCCGTGTACCTCGTCGGCAACGACCGGCATGCCCAGCTTCTTCGCAACGACCGCGACGTCGATGCGCCCCTCATCCGCGTACGCGTCGGCGGGCAACGGCACGCACACCTCCGCCTTGCACGCGCCCTCGGGCTTCACGTCCCAACCCGTGCGCGCATGAAACGCGTCCCGGTCGACCAGCGAACCTTCGACGATCAATCCCTGCTCCCTATGTTTCACCCGCCGGGTTGTTGCACTTATGCCCCCGGACGGGAGCACAAGTGCAACAACCGAGGCTGGGCTCTGGGACTCGTGTTCCACAGACTACGTAGGATCGCAACGTGGCCGAGGGCGAGGTTCCGGGCGAGTGGGAACCGGCATTGGCAGATCTTGCCGAACGCCGGCTCGCGGCGCGAGCGATGGGCGGCGACGAACGCCTCGCGCGCCATCACGCCGCCGGGAAGCTCGACGCCCGAGGTCGCGTCGACGCCCTGCTCGACGCCGGTTCGTTCGTGGAGATCGGCACCCTCGTAGGCACGGTGCCGGCCGACGGGTTCGTCGCCGGCGCGGGCGAGATTGATGGCCGGCCCGTGATGGTGGGTGCAGAAGATTTCACGGTGCTCGGCGGCACGATCGGGAGCGGCAGCAACTCGAAGCGGTACCGCATTGCCGAACTCGCGCTGCGGGCGCGCGTGCCGCTCGTCATGCTTCTCGAAGGCGCGGGTTATCGCGGCGACTCGGGCCACGGTCGATCGCCCACCGACCTCATCATGCAGGCGCAATGTTCGGGTTGCGTACCGATGGTCACGGCGGTGCTCGGTCCGTCGGCCGGGCACGGCGCGCTCATCGCACCGATCTCCGATTTCACTGTGATGACCGAAGCCGCCGCCATCTTCACCGCGGGTCCACCGGTCGTGCGCGTCTCGACCGGCGAGGAGGTGACCAAGGAGGACCTCGGCGGCCCTCGCGTCGCGGTCGGTGCCGGCCTCGTCCATAACGTTGCGGGAACCGACACCGACGCGCTCGCGCTCGTGCGCGCGTATCTGTCGTACTTCCCGGCCAGCGCATGGTCGTACCCGCCGCAACGTACCGAGGGTGATGTCGGCCCCCGTACCGTTGACGACATGCTCTCGATCGTGCCGCGGAACGGGCGCGCGATTTACGACATGGGGCGCGTGCTTGATGCTGTGGTCGACGGCGGCGAATGGTTCGAGGTGCAACCGGGTTTCGGGCGGTCGATCCTGTGCGCGCTGGCGCGCATCGGTGGGGAAGCGGTCGCGATCGTCGCCAACCAGCCGCGCGTGATCGCGGGGTCGATCGACGCGAGCGCGGCCGACAAGGCGGCGCATTTCATCACCGTGGCCGACTCCTTCCATCTCCCGCTCCTGTTTCTCGCCGACAACCCCGGCATGCTCCCCGGCACGAAGTCGGAGCAGGCGGGCGTGCTACGCAGCGGGGCGCGCATGTTCGTGGCCCAGACGCAGGCGACGACACCGAAAGTGCACGTGACGTTGCGCAAGGCGTACGGGTTCGGATCGATGGTGATGGCGCTCGTGGGATTCGATCAGCAAGTCGCAACGTTCGCGTTTCCCGGTGCGACGCTGGGCGCAATGGGGGCCGGCGCGATGGGCGAGGCGTCAAAGGCCGACCCGGAACGCGCCGCCGAGCTGCGTCAGGCGGAACTCGACGCGGCCTACCGTTCGGCCGGCCACCTGGGCTTCGACGAGATCATCGATCCGCGCGAGACGCGCAATGCGGTCCTGCACGGCCTCGCCCTCGCTGCCTCGCGACGACAGGTGCCGGCGGAACCGGTCGCACGCACCGCGATCGTTCCGTAGGCGCGCTTCTAGACTTCCGGCCAGGATGCGGCCGCTGCGAGTTGGTACCTCTCGAACCAAGAGTCGCGGGGCGGTCGCGGTGGCGCTCGTCGCGCTCGTAGTGGTCGTCGCGCTCGTCACGATCGAAGCGACGGCAGCGCCGACGCATCGAACCGAGGGGACGTCAACAACCGTCGACCGCACGCATCCGGTGCGACGCCCGCACGCCGGGCCTCCACGCATCGTGATCGCCGGCGACTCGGCCAGCCTGACGCTCGGCTTCAACATCGATCCGGCGACGGCGCGCGAGGCGCAATGGAGTGGCGCGCAAAAGCTCGGCTGCGGGTTCATGCGAACCGGTACCGAACTGGGAGGGGTGCGCGACGACGCGCGGCACAATTGCGCCGGCATCACGCGGCACTGGGCGAACGTCGTCGCAGCGACGAAACCCGATCTGGTCGTGATGATCGGCGGGTCGTGGGAGATGATCAATCAGATCGTGGGCGGTGTCGTGGTCGAGCCCGGCTCGGCGCCGTACGACGCCGCGTTACGGGCGGACGTCGAAGAGGCGGTTCAAGTGTTCTCGCGACACGGCGCACGGGTCGTGTTCACTGATATTCCGTGTTACGGCCCGTCGCATCTCTTGGGTGACGCCGAGCGCACCGACCCGGCGCGCCGGGTGGCGATCAACCGCGTGCTCGACGACGTCGCCGCGCACGACCACCGCCTCGAGGTGTTGCACTGGTCCGACATCTTGTGTGCGTCCGGAACGTACCGGGAACGCATCAACGGCGTGCTCTTGCGGCCCGATGGCGTGCACTTCGACCCGGCCGGCGCCCACGAGATGTGGAAGTGGCTCGGTCCACGGCTCATCGAGCGTGCGCGTGCACGCCAGTTAGGTCTGTAGTTTGCGACCGATGAGGCGGGTTGTAGCAGCAGTTGCGTTTGTGCTGGTGGTCGCCGCGTGTAGTTCGCCGGCAAGCAGTCGTTCGTCGGCGCCGCCATCGACTGCCGTCCCGTCTGCCACCGACGCGACGGTGCCCTCGGCATGCACACCGGCGCGCGTCGCGACGCCCGCCGTCGCTGCGCGCGTGTTCCGTTACGCCGGCCAAGATCGTTCGTACTTCCTCGCGTTGCCGGCGCGCTACGACGGGAGCCAGGCGTACCCGCTCGTGTTCGACTTCCACGGGTTCGCCGGACGTAAGGAAGCGCTCGAAGCGCTCACGCACATGGGCAAGAAGGGAACTGCGCGTGGCTTCATCGTCGTGACGCCGGATTCCCTCGAGAACCCGCCGCAGTGGAACATGTTCGGCAGTCCCGGCCAACCCGACGATTTCGGTTTCGTGCACGCGCTCGTCGCCGACCTCGAGCGCCGGCTGTGCATCGACCCGAAACGCGTGTACGCCGCCGGCCACTCGAACGGTTCGGCGTTCTCGGCCTTCCTCGTGTGCACGAAGCCGTATCTGTTCGCGGCGGTGGCCATGGTGTCGGCGACCACTCCCGCCGGATGTCCGAGCCGCGTGGCTCCGTCGGTGCTCGCGATTGCCGGCACCGCGGATCCCCTTGTGCCGTACGCCGGTGGCTCCGTCGGTGGCTCGTCGGTGCAGATACCCGCGGCGCGCACGGTGATCGACGGCTATGCGAAGCGTTACGGCTGTGACCCGTCACCCAAACAGGATCAGGCCGCGAAGGGCGTCACGCGGCTTCGTTACCAACACTGCACCGGCGGGCTGGAAGTGGTGCTCGACACGGTTGTGGGTGGTACGCACTACTGGCCTGGTGGCGCCGACGCCGTGTCCGACCCGACCGATTCCGCGGCCGGGAAGACGTTCGCGGCCACCGACGAGATTCTCGACTTCTTCGCCCGTCACCGCCGCCCGTAGCGCGTCGGTTGCCCAGTGCCGCTAGTGGCCGGTGGCGCCGACGACGCCGTCGCTCAATCGTTGCGCGATGTAGACGGGCACGATCGACAACAACACCACGACGGTCGCGACAACGTTCACCAGCGGCAGGTTGTTCGGCCGGAACATGTTGTTGAAGATCCACAGCGGGAGCGTCTCGAAGCCGGCGCCCGCAGTGAAGGTCGTGACGATGATCTCGTCGAATGAAAGCGCGAACGCGAGCAGTCCGCCGGCGACGAGCGCCGAGCGCATCAAGGGAAACGTGACGTAGCCGAAGGTTTGGAAGATGTCGGCACCGAGATCTGCCGAAGCCTCCTCCAGGCTCGGCGCAAGCCGGCGGAGGCGCGCGGCGACATTGTTGTAGACGATCACGATGCAAAACGTCGCGTGTGCCACGACCAGCGTGAAGAGCGAAAGATTCACGCCGACACGGTGGAAGCCCGAGTTCAATGCGATACCGGTGACGATGCCGGGAAGCGCGATTGGCAAGACCGCCATCAAACTCACCACGTTCCGTCCGAAGAAACGGTGGCGGGTGAGTGCGAACGAGGCGAGCGTTCCGAGAATCAGCGCGATCGTGGACGCGAGCAACGCAGTCTCGAGCGAGCGCACCAACGCGTCACGCGGTCCGGACGCGTGAGCGGCGGCTCGCCACCACTCGAGGGTGAAACCGCGCGGCGGCCATGCGTACGTTTTCGCGGTGTTTACGCTGAGACGCGCGATGTACGCGATGGGGAAGTAGAGCACGAGCAATACGAGGGCTGTGAACGCCCCGAGAACCGAACGCGCCAAGCGCGACACGTACATCGCTACAGCTCCTCGAGTGCGCCGGTGGATCGCGCGCCGAGGAGGTACGCCACCATGATCACGATCGGCAGGGTGGCATAGGCAGCCGCGAACGGCAGGTTCGCGCTGAACTCCCGGTACACCACGTTGCCCAAGAACTGTGTGGTGCCGCCGACGATCTGGTTCATGTAGAAGTCGCCGAGTGTGAGCGCGAACGTGAAGATGGAGCCGGCCACGATCGACGGCAGGAGTTGGGGCAACACGATGCGGGCAAAGGTCGTGGCGGCCTTTGCACCCAGATCGGTGGAGGCTTCGAGCAGGGAGTTCGGCAACCGTTCAAGCCCGGCGTAGATCGGGATGATCATGTAGGGAAGCCAGAGGTACGCCAGCGTGAGCGTGGTGCCGGACAGCCCGAAGCCGGGGGAGTGCCCGAACACCTGGTGCAGCACTCCGCCGGCCGGGTCGAGGATCGCCCGCCACGCGTATCCCTTCACGAGGTAGCCCGCCCACAACGGCATCGTCACCGCGACCACGAGCACGCGCCGCAACCACGGCGCGGCCAGCTTCGCGATGTAGAACGCGACCGGCAATGCGACGAGCAGGTCGATGACGGTGACAGTGAGCGCGGCGCCGATCGTGCGGAACGCGACGTCGCGGTACACATGTTGGTCCAACAACCGCCGGTAGTTCGTCGCGCTCGGCGACGTCGATAGGTGTTGCACGAGGCCGGTGGGATCGTCTTGATAGTGGTAGAGCGACGTTACGAGCAGCGCGATCAGCGAACCGATGTACGCGACGAGTAGCCACACCAACGGGCCGCCGAGCAACAACCCGAGCCGCAAACGAGGGCGTCTCCACAGGACGCGAGAGATCCGCCGGCGGAGGCCGGTGCCGATCACCCCTTGATGCTGTCCCAAGCCGCGGTCCAGTCGGCGTAGTTCTTACAGGTCACACCGGTACGGCCGTCGAGGCACTTCGCGGTCGGCGTCGTCCAATACGCGAGCTTGCTGTAGAACGACGTGTCGCTCGCGCCGAACAGCTTGCAGTGGTCCCTGTTCGTGGTGAGGGAGCACGCTTTGAGGTTCGCCGGTGCTTCACCGAAGTACTCGGCAACCTGCGCCTGGATGTCGGGCTTCGTGATCCAGTTCATCCACTCGTAGGCACAGTTCGGGTGCTTGGACTTGGTCGACAACATCCACGTGTCCGACCACGCGGTCGAACCTTCAGCCGGGATGATCGCCTTCACCGGCGGCGATGACTTGTCGGCTTGCACGCCATTCGTGATCACCTGCCAGGTGGTGCCGAGCACGAGACTGCCTTTGGTGAACGCGTCCTGCTCCTTGAGGTAGTCGCTCCAGTACTCGCCGATGATCTTGCGCTGCTGCTTCATAAGGTCGACTACGGCCGTGAACTGTGTGTCGTCGAGCGCGTACGGATTCGTGATCTTCAACGCGGGCTTGGTCTTTTGGAGGTACAAGGCGGCGTCGGCGATGTAGATCGGGGAGTCGTAGCCGGTGACCTTGCCCTTGTACGGCGAGGTGGCATCGAAGACCGCTCCCCACGATGTGGGAGCGGGCTTCACGACGTTCTCGTTGTACATGAGGAGATTGGCGCCCCACCCGTGCGGTACGCCGTACGAGACGCCGCCGACGGAGTTCCACGGCTTCAACTTGAGGAAGCTCGCAATGTCGTTCCAATTCGTGAGCAGCTTGGTGTTGACCGCCGCCGCGTCACCATCGGCGACGACGCGCAACGTCGCGTCACCCGATGCCGACACGACGTCGTACTGACCGGTCTTGAACAGGTTGAACGCCTCGTCGGACGTCCCGAAGTACTTCACCGTTGCTTTGCAGCCAGTGGCCGTCTCGAAGGGCTTGACCCAGTTCACCTTCGGATCGTTCGAGCCGTTCTCGGCGTAACCGGGCCAGGCGAGGATCGACACTGCTCCTTCGCCTTTACCGATCGTCTGTTGCACCTTGGGCGTTGTGGTGGTGCTGCTGCTCTTGTTCGAGCTACTGCCGCAGGCAGTTGCGATCAGTACGAGCACGGCTGCCGTTGCGGCAACCCGGTTCGCATGTCTCATGTCGTCCTCCCCGTATCCGTCGAGTTGAAGTGTTCCACGACCCGCACGTAGTCGCGTCGCCATACGAGCTCGCACTGCTCGCCGGGCGCGATCGATGCGGATACCGAAGTTGTGCTGGGTACGTCGACGATCAACGAGACGCCGCCGGCGACTTCTGCGCGTACGCGCACGAACGCACCGAGGTACTGCACGTCACGGATCGTCGCGGTCGCCTGCATCTCGTCGTCGTTCGGCTGCGTACCCGTCGGCACTATACGGATGTGCTCGGGCCGGATCGTGCACATCTCGTCGCGCCCGACGAGTATTTTCGCCACTGCTGGTTGCAGCACGTTCGACGTACCGACGAACCCGGCCACGAACGGTGTGACCGGTCGTTCGTAGATGTCGGCCGGCGTACCGACCTGCTCGATACGCCCGTCGGCGAACACTGCGATGCGGTCGCTCATCGTGAGCGCTTCTTGCTGGTCGTGCGTCACGAAGATGAAGGTGATCCCGACGTCTTGCTGGATCTCCTTCAGCTCCACCTGCATCTCTTCGCGGAGCTTGCGGTCGAGCGCGCCGAGCGGCTCGTCGAGGAGGAGTACGGCCGGACGATTCACGAGGGCGCGGGCGAGCGCGACCCGCTGGCGCTGGCCACCGGAGAGTTGGTATGGGCGCCGGGCACCGAACTCGTTGAGGCGAACGCTCGCGAGCGCCTCGGCGACGCGTCGGGTGCGTTCCGCCTTCGGGACTCGTCGCACGCGCAGGCCGTAGCCGACGTTTTGCGCCACGCTCATGTGCGGGAACAGCGCGTAGTCCTGGAAGACCGTGTTCACGTCGCGGTCGAACGGCGGGAGCTTCGACACGTCGCGGCCGTGCAACGAGATGGTGCCCGACGTCGGGAGCTCGAAGCCGGCGATCATGCGCAACATTGTCGTCTTGCCCGACCCGGACGGCCCGAGCATCGAGAAGAACTCGCCCTCCTCGATGTCGAGATCGATGCCGTCGATCGCGACGACCTCTCCGAAGCGTTTGGTCACACCCCGCAACGAAACGGCCGACAACTGCGCCCTCCCAGCTCCCCGTAAGGGGTGACTAGCCGTCGGCGAGGGTCTTGGTGAATGCGGTGAAGCCGTTGACGAGTGCCCGGCCGACACGCTTACCGACCTCGTTGCCCACCACGCCTCCGACGACTGCGCCGGCGAAGGTGCCGAGCCCCGCCACCGGAAGCACGGCCGATCCGATGCGCGCCCCGGTGAGGATGCCCGCGCCGAGCCCGGCGAGGCCGCCGATCCGTTCCTGATCTTCGATCGCCGCCGCGGCGCCGATTTCGTTCTCGCTGCCCACGTCAGGCCTCCTCGCTCGCCCGGCATCTTTTCACAACGCCGCTGCAAGGGTTCTGCAAGTCCGGCTTTCTACGTTGCCTGAAACGAACGCACCGTCGAACGGGAGGCACGCATGATCAGGGCAACGGTTCGCACATGGATTCTGGCGTTGGTCGTTTCCGTGTCGATCGTGGGGGCGGCAACGTCGGCCGGCGCTTCGGGGGCCACTCCGCCGGCGAGAGGGTTTGGCACCGTCACGCAGGACGTGTACGTGTCGGATGGCTCGGGTGGCCTCGTGAATCCCGATATTCGTTCGACGCCCGACACCGCGCCGCTCTTCTCCGCGTCCGGCGCCGCACTGGGGGTGACGTGGGGAACGTTCCACAGTGCCGGCGTGACGTCGCTTGCGAAGACGATTGCGAAGCGGACCGGCAGCTTTACCGACGTCGCGATGTCGATGACCGGGTTGATCCCGCGCGGCGTGTACTCGATCTTTTACTCGACCTTCGGGCCCGACTCGGCGAATCCGGTGTGTCCGGCGAACGACAGCCTTGTCGCGCTCACCGTCGTGCACCCGAAGCCGGCGCAACCCGACGCGTCATCGTTTGTCGCGAATGCCGGTGGTGCAGCGAAGATCCATCCGCGAGTGCCCGGCCGTCTCCTCGACGCGCAGAACCTCAACATCCTCGTGATCTACCACGCCGACGGACTGACGTGGGGCCCGGTCCCCACCCGGGGTGAAACTGGCTCGACGTGCAGGCCCAGCTTCGGAAGCGACGCGATGCGCCAGCTGTTCATCGGTCAAAAGTGAGAGGCGACGTCAGCTCTTGATGCGCAGCATCTGGGGATCGTAGAGCGGTCGGAGTGAAGCAATCGCCGGGTAGCACGTGCCGGCAATCTCGACTTCCCAGGTGCCGGCATCGAGGTAGGCCTGGTCGATCGGTTCACCCCCTTCGACCATCACCAGGCCGACCGCGCCCCCGAGCGTGAAGCCGTAGGACGCGGCGCGCACGTACCCGATGGGTATGCCGTTTCGGTACACCACCTCGGCGTGGAACATCAACGGTTCCGGGTCCTGCAGCAGCACCTGCACGATCCGGCGGGTAACCGGCCCGGTGGCTTTCTTCGCGACAACGGCGTCGCGACCGAGGAATCCGCCGGGCTTCTTCAGGTCGACCGCGAAACCGAGCCCCGCCTCGAGGACAGAATCGGTGCCGTCGATGTCGTGGCCGTAGTCGCGGTACCCCTTCTCCATGCGCAGGCTGGCCAGCGCCTTCAAGCCGGCGTGACGCAATCCCACCGCTTCGCCCGCGGTGACGAGTCGGTCGTACACGTGCATTGCCTGCTCGGTCGGGATGTACAGCTCGTAGCCGAGTTCACCGAGGTACGTGATGCGGATGCACAGCGCGCGTGCGAAGCCGATGTCGATCTCGTGCGCGGCGCGGTAGGGAAACGCGTCGTTCGACATGTCTTGCGACGTGATGGACTGCATCAACTCGCGCGAACGAGGGCCCTGGACGTTGATCTGCGCGTATGCGCTCGTCATGTCGCACACGAACGCGTGCATGTCCGGTGCGATGTGGCGACGAATCCACGTCTGAGCATGCCCATAGGCGGTGTCGGACGCCACCACCCAGTAACGCTCGTCGTCGAGTTTGGTCACCGTGAGGTCGGCTTCGATCGTGCCGCCCTCGTTCAACCATTGCGTGTAGGTGATCAGGCCGGGTTCGGTGTCGACGTTGTTGGCGGAGATGAAATTGAGCATGCGACCCGCGTCGCGACCTTCGACGACGAACTTCGACATGAACGACATGTCCATCAAGATCACGCCTTCACGCGTGGCCCGATGCTCAGCCTCCCAGTACGGGAACCAGTTCGGCCGTCCCCACGAGAGGCGGTCGACCTTCGCTTCGGTACCGGCCGGCGCGTACCAGTCGGCGCCTTCCCAGCCGCTCACGTCCCTGAAGTACGCGCCGCGCTCCGCCAGGCAGTGGTGGATCGCCGACTGCTTCGCACCACGGGCGGTTTGCATCGAGCGGAACGGGTAGTGGCACTGGTACACCATCCCCAGCGACTCCACGGTGCGCGTGCGCCGGTACTCGGGGTTCGCCTGGTACGTGTGCAGACGGTCGATGTCGAAACCGGTCACGTCGACGTCGGGGCGGCCGTTGATAATCCAATGCGCGAGCACCCGACCGAGTCCGCCGCCGGTGAGGATGCCGATCGAGTTGAGGCCCGCGGCGACGAAGTAGTTCTTCAGTTCCGGTGATTCACCCACGATCGGTTGGAGGTCGGGGGTGAAGCTCTCCGGACCGCAGAAGAACTTGCGAACGCCGACCTCCATCGACACCGGCACCCGCTGCATCGCCTTCTCGACGTATTGGCCCATGCGATCCCAGTCGGGGGGCAGCTCACCGAAGGAGAAGTCTTCGGGTACACCACCGACGCGCCACGGTGCGCACACCGGTTCGAACAGGCCGATCATGAGGCCGCCGACTTCCTCGCGGTAATAGCCGTGCGATGCGGGGTCTTCGATCACCGGCCACGACTTCTCGAGGCCCGGTATCTGATCGGTGATGAGGTAGTAGTGCTCAGCCGCCTGCAACGGGATGTTCACGCCGGCGAGCGCGCCGAGCTGACGCGCCCACATGCCTGCGCAATTCACCACGTACTCCGCTTCGATGTTGCCGTACGGAGTTTGCACACCGGTTACGACATCGCGCGCGCGAAGGAAGCCGGTTACCGGTACGCCTTCGATCACCGTGACGCCCTGCATGCGCGCGCCCTTGGCGAGCGACATCGTCACGTCGACCGGGTTGGCCTTGCCGTCTTCCTTCACGTAGAAGCCGGCGAGGATGTCGTCGGTGTACGCGAGTGGGAACAGTTCCTTCACTTCGCCCGGCGAAATCTCGTGCACGTCAATACCGCAGTAACGGTTGAACGCCGACACTCGCCGGTACTCCTCGAGCCGATCGCGGTCGGCGGCGAGTTCGATGAATCCCACCGGATTGAAGCCGGTGGCGAGTCCGGTTTCCTCTTCGAGGCGCGCGTAGAGCGCGCTGGTGTACTTGCGCATCTCGGTCGAGGTTTCCGACGTCGAACCGAACGTCACCATCAATCCGGCGGCGTGCCACGTTGTGCCCGACGTCAAGCGGTCGCGCTCGAGCAGCACGACGTCGGTCCAGCCCATGTGCGCGAGGTGGTACGCGACGGAGCAGCCGATCACACCTCCGCCCACGACGACGACGCGGGCTCGCTGTGGGAGGTTCGGCGGGGCCATACGCCGAGCCTATTCAGGGAATCCGGGGGGTTGCCCGCGTTACAACGCGATTTCGGCGATAGCCCGCATCGTGTCGATATCGCCGTGGACGATCATCGTCGTGACGGCGCTCTCTTCCCATGCTTGCAGCCGATCGCGCACTCGTTCCTTCGACCCGACGAGCGAGATCTCGTCGGCGAATTGCGTGGGCACGAGCGCGATGGCTTCGTCGCGGCGGCCGGCGAAGAAGAGTTCCTGGATCTTGTTCGCTTCGGCCTCGAACCCCATGCGACCCATCAACTCCATGTGGAAATTGCGGTCGCGGGCGCCCATCCCACCGATGTAGAACGCGAGCGACGCCTTCGTGGGGAGTAACGCAGTTTCTATGTCGTCGGTGATGCTGCAACCCATCACCGTGACGCACACTTCGAAGCTCGGTTTGGTCGAGCCCAACGTGCCGTACACCTCTGGACGGAACGGCGAGTAATAGAGCGGCACCCACCCGTCGGCGATCTCGCCGGCCAGCGCGACATTCTTCGGTCCTTCCGCGCCGAGCAAGATCGGAAGGTCCGCGCGCAGCGGATGGGTGATCGAACGCAACGGCTTGCCGAGGCCCCACGAGCCGGGTCCGTCGTACGGCATCGAGTAGTGCTCGCCGTGGAACTCGACCGGCGCTTCGCGGCGGAGGATGCGGCGAACGATCTCGACGTATTCGCGGGTGCGGGCCAACGGCTTCGAGAACGGCCGGCCGTACCAGCCTTCGACCACTTGCGGACCCGACACGCCGAGACCCAACGTGAAGCGCCCGTTCGACAGGTGGTCGAGGGTGAGTGCGTGCATCGCCGTGGCCGCCGGTGTGCGAGCCGACAGTTGCACGACGCCCGTGCACAACCGGATGTGTTCGGTGTGCGCACCGATCCACGCGAGTGGCGTGAACGCGTCGGAACCCCAGGCTTCCCCGGTCCACACCGAATCGAAGCCGAGCCGCTCGGCTTCCTGGGCGAGCGCGACCGCGAACGGATTCGGCGCCGCGCCCCAATAGCCCAGTTGCAGCCCGAGTTTCACCGTGGTCCTTCGGTCAGTTGCCTGCGACGAGTTCGTAGTCGTCAGGGTCGGGTGCGCGAGTGCGCTGCCAGTATTCCAGCAGTGTGAACGGCCAGTTCTGCGCGACGCGTCCGCGGTCGTTCTTGTACCAGCTATTCACGTCAGACGCGCCCCACGCCATCATGCGGTTCTCGGCGTCGACGCGTTCGTTGAACTCGTCGTGCACGTCCTTGCGCACGTCGAGCGCTCGGTGTTCGCCGCGCAGCAGGAGGTCGATGCAACCGAGTACGTACCGCACGCCACATTCGGAGAAGTAGATGATGCTGCCGTTGATGACGATGTTCGTGTTCGGCCCGTAGAGGCAGAAGAGGTTCGGGAATCCGGGGATCGTGATCCCGAGGTACGCCCGCGCGTCGCCGTTCCATTCCTCGTGCAGGTCGAGTCCGTCGCGCCCGGTCACGCGCATCGGCGTGAGGAACTTCGAGGCTTCGAACCCGGTGCCGTAGATGATGACGTCCACTCGGTGCTCTTCGCCGTCGACCGTCACCACGCCTTTCGACGTGATCTCGCGGATGGGTTCGGTGATGAGTTGCGTGGTGTCGCGTTTGAGTGCACGCGCCCACACGCCGTTGTCACGCAGCAGTCGCTTCGCGGCCGGCGGATACTGCGGCACGACTTTCGAGATGAGGTCGGGACGGTCGGCGAACTCAGTGCTGAGATAGTCGGTGAGCATCATGCGCATGAAGTCGTTGATCGCGCTCACCGACGACGCTTGCGGCTCCCAGTCGGGATCGACGCGCACGCCGGGAAGCACACCGTCACCCATCTTCCAGAAGATCCAGAAGCGGTTCCACTCGCTGTACGACGGAACGTGCGAATACAGCCACTTCAGCCCGGGCGAAACTTCCTCGTGATAGTCGGGGGTCGGGCCGAGCCACGGGGGAGTGCGCTGGAACACCAGCAGCTCGCCGACGGCAGCGGCGATCTCCGGGATGAACTGCACCGCGCTCGCACCCGTACCGATCACGGCGACGCGCGCACCGCGGAGATCGACGTCGCGGTCCCAGCGTGCCGAGTGGAACGTCGCGCCCTCGAAGGAGTCGCGGCCCGGGATGTTCGGGTACGAGGGCCGGTTCAACTGCCCGACCGCGCTGATCACTGCGTTCGCTTCGATCGTTTCTTCGTGACCGTCCGCCGTGCGAGTACGCACCGTCCAGCGCAGGTTTTGCTGCGACCAGGTTGCCGATAACACCTCGGTCTGGAAACGGATGTGGTCGCGCAACTCGAAAACGTCGGCGCAGCTGCGGAAGTAGTCGAGGAGCACGTCTTGGGTGGAGAAGTGCAGCGGCCAGTCGTGCCGTTGCGCGAACGAGTAGCTGTAGTTGTGGTTCGGGTTGTCGACCCGGCACCCGGGATACGTGTTCTCGTACCACGTGCCGCCGACGTCGGTGTCCTTCTCCAGGATCACGAACGGCACGCCCGCTTGGCGTAACCGGTGGCCGGCGAGCAACCCCGACATGCCGGCGCCGATGACGACGACCGTGAAGTCGACGTCGGGCGCGATGTCGTTCTTGTGGAAGGTCGGCGCGCGCCGATCTTCGCCGCGGAACGCGAGTTCTTCCTCGAGCAGCGGCAGATAGTCGGCCATCGCCGCGCCGCCGACCGCGTACTCCATGATCCGCAGTAAGTCCGTGTCGGATGGCAGCGGCGCAGGTCGCGAACCGTTGTCGCGGAAGCGGATGATCGCGTCGACAGCCAGGGCGCGCGCGGCGGCAAGTTGGTCGTCGGTGAGCCCGCCTTGGGGTAGCCCACTCAGCAACGGGTCGGGACGGAGCTCGTCGCGCAGGAGCGACAGGTCACCGGTGAGGTACGCGAGCGCCGGAAGTAGCGGCGGCACCTCCGCCTCGCCGACCGCGGCGCGAATGTCGTCGTCGGACTCGGTGATGGGCTCGATTGCAGTCACGAACGGGCTCGACGTGAAGGCGGTATCGGTCACACCGCCATCTTGGCATCCGCGCCCCGCCGCCCGCCCGCCCTCCCGTTTTGATCTCAGAAACCACCGCTTTTCGGCACCTTTCCGCGATCAAAGGTCGGGCACGAGTCGCGGCGCCCAGGCAACCCGAGTAAGACGACCGACGCGTCTGGCTAGACGGGCGCCGCTGGGCGATGGCCGACGAAGAACTCGCGGGGCGTGCGATCCTCGGATGTCACTTCGGCGACCGCGGTCGGTTCGAAGCCGGCGTCGGCCAGGAGTCCCAGCCA